>NZ_JAKKFF010000001.1 GCF_022229015.1 Micromonospora foliorum
ACTGATGTCAGTACTGGAGTATACAAGTGAGATAGCACTACTCATCGAGCAACAGACAAGTGTACAGCCGCCGTCACACCTACGAATATAGAACTGATATTAGCGGCAACTGAGTCCAACGATCGATATTGTTTTAATGGTACGGCGAACCCCGCGAGCTGCACTCGTTCCCTACACGACGCTCATCCGAACTGGGGTAGGGTCGGCGGGCAACGTCGGCTCGGCGGGCGGGATGGGCTCCGCCGACGGGGCAGGGCCAGCCTGCGGGAGCGGCTCCGCCGGCACGGGCTGGCTGGCGGCGGGCGTCAGGGTGGTCGGCGACGCCGGTGTCTCCCACCGGTCCCGTTCGCTCAGGCGGGCCTCGATGTCCCGCCGCATCCCCACCCACCGTTCGATGTCGGGCACCCCGCAGGCCGCCAACATCGCCACCACGGTGCGCTCCCGGGGCAGGGTGATCCGCCCCAGCATCGTGGCGAGCGTGCTCGCCGGCAGCCAGTGCCCGGCCGCCGAGGCCCGCCGGGATATCTCCCGGTAGGTCAGGCCCGAGCACCTCCGCACGTCCCGCAGCAACGCGACGTACTCCCCCGCCGTGGCCGCCTGCGGCACCGGATCCCGGGTAGCGTCATCCACCGATTCTCCCCGTGTCGTCGATCTGGTCGGGCGCGCACCGGTACCGGTCCGAGCCCGACGGCCGCACCCCGCCCAACGGCGCGGCCATCGAGCGTCGACGCTAGATAAGCCGGCGGGCGAGGACAATGCCCTGGCCGCCGGGGTGCGCTGTCCGGGCAGCTCAGGGCGCCATGTCCGGATCCTGTCCGACCATCTCGGACAGTCGCTGGGACCCGACTTGCCCCCGCGTCCGCGGTGTCTGGAGAATCGGGCGATGACCACGGGGGAGCTACGCCCGGACGACGCGTCCGACCCGGCCGGGTTCGTCGAGATGCTGCGCCAGCTCAAGGACCGCTCGGGGCTCACCTACCGGCAACTGGAGCAGCGTGCCGCGTCGGCGGGTGACGTGCTGGCCCGCAGCACCGCGGCCGACATCCTGCGCCGGTCCACACTGCCGCGGCCCGAGGTGGTGGCCGCGTTCGTTCGGGCCTGCGGCGCCGAGGATCAGGTCGAGACGTGGCTACGGGCGCGACACCGGATCGCGGTGAACGCGTACGCGCCGACGTCGCCCGTGTCGGACCAGCCGGCCGACGGCAGCACAGCGGACGGCTCGGCGGTCGACGCGGCGGCGGAGGAACGTGCCGCACCGGCACGAGCGCGGTGGTTCGCCCGGCGCGCACCGCTGGCGTTTCTCGTCGTCGGGGTGCTACTGGCCGCGGTCGGCGTGGTCGCCTGGATCCAGCGACCCGACGACGTACCGCCGACGGGTCAACGTGGCGGCCCGACCCCGGCGGTTTCCGGCGTCCCCTCGGCCAGCGCCAGCCCGGACGATGACGCCAGCCCCGAGGCGGACGCCAGCCCGACGATCGGGCCGGACGCGCGGCTGAGCCGGATCCACCCCGCCCGCAACCCGCAACTGTGCCTCACCGAGGGGCGCGAGCGCACCAGGCAGTACCCGCACGAGGTGGCGGTCCAGCGTCCCTGCGTGGACGCCACCCCACCGGACACCTACCTGGAGCCGGCAGCCGGCGGGCTGTACTTCATCAAGTGGAGCCACCCGGTGCACGGGCCGGGCTGCCTCACCATCCGCAGCGAGGATCCCGGTCGAAATTTGCTCGAACCCTTCACGAAGTGCAGCGACAGCAACCCGTCGCAGCTGTTCCGCTTCGAGCCGACCGTACCCGCGCCGACCTCGTACCGGATCAGGCCGAGCGGCACCGACCTGTGCGTGGGGCTCCGCGACGATGACACCGAGGTGTCGGCCGAGGCGCTGGTCGAGCCGTGCACCAACGGCGCGGACCAGGTGTTCCTGGTCGACCCCCGACCGGCAGGCTGACCGGCCGGACCGGCGTTCCGGCTCAGCGCGCGGGTGGCACCCGGTCCCAGCCGGCGGGCAGCGGAGGCGCCGTCCAGGCGGGGTCGGGCTGCCAGGTGGCCCACGCCGGGTCCCACCAGCGCTCACCGCCGTCGAGCAGGGCGGCGATCCGGTCGCCCTCGGCCTGGATGGCGTCCCCCATACCCGGGTAGCGCCCCTCCACGAGGCGCTGGGCGAACATCTCGACGTCCTTCCAGACGTACCGGTCGGCGTCCGCGGCCCACCACAGGTCCAGCTCGTGATCCAGGGTGTCCACCCCGACCGGCGTACGCCGCACCGGGTCCTGGAGGTTGAAGTACCAGCCGGCGAAGTCGCGGCCCGGCCCGGTCCAGAACACGTCGATCGAGTGCGCCTCACCGGGGCGTTGCAGCATCAGCTTGCCGTGCCCGGACCAGGAGCGGTGCCCGGCGGTCTCCCACGGGTGCCGTCCGCACGGGAAGACGCCGGTCTCCGGGAAGCCGAACTCGGCTCCCGGTGGGAGGTAGAGGGCGAGCAGGTCGGGCGAATCCTCGACGCAGATCGTCGGGCAGCCGAACCAGACCTCGCCGCGCAGCACCTCACGGCGCACGACGATGTCGCCGGGAGCGAACCGGTCCGCCACCACTCCGGCACCTCCTCGTTCGCCGCCCGGCGGACCCGTTACCGGGTCGACCACCAGGCCGGGGGGCGGCACGACCGCGTCGCCGTCATGCCGCACCGACCACTGCCACTCAGGCGTCGACCGCCGCCATCACGTCGTCGCTGATGTCGAAGTTCGCGTAGACGTTCTGGACGTCGTCACAGTCTTCCAGGACGTCGATCAGCTTGAAGATCTTGCGGGCGCCCTCTTCGTCCAACGGCACGTTGACGCTGGGGATCAGGGACGACTCGGCCGACTCGTACTCGATGCCGGCGTCCTGCAACGCCGTCCGCACCGGGATCAGGTCGGTCGGCTCGGAGACCACCTCGTACGCCTCGCCGATGTCGTTGACCTCTTCGGCGCCGGCGTCCAGGACGGCCAGCATCACGTCGTCCTCGCTGGTGCCCTCCTTCGGGACGATCACCACGCCCTTGCGGGAGAACATGTACGACACCGAGCCGGCGTCGGCGAGCGAGCCGCCGTTGCGGGTCAGCGCGGTGCGCACCTCGGTCGCCGCGCGGTTGCGGTTGTCGGTGAGGCACTCGATGAGCATGGCCACGCCGCTCGGGCCGTACCCCTCATACATGATCGTCTGCCAGTCGGCGCCGCCGGCCTCCAGGCCGGAGCCGCGCTTGACGGCGCGATCGATGTTGTCGTTCGGCACCGAGCTCTTCTTCGCCTTCTGGATGGCGTCGAAGAGCGTCGGGTTGCCGGTGGGGTCGCCGCCGCCGATCCGAGCGGCCACCTCGACGTTCTTGATCAGCTTGGCGAACATCTTGCCGCGCTTGGCGTCGATGACGGCCTTCTTGTGCTTGGTCGTCGCCCACTTTGAGTGGCCGGACATCTTCTACCTCCGTTGCTACCCGCCGTCTGCATCGACCGCACCGCTCACGCCCCGCTCCCACCGGCGCACGCGGAGGTGCCGGTCAGCTCTGGTGGAAGCCGTGGCGGGCAGATGGCCCTGCCGAATCTCCGCAATCCTACCGACGTCCCCCCGGTCGCTGTCATGCACCGCGCGCGGCACGGCCACCCGGCCCCCGCGGACCAGGGCAGACGGGGCAAAAACCCCCGGCCCTGGTCACGACCGCGGCGAACATCATGGACAGCCCGGCCCGGCCGCCCGCCGTTCAGGACGCGGCGCGGACCAGGTCCACGAAGTACGCGTGCACCCGCAGGTCACCGGTCAGCTCCGGGTGGAACGAGGTGGCCAGCAGGTTGCCCTGTCGGACCGCCACGATCCGGTCGGCGGCCGGACCGCCGGTCACCACCCCGATGACCTGGACGCCGGCACCGACCCGCTCGACCCAGGGCGCGCGGATGAACACCGCGTGGAACGGCTCGCCCGGCACCCCGGCGACCGTCACCGGCGCCTCGAACGAGTCGACCTGCCGGCCGAACGCGTTGCGCCGGACGGTCATGTCGATGCCGGAGAAACCCCGCTGGTCGGGTCGGCCGTCGAGTACCTCGGTCGCCAACATGATCATGCCGGCGCAGGAGCCGTAGACCGGCATACCGTCGGCGATCCGCTTGTCGATCGGCTCGCGCATCTCGAAGATGTCGGCGAGCTTGCTCATGGTGGTGGACTCCCCGCCGGGGATGACCAGGCCGTCGACCGCGTCCAGCTCCGCCGGACGGCGGACCGGGCGGGCGTCCGCACCCGCCGCGGCGAGCGCCGCCACGTGCTCGCGGACGTCGCCCTGGAGCGCGAGCACACCGATCACGGGTGCCGTCACGTTCGCACCGTTCCTCTCCATGTCACGCCGCCCCGGCGGGGCGCGTCGACCGTCCTCAGCCCTGACGGGCGCCGACCTCACCAACCGCGCTCGGCCAGGCGGTGCGGCTGCGGGATCTCGTCGACGTTGATGCCGACCATCGCCTCGCCGAGACCCCGGGACACCTTGGCCAGCACGTCCGGGTCGTCGTGGAAGGTGGTCGCCTTGACGATCGCGGCGGCCCGCTGAGCCGGGTTGCCCGCCTTGAAGATGCCGGAACCGACGAAGACACCCTCCGCGCCGAGCTGCATCATCATCGCCGCGTCGGCCGGAGTGGCGATCCCGCCCGCGGTGAACAGCACCACCGGCAGCCTGCCGCTCTCGGCGACCTCCTTGACCAGCTCGTACGGGGCCTGCAGCTCCTTGGCCGCGACGTACAGCTCGTCGGCCGGCAGCGAGGACAGCCGGCGGATCTCCTGACGGATCTTCCGCATGTGGGTGGTGGCGTTGGAGACGTCACCGGTGCCCGCCTCGCCCTTGGAACGGATCATCGCCGCGCCCTCGGTGATCCGGCGCAGCGCCTCGCCCAGGTTCGTCGCGCCACAGACGAAGGGCACGGTGAACGCCCACTTGTCGATGTGGTTCGCGTAGTCGGCCGGGGTCAGCACCTCGGACTCGTCGACGTAGTCCACGCCGAGCGACTGGAGGATCCGCGCCTCCACGAAGTGACCGATGCGGGCCTTGGCCATCACCGGGATGGAGACCGCCTCGATGATCCCGTCGATCATGTCGGGGTCGCTCATCCGGGACACCCCGCCCTGCGCGCGGATGTCGGCGGGCACCCGCTCCAGGGCCATCACCGCGACGGCGCCGGCGTCCTCAGCGATCTTGGCCTGCTCGGCGTTGACGACATCCATGATCACGCCGCCCTTGAGCATCTCGGCCATGCCACGCTTCACGCGGGCGGTGCCGACGACGGGGGCGGTACCGGTGTTCGACGCGGTGTTTTCGGGCACGGGTCATCGCTCCTTGGACGTGCTCTGGGGGTGGCAGCGAAAATGCTACGCGCGGTGCAACGCCGTACCGACAGCCAATCAGACCCCCGGTGGCCTGCACTGTGGCCCTGGTCACCGGCCCGCCCGCCGGCCTGGGAGCAGAGGGCGACCGTCGGAGGTCAGGCCGCGGGGACGTCCGCCGGGACGACGAGGGTCGGGTCGTCGATGTCGAAGTAGCGCGGCCACTCCCGGCCCCGTCCCATCCGCAACAGGCGCACCAGCGGCCGGCTGCGCGCCGAGCGGGCGTCCCGGACCAGGTCGGTGTGCACCTGCCGGGACAACGCGAGCCGGCGACTGGCGGCGATGACCGCCGCGCAGTCCGGGTCGCCCGGGTCCAACTGGACGCCGCGCAACTGCCGGGTGAGGTCGTTCTCCGCCGCCTCCCGCTCGTCCGGGCTGGCGTCCAGGGCGATCCGGGCCGCCGCGTACAGCTCGACGCCGAAACGCCGCTCAGCCAGGACCGCTGCCGCCGCCGCGCGGCGCAGCAGGTGGGCGTCGAGGGCCCGGGCCGCCAGCTCCGCGCGGCCCTGCAGTCGTTCGACCCGGCCGGCGGTCCAGATGAGGTACGCCGCGACCAGCCCCACGACCACGCTCGCGGCCACCACCCACCACATGTGCGGCATCGTAGTGCTGCTCCGTTTCGTCCGATTGGGCGCGGCCGGACCGGTCCCACCGGTCAGCACCGCACCATCCGTCACACCGGCTCAGCCCAGCCCCACCCATTCCTGGTCGATGACCCGCCCGTCGGTTGCCTCGATCGCCGCTGCGTATACCTCCAGAACGCGGCGGGCAACCACCGGCCAGTCGAAATTCGCGACCACCTGATCACCGCAGGCACTCAACGTGGCCCGCCCGGCCGGGTCGTCCAGCAGCTCGCTCAGCACCCCACGCAGCCCCACCGGGTCACCCGTGGGGAAGAGCCGACCGGCCCGCCCACCGTCGAGCACCCGCCGGAACGCGTCCAGGTCGCTGGCGACCACCGTCGTGCCCGCCGCCAGCGCCTCGGTGAGGATCATGCCGAACGACTCGCCGCCGGTGTTCGGGGCGACGTAGAGGTGCACACTGCGCAGCATGCGCGCCTTGTCCGCTTCGCTGACCAGGCCGAGGAACGTGATCCGCTCGTGCAGTTCGGCGGGGAACTGGTCGTACAGGTCGTCGGGGTCACCCGGGCCGGCGACGAGCAACCGCAGACCGGGCCGGGTGGCGGCCAACGCCACGAACGCGTCGCGCAGCACCGGGAAGCCCTTGCGCGCCTCGGTGAACCGGCCCAGGAAGCCGAGTGTCCCGCCGGTGCCGGTCGCGCACTCCCCCGGCCAGCCCGGCAACGGCTCGGCGTCGGCGAACTTGGCCACCGCCACCCCGTTGGGGATCTCCACCGCGCCGCCGTCCATGTGCTCGACCTGCACCTTGCGGGCCAACGCGCTCACCGCGATCCGGGCCGTGATCCGCTCCAACACGATCTGGAGCACACCCTGGGCCGCGGCGAGGACCCGCGAACGGGTCATCGCGGTGTGGAACGTGGCCACCACCGGGCCACGGGCGGAGAGCACGGCCAGCAGCGACAGACTCAGCGTGAGCGGCTCGTGCACGTGCAGCACGTCGAAGTCGCCGTTGGTGATCCACCGGCGCACCCGGGCGGTCGACACCGGGCCGAACGCGATCCGGGCCACCGAACCGTTGTACGGCAGCGGGACGGCCCGCCCGGCGGACACCACGTACTCCGGCAGCGGCGAATCCTCGTCGGCCGGCGCGAGCACGCTGACCTCGTGGCCGAGCGCGATCAGCGCCTCGGCGAGGTCCATGACGTGGTTCTGCACCCCACCGGGCACGTCGAAGGAGTACGGGCACACGATGCCGATCCGCATGCGTCAGCGCCCCCCGTCCGCGGCTGCGGGACACCACCTCAACGTGCCCACCTCCTCAGGCCGGGCCGGAGGCCGACGAGGGCAGCGCCGCGCCCTCCCCCGACCTCGCCTGGTCCAGCCACATCCGCTGCAACATGTGCCAGTCTTCCGGATGCTGGGCGATACCCGCCGCCAGACGGTCGGCGATCAGCTGGGTCAGCGACCGGACCCGCTGGTCCAGTGGCCCCACCTCGGGGCCCGGCACCGGCAACGGACCAGCCAGCGACGCACAGGCGGCATCCGGTTCGTACCACAGCGAGGCCACGTAGAGCGGCGCACCGGTGTGCAGCGCGAGCAACGCCGGCCCGGCGGGCATCCGGGTCTTCCCACCGAAGAAATCCACCTCCACCCCCCGGGCGGAGAGGTCCCGGTCGGCCAGCAACGGCACCACCGCACCGGCCCGGAGCCGGTCCAGCAGCACGTCGAACGCCGGACGCGGCCCCCCGTGGGTCGGCAGGATCTCCATTCCCAGACTCGCCCGGAAGGCCAGGAAACGCTTGTACACGCCCTCCGGCTTGAGTCGCTCCATGACCGTGGTGATCGGCCAACCGGTGGCCGCCACCCAGGCGCCCGCGGCATCCCAGTTACCGGCGTGCGGCAGGGCCACCACCGCGCCCCGACCGGCGGCCACGTCGGCGGCGAGCAGCTCAGCGCCGTCGAGCCGGAAACCGGACAGGATCTGCGACCGGCTCAGGGCGGGCAGCCGGAACGCCTCCATCCAGTACCGGGCGTACGAGCGCAACCCGCGCTTGACGAGATCGTCCAACTCGGTGTCGGGCAGTTCCGGGCCGACCACCCGGCGCAGGTTCGCGCGCAGTCGGGCCGTACCCCCGCCGCCGGCGCGGTGGGCGCGGTCCGCGCCCGCCCGGAACGCCGCCGCCACCAACGGCCGCGGTAGCGCGCGGACCACCCGCCACCCGGCGACGTAGCCCAGCTCGGTGAGGTTCACGCGACTCGGCCGCCGGTCGTCCGACGCCAGCTCGCCGGCACGCCGCTCACGCCTGGCCGTCCGGCTGGAGCTGCTGGGCCTGGCGGTAGACGTGCGTCATCCGCTGCCCCACCGTGAAGATCGACACGGCGGCGAGCAGCCAGAGCGCGATCTCCAACGCCGGGTCGACACCGACACCGGTGAGGATCCCGCCGACCCCGACGATCAGCAGCCGCTCGGTGCGCTCGGCGATGCCCACGTTGCAGGTCATGCCGAGCCCTTCGGCGCGGGCCTTGACGTAGGAGACAAGGCCGCCGGCGGCCAGGCAGACCAGCGCGGCGGCCACCCCGGAGTGGTCGCCCTGGGTGGCCAGCCAGTACGCGACCGCGCCGAAGACGGCGCTGTCGGCGACCCGGTCCATGCTTGAGTCGAGGAACGCCCCGAACTTGGTGGAGCCGCCGCTCATCCGGGCCATCGTCCCGTCGAGCAGGTCGGTGAGCGCGAACAGGGTGACGATCAACGCGCCCGCGACCAGATGGCCGCGAGCACCGAGGCCGAGCGCGCCGACGAGCACACCAACGGTGCCCGCGACGGTGACGGCATTGGGGGTGACGCCCGCGCGCAGCAGGGCGCGGGCAATCGGCTCGACGACGCGGGTCATCCCCGCGCGGGCCGACACTTGGAAGATCTTCGCCATGGCGGTCCCCACGATAACGGTCCGCCCAGCTCCGGCGATACGGACGGTACCGCCGACCCGCCCGGGGGAGGCTTGTGCCTATCCGGCAACGGGTGTGAGATCGAGCCGGAAGGTGAGCCAGCTCACCCGTCCGCCCGTCCCGTTCCCGCTGTGCAGCAGACCACCGGAGGATATCGCCGCGCACTCGCCCCGGGCCGCTTCCCGTCGCGCGGCGGTCGCCACCACCACCGGCTGAGGGAGGTGCGCCCCATGGCGCAGAAGAGTCAAGAGAAGGGTTCCACCGGCGGCACGCCGGTGGTGACCGAGCCCGAGCGGGTTCGCAACGTGGTGCTCGTCGGGCACTCCGGGGCGGGCAAGACCACCCTGGTCGAGGCGCTGCTCGCGGCGACCGGCACGATCGGCCGCGCGGGCACCGTGGTCGACGGCACCACGGTCGGCGACCACGACCCCGCCGCCGTACGCCAGCAGCGCTCGGTCAGCCTGTCCTGCGCGCCGCTGCTGCACAACGGCATCAAGGTCAACCTGCTGGACACCCCCGGGTACGCCGACTTCGTCGGTGAGCTGCGCGCCGGTCTGCGGGCCGCCGACGCCGCGCTCTTCGTGGTCTCCGCCGCGGGCGGCATGGACGCGGCCACCGTCGCGCTGTGGGAGGAGTGCGCCGCCGTCGACATGCCCCGCGCCGTCGCGGTCTCCCGACTGGACCAGCCCCGCGCCGACGTCGACGAGACGGTGGCGCTCTGCCAGCGCCTCTTCGGCGACAACGTGATGCCGCTCTACCTGCCGATGCTCGGCGACGACGGGGTGTCCACCGAGGGTCTGCTCGGTCTGATCACCCGTCGGGTCTTCGACTACAGCGCCGGGCTCCCCGCCGACGTCCGCGACCCGGACCCGGAGCACCAGCGGGCCATCGACGAGTCCCGCGACGAGCTGATCGAGGGGATCATCGCCGAGAGCGAGGACGAGACCCTCATGGACCGCTACCTCGACGGCGAGGAGATCAGCGACGAGGTGCTCATCGACGACCTGGAGAAGGCCGTCGCCCGGGGCCACTTCTACCCGGTGGTGCCGGTCTGCGCCCAGACCGGCGTCGGGCTGGACGTGCTGCTGGAGGTGTTGACCGCCGCGTTCCCGTCGCCGCTGGAGCACGAGCTGCCGGCGGTGACCGGCGTGGACGGCTCGCCGCGTCCGCCGCTGAGCTGCGACCCGGCCGGTCCGCTCGTCGCCGAGGTCGTCAAGACGACCGTCGACCGCCACGTCGGCCGGGTCTCGCTGGTCCGGGTCTTCTCCGGCACGCTGCGCCCCGACCAGACCGTGCACGTCTCCGGGCACGGCATGGCCGAACGCGGGCACCCCGACCACGACGCCGACGAGCGGGTCGGGCACATCTACACCCCGCTGGGCGCCACCCTGCGGGAGGTGCCGCTCTGCGTGGCCGGTGACATCTGCGCGATCACCAAGTCGGGCAGCGCCGAGACCGGCGACACCATCTCGACCCGGGACGACCCGCTGCTGATCGCCCCCTGGGAGATGCCGGAACCGCTGCTGCCGGTGGCGATCGCCGCCCGGAGCCGCGCCGACGAGGACGCCCTGGCCCGCAACCTCGCCCGCCTGGTCGCCGGCGACCCCACGCTGCGGCTGGAGCGCAACCCGGAGACCCACCAGCTGGTGCTCTGGTGCATGGGCGAGGCGCACGCGGACGTGGTGCTCGACCGGCTGCGCGCCGGCGGCGTCGAACTGGACACCGAGCCGGTCAGGGTGTCGCTGCGCGAGACCCTGACCGTGCCCGCGAAGGGTCACGGCCGTCACGTCAAGCAGTCCGGCGGCCACGGCCAGTACGCGGTCTGCGACATCGAGGTCGAGCCGCTACCCCGCGGCGGTGGCTTCGAGTTCGTCGACCGGGTGGTCGGCGGCGCGGTGCCGCACAACTATGTCCCGTCGGTGGAGAAGGGCGTCCGCGCCCAACTGGAGCGCGGGCTGGTCGCCGGCCACCCGGTGGTGGACCTGCGGGTGACCCTGGTCGACGGCAAGTCGCACAGCGTCGACTCCTCCGACGCGGCGTTCCAGACCGCCGGGGCGCTGGCGCTGCGCGACGCCGCCGAGCGTGGCCAGCCGGCCCTGCTGGAGCCGATCGACGAGGTCACCATCCGGGTCCCGGACGGCTCGGTGGGCACGGTGATGGGCGACCTGTCCGGCCGGCGTGGCCGGGTGCTCGGCACCGAACCGGACCCGGACACCGAGGGCCGCACCCTCGTCCGCGCCGAGGTGCCGGCCACCGAACTGCTTCGGTACGCCGTGGAGCTGCGCTCCATGACGGCCGGCACCGGCACCTTCCGCCGCCACTTCGTCCGCCACGACCCCATGCCCACCCACCTGGCCGACCAGGCCCGCAAGGAACACACCCCCTGACCCCACGCCGTGCCCGGCTCGACACGCCGACTTCGTACCGCCCAGCCGTGCCCGAACAGCATCGGTGGAGTGCGGGCCGGGTGGGCGACGGCTCGATCGGCCGTCGCCCACCCGGCCCGCCCGGAGCCTCAGCTCAGCTCGGCCCGCTCAGCCGAAGAACGATTTCAGGTGCTGGATGAGCGCCTCGGGCTGCTCCTCCACGAAGTAGTGCCCGGTGTTGGCGATCTGTACCAGCTGCACGTTGGTGGCCTGCTGGGTGAGCGTCGCGGCGAAGCTCGGGTAGAAGATGTCGTGGGCGATACCTAGGACCGGGACGGTCACCGGCGCGTACGTCTCGTTGTCGACAATGTCCTGGCCCAGCGCCTTGTACCAGCCGTTGCCGCCCCGGATGGCGTCCGGAGTCGAGTATGCCTGGGCGTAGACGGCCCGGTCGAAATCGCTGATGGCTTGCTTGTTGACAAGCAGGTTGTCGAACATCCAGTCGACGAGGAAGCGGGACCGGCCCGTGATGAGCTGCTCCGGCAGCTGTGACACCTGGTTGAAGGCGAACCACCAGGGGTGGAACGGGGCACCCGGCGCCGGCAGCATCCGGAACTCGTAGTAGTTGCTGTTCGGGTGTTCCACGTCCAGCATGGCGATCTTGTTGACGACCGCGGGGTGGTTCGCCGCCATGCTGTAGGCGACCATCGACCCCATGTCGTGACCCACGACGTTCACCTTGGTGTAGCCCAGCGCCCCGGCCAGCGCCGCGATGTCCGCCGCCATGGTCTTCTTGTCGTACCCGGACGCCGGCTTGCTGGAGCCGCCGGCACCGCGCAGGTCCACGGCGATCACGCGGTATCGGGTGGCCAGCGCCGGCATCACCTTGTGGTACTCCCACCAGGTCTGCGGCCAGCCGTGCAGCAGAATCAGGGGTGCCCCGCGCCCGCCGGCGACGTAGTGCAGCCGGACGCCGTTGACCTCCGCGTACCTGCTCGTGAACCCCCCCGGAAGGGTGGCTGCGAGGTCGGCGGCGGCCGGGGCGGCGGCCAGCGCACCGTCGGTGGACGGTGCGGCCTGTGCCGCGGTGCCGGTCGCCACTGCGGCGACCGCGCCGGCGCCGAGCGCGATCAGCTTCCTTCTGTTCATCGAAGACACACATGCTCCAGTTCTCTAGATGTGACATGCATCTTTGCCGATTTCTGGTAAATGCAGGGTTGCGCAAGGTCACGGATGCACGAGTGCCCATCGGGAATGACCGATGGGACCTAATTTCCTGCGCTTGCGTCCGATGGCCGTCCCGGCCATCGGACGGGACAGGCGACGATCTCGGCCACGATCGGGACTGCGGAGATTTCCGTGTTCGACCCGGGTGTGGTCCGTCGGACAGGACGTCGGTCCGGTCCGGGAAGGACCACGTCATGGCAGCCGAGGAGAACGCTGCACCTCATGAGCCGACGGCCGTGGAGGTGGAGCTCGCCGTGTGGGCGTTCGCCGCCGAGTTCGGCGACCGGCACCTGGCTGTCATCGGGCCTTTGTGGCGCCCGCACAGCTCTCAGGCCCGCAACCGCCCTCAGGGGTGGACTGTGGGGTGGGTCGGGCGGGGCCAGTGGGGGCGGTCGGCGTCGCGGAGGGCGGCCGTGCGGACGGCGGCGAGCTGACGCTCCACCTCGACGAACTGGTCCGCCGGCAGCGGGCCCCGGCGCAGCGCGGCGGCGTTCTCCTCGACCTGGGCGACCGTACGGCAGCCCGGGATCGGGATGGTGCGACCGCTGCGCGCCCAGATCCAGCCCAACGCGCCCTGGGCGAGGGTGCGTCCGTCGGCGGTGAGCGCGGCACGGACCGCGCCGACCCGGCGCAGCCACTCCGGTGCCGGCCGACCACCCCGGAACCACTCCAACCAGCCCGGGGCAAGCCCGCGTACGTCGTCGCGGGGCAGTGTCGACCCGGCCGAGTACTTGCCGGTGAGCAGCCCCATCCCGAGTGGACCCCGATTGACGCTGGCCAGGTCGTACTTGTCGCAGACGGCGAGCAGCTCGGGGGCGTCGCGGAGCACCGACAGGGTGTGTTGCACGGCGGTGGCGCCGGCGGCAGCCTGGCCGAACGCGGCGGCCCGGTCGGGGCGGTCGGTACTCCACCCGTACGCGCGGATCAGGCCCTCGGCCACCAGGTCCTCGCAGGTCCCGATCAGCGCCTGCGCCCTCGGCACCGGCAGGTCGGCCAGGTGCAGCTGGTAAAGGTCGATCCGGTCTGTGCCGAGCCGGCGCAGCGAGGCGGTCACGGCACTGCGCAGGTACGCGGGCGACGCGTCCTCGCCGGTGGCCTGCCGAGCGGCCACGTCGAAGGTGTAACCCCACTTGGTGGCGATCACGGCGTCGTCGCGGCGACCGGCGAGCGCGCGACCGAGCACCCGCTCACCGTGCCCGGCCCCGTACGTGTCGGCGGTGTCGAAGAGGGTGATGCCCTCGTCCAGAGGCGGAGTCCACCACCGCCCGGGTGCCGTCGAGATCCAGCTGGCGGCCGAAGTTGTAGCAGCCGATGCCGAACACGGACACCACGAGCCCGGAGTCGCCGAGCCTGAGATAGGTACTCTGAGTCGAGAGCCAACCACTATGCCGGACGGCAGCACCTGCCCAGATCACCGACGGCACAACTACCCACACACAGTACAGCGTCGCCAGCACCCCGCTGTGACCGCGGCAACACACAACACGCACAAGG
>NZ_JAKKFF010000010.1 GCF_022229015.1 Micromonospora foliorum
CCGCGCCGACCTGGACCCCGAACGCCCCCGCTGAGCAGCCGGACTGGGTGCAGGCCCAGCCGGCCGCGCGGGGCGCCGCGCAGGTTCCCCCGGCCACCGCCGCCTGGCCCGCCCAGGAGGACCCGGCCAGCGGCTGGGGCGTCGGCGGCGCAGGCCAACCCGCCCGCCGCCGACTGGCGCGGGGCCGAGTCTCCGCAATCCGACTCACCGCAGGCCGCCGGCTGGTCCGGCGGCGCTCAGCAGGACCAGGCCGCCGGCAAAGGTGGCTGGCCCGCCGGCGGCGGCGCCCAGGACGACCAGCCGGTGTGGACGCCGGCGGAACAGTCGCCACCGGCCTGGGGTCAGGCCGCCGAGGCGACCGAGCAGCCCGCCCCCGGCTGGGGTCAGGCCGCCCAGCCGAACGCGGCCCGTGGCGCCGCCCAGGTCCCGGCCCCGACGACGACCTGGCCCGCGCAGGACGACCCGGCCCACTCCGGCGGTTGGGCCGCACAGCAGCAGCAGGCGCAGCCCGCAGGGTGGAACGAGGGCAGCGACGCGCGGCAGGACCAGCCCGCGCAGCCGGCCGCCTGGGGCGGCAACGAGGGCCGCCCGCAGCAGCCCGACTGGGTGCTCTCCCAGCCGGAGCAGCCGACCGAGCGGCCGGAGCAGTCGGGGTGGACCCCCGCAGAGCCGAACAACCTCCCCGCCCGTGCCAGCGCCAGCGTGCCCACCAGCGACGGCGCGCCCAACTGGGCCGCCGGCCCGGACAACGCCGCCCAGGGCAACTCGGGCGGCGTGGCGGAGGTCGAGCCGTGGGCGCCCGGTGAGGTGTGGGGTCGCGCGGAGGCCGAAGCTTCCGCCCAGTCCCGTGGCGGTTGGGAGGCGGACCGGGGCGACGAGGCACCGGCCTACCAGCCCGGGCCCGCGCCGGGCATCTCGCCGGCAAACGCGGTGCCGTTGCCTCCGCAGGAGCAGCGCGTCCCGGGTGCGAGCCTGGCCGCCGTCCCGCCGGCCGACTACCCGCAGCAGGCCCAGTTCGCGCCGATCCCCGAGCAGCCCGCCTACGCCGAGCGGGAGACCCCGGACGCCGCCGCGCAGTACGGCGGCCGCCCCGAGGACGTCTCGGCGAGCGGCGCGGTGGTGCCCGCCCCGCGCACCTCTCCGGAGTCCGGAGCGGGCCGCGCGGTCGTACCGGTGCCGGACGCCGAGTCGGCAGCCGGCGCGGCGGCCCGGGCCACGGCGAGCGCATCGGTGCCGCTGGCCAGCCGGGTGATGCCCCCGACCGACCAGGCCATCCGACCGACCGGCACGGCCAGCCCGCAACCCCGGGTGTACGGCCGTCCGGCTCGACCGGAGCCGGAGGCCGAGCCGGAGCCGGAGGCGTTCCAGGGCGACCCGGGCGCCGACCGCCAGGGTGCTCCGGAGTGGCAGAACGATGCGCCGCGGCAGGCCGCGCCCGACTGGCAGAACGAGGGGCAGCGGCAGATCGCCCCCGACTGGCAGAACGAGGGGCAACGGCAGCAGGCCGCGCCCGACTGGCAGAACGAGGCGCAGCGGCCGGTTTGGCCCGGCTGGGGCGGCGATTCCCCGGCCGATCCGCGCTTCGACGAGCGGCAGCCCGCACCGAACGCGTTCAACGAGGCTCCGTCGGCGCCGCCGGCGTTCCCACCCGGTGTGCCGTCCTTCGTCGACGCCCCGGGCAACAACAGGCCGGTGAACGGCACCCGGCCGCACGCCGGTGCCGAGCCGCCGGCGGACCAGTTCGGCGGACCCGGGTCGCCTGCCGCCGGTGCTGGCACCGTGAACGGGGCGGCAACCTTCGGTGCGCCGAACTTCGGTGGCCCGGGCTCCGGCGCGCCGGGCTTCGGCGGGCCGGCGACCGAACCGGTGCCGGGCGGCGGCTTCCCGCCGTCATTCCCGCCACCGTCGCACCCCGCGCCGTCCTGGGGCCAGGAGGCCGGCCAGTCGGACCAGGGCCGGTTCGACGCGTTCAAGCCGGACGCCGACGCGCCGAAGGTGGAACCACCGACGCCGAAGGTACGCAACGGCCGGGTGCTGGCCGCGGTGCTGATCGCCGCGGTGCTCATCCTGGCGGTGCCGCTCGGCTTGCTGCTGCTGCTCGGCAAGGTCGGCGGGGACGACACGCCGGCCTTCGACCCGGCGGTCGGCACCTGCGTGAAGCAGTCCGGGCAGGGCGGCGCCTCGGCGGCGGACTGCGGTGAGGCGGGCGCGTTCACGATCGTCTCGAAGGTGGACGCCAAGGAGAAGTGCGCCGACACGACGCAGCCCCACGTGGTGCTGCCGGGTGAGGGCACCAACCGGGTGCTCTGCCTGAAGCCGGCCACGAAGTAGCTCCACCGACGGCGGGGTCACGGGCAACCGTGGCCCCGCCGTCGTCGTACCCGCAGGTGGTGTCGGCGACAACCAGATCTCGCCCCCTCCGGCCGGGCGCGGCCCGATGGTCAGGCACGATGGGTGCATGAGCGCACGAGTACGGGCTCCCGAACTGCGCGGTCGGGGCTGGCTGAACACAGGTGGACGCGACCTCAAGCTCGCCGACCTTCGCGGCAAGATCGTCATCGCGGATTTTTGGACGTTCTGCTGTATCAACTGCCTGCACGTGCTCGACGAGCTGCGCCCGCTGGAGGAGAAGTACGGCGACGTGCTCGTCGTGATCGGCGTGCACTCGCCGAAGTTCGAGCACGAGAAGGACGCCGACGCGCTCGCCGCCGCCGTTGAGCGGTACGGGGTGCACCACCCCGTACTCGACGATCCTGAGCTGGACATGTGGCAGCAGTACGCGGCCCGGGCCTGGCCGACCCTGTCGGTGATCGACCCCGAGGGTTACGTGGTGGCCACCATGGCCGGCGAGGGGCACGCCGAGGGGCTGGCCCGACTGATCGACGAGCTGGTCGCCACCCACGAGGCCAAGGGCACCCTGCACCGGGGCAACGGCCCGTACGTCCCGCCGCCGGCACCGGAGACCGCGCTGCGCTTCCCGGGTAAGGCGGCGCTGCTGCCGAACGGCAACCTGCTGGTCTCGGACTCGGCCCGGCACTCCCTGGTCGAGATCGAGCCGGACGGCGAGACGCCGGTGCGTCGGATCGGCTCGGGTGAGCGGGGCCGGGCGGACGGGCCGGCCGCCGCGGCGACGTTCTCCGAGCCGCAGGGGGTGTGCCTGCTGCCCACGCATGTCGCCGAGGTGGCCGGCTACGACCTGGTGGTGGCCGACACGGTCAACCACCTGCTGCGCGGCGTACGGCTGGAGTCCGGTGAGGTGGTCACCGTGGCCGGCAGTGGGCGGCAGTGGCGCGCTGAGGTCGACGACCACGCCCACGACGCGTTCGCCGTCGACCTCTCGTCCCCGTGGGACCTGGCCTGGTACGACGACAAGCTGATCATCGCGATGGCCGGTATCCACCAGCTCTGGTGGTTCGACCCGATCAAGCGGACCGCCGGCATGTACGCCGGCACCACGGTGGAGGCGCTGCGCGACGGCCCGCTGGCCGAGGCGTGGATGGCCCAGCCGTCCGGGCTCTCCACGTCCGCCGACGGCACCCGGCTCTGGGTGGCCGACAGCGAGACCAGCTCGATCCGGTACGTCGAGAACGGCGTGCTGGGCACCGCCGTCGGGCAGGGCCTGTTCGACTTCGGGCACGTGGACGGTCCGGCGGAGACTGCGCTGCTCCAGCACCCGCTGGGCGTGTGCGCGCTGCCGGACGGCTCGGTGCTGATCGCGGACACGTACAACGGCGCGGTGCGCCGCTTCGACCCGGCCAGCAACCAGGTTTCCACCGTCGCCGACGGGTTGGCGGAGCCGAGCGACCTGGTGCTCACCCCGTCCGGTGAGGTGCTGGTGGTGGAGTCCGCCGCGCACCGGTTGACCCGGCTCGCGCCCGGTGCCCTTTCGGCGGCGGGTGCCAGCACCGTGGACGGGCCTCGGCACCGCACCGAACGCAAGCCGACCGACGTCGCGGCCGGTGAGGTCACGCTGGACATCGTCTTCACCCCGGCGCCGGGGCAGAAGCTGGACGAGACGTACGGGCCGTCGACCAGGTTGGTGGTCTCCGCGTCCCCGCCCGAGCTGCTGGTGGACGGTGCCGGCACGGGCACCGAGCTGTCCCGCCGGCTGGTGCTCAACGGTGAGGTCACCGCGGGGGTGCTCCAGGTGACTGCCCAGGCGGCGACCTGTGACGCGGACGTCGAGCACGCGGCGTGCCACCTGACCCGGCAGGACTGGGGCGTACCGGTCCGGGTGGTCGACGGCGCGGTGACCCGGCTGCCGCTGGTGCTTCGCGGCCTGGACGCCTGATCCGATCGGAGGGGCCCGCTGCGCCCCTCCGGTCAGGCGAACGGGGCCAGGGTGATGTCGGCGTCGATCAGGGTGGCGCGGACGAGTTCGGCGGCGGAGACCGCGCCCGGGGTGTCGCCGTGCACGCAGATCGAGTCGACCGAGCAGGGGATGACGGTGCCGTCGACCGCCACCACGCTGCGTTCGGTGGCCATCCGCGCCGCCCGTTCGGCCACCTGCTCGGGGTCGGTGATCACCGCGCCGGGGGTGCCGCGCGGCACCAGCGCCCCGTTGGGCAGGTAGGCGCGGTCGGCGAAGGCCTCGGCGACCACCGGCAGGCCCGCGCCGACGGCGAGTTGGGCGAGCGTCGAGCCGGGCAGGCAGAGCACGGGCAGCTCGGGGTCGTAAGCGCTGACGGCGGCGACCACCGCCGCTGCCTGGGACTCGTCGGTGCTGGCCGTGTGGTAGAGCGCGCCGTGCGGCTTCAGGTAGCGGACCCGGGTGCGGAACAGCCGGCAGAACGCGTCCAGCGCTCCCAACTGGTAGGTCACCTCGTCGCGTAGCTCGGCGAAGTCGTACGCGATGTGCCGCCGGCCGAAGCCGGCCAGGTCCCGGTAGCCGACCTGCGCGCCCACCGCGACCCCGCGTCGCGCGGCGCCCTCGCAGACCCGCCGCATGGTGGACGGGTCGCCGCCGTGGAAGCCGCAGGCGACGTTGGCGGAGGTGACGAGGCTCAGCAGCGCCTCGTCGTCGCCGAGTCGCCAGATGCCGAATCCCTCGCCCAGGTCAGCGTTGAGGTCCATGGAATCTGACGGTAGTACCTGGCCGGGCCTGCGCGAGCGGGGTCACGTCGGTGACCACCCCGATGACCGGGTATCCACCGGTGGTCGGATGGTCGGCGAGGAAGATCAGGGGTTGTCCGTCCGCCGGCACCTGCACCGCGCCGAGGACGATGCCCTCGCTGGGGAGTTCGCCGGCGACCGCGCGGGGCAGCGCCGCGCCGGCGAGCCGCGCGCCGACCCGGTTGCTCACCGGGCTGATGGTGTACGCGCTGCCGAAGAGCCGGTCGAACGCGGTCGGCGTGAACCAGTCCTCGCGAGGGCCGGGGCCCAACGTCAGGTGCAGCTCTTCGGGCGGCGTGGGGCACACGGTCAGGTCCACCGGTGCGGGGGTGCCGACCGGATCACCGAGCGGCAGCAGGTCACCATCCCGCATCGGAGGTGGGCCGAGCCCGGAGAGGGTGTCGGTGGCCCGGCTGCCGAGCACCGGTGCCACGTCGATGCCGCCCGCCACCGCCAGCCAACTCCGTACGCCCCGTCGGGCCGGACCGATCCGCAGCACCGTCCCGGCCGGCACGCTGAGCGGGCGTCCGGTGTCACCGGGCCGAACGCCCGCCTGGACCGGGACCTCGGCGCCGGTGACCGCCACCGTGCTGGCCCGGGTCAGCCGCAGGGTGCAGCCGGTCAGGGTGATCTCCAGGCCGGCCGCGTGCTCCGGGTTTCCGACCAGTCGGTTGGCCAGCCGCAGGGCGGCCGGGTCGAGGGCACCGGACCGGGGTACGCCCAGATGTGCCCAGCCGGGCCGGCCCAGGTCCTGCACGGTGGTGAGCGCTCCGGCCCGGAGCACCTCGATGGCGCCCGGGTGGGTCACGCCGCCACCATCCGGACCGTGGTGCCCGGACCGAGTCGGGCCGGCGGGTCGGCGGCCACGTCGAACAGCACCAGGTCGGTCCGGCCGACCAGCAGCCAGCCGCCCGGCGACGCGCCCGGGTAGATGCCGGCGTACGGGCCGGCCAGCGCGACCGAGCCGGCCGGCACCCGGGGACGGGGCGTGGCCAGCCGGGGCAGCGCCAACTCGGTGGGCAGCCCGGTCAGGTAGGGAAAACCGGGGGCGAAACCGCAGAAGGCGACCCGGAAGCGGGTGCTTGTCAACCGGTGCCGCACCGCCGGCACGTCCACGCCCCAGTGCCCCGCCACCGCCGGCAGGTCCGGCCCGTCAAAGCAGACCGGTACGACCACGTCCGCCGCCTCGTCGACGTTGGCGTTGGCTTGGTTGGGGCGGGTGGTCGCGGGGGCGACGACGGGTGCCCATCGGGTCAGCTGCTCGGCCGTGGTGGTCGGGTCGGGCAGGCCGTCGAGCAGGACGGTCCGGGCCGCCGGCACGATCTCGACGGCGACCAGGTCGCCCCGCTCCCGACGCCGCCACAGTTCGGCCCGCCACGCTTCGACCATCGCGGCCTCGGGGATGTCGGACCCGGCCTCGGCGATGTCGGTGGGGGCGGTGCAGTCGAGTAGCAGGGCGTGCGCCCCGACGGGTCGGATCCGCATCCGCTCATCCTCGCCGATGTTGTGCCGATCCGTTGTTCACGGTGACGGTGCCAGGTGTCACCAACGCCACTACTTGCAAGTAACCTACGGTGCCGTAACCTGACTGGGTGACCACCTCCGCCCCGCTTCGCCTGAAGCCGGTCGACATCGGTAAGCCCCGGATGCGCGGCTGGCTACACACGTACGCCTTCTTCGTCGCCCTGGTCTGCGGCATCGTGCTCTGCTCGATCGCCGCCACCCGGCCCGGGTGGGCACCCCTGGTGAGCTGCCTCATCTACAGCCTGACGGTCTGCGGGCTCTTCGGCACGAGCGCGCTGTACCACCGTCGTG
Organism: Micromonospora foliorum; assembly: GCF_022229015.1. Taxonomy (GTDB): domain Bacteria; phylum Actinomycetota; class Actinomycetes; order Mycobacteriales; family Micromonosporaceae; genus Micromonospora; species Micromonospora foliorum. Next base: position 6,928 of record NZ_JAKKFF010000010.1, read on the forward strand.
TGTGGTCAGAGCGTGGCTACCAGGTGATGCGCCGGATGGACCACTCGATGATCTTCGTGTTCATTGCCGGCACGTACTCACCGCTCTGCGCGATGCTGCTCGCACCCCGGCCGGCCACCGTGATGCTGGCCCTGGTCTGGGGCGGCGCCCTGGCCGGCGTGGCGGTCAAGGTGATCTGGCCGCACGCGCCACGCTGGGTGTCGGCGCCGCTCTATCTGGCGCTGGGCTGGGTGGCGGTGGCCATGCTGCCGGAGATCCTGCACGGGGGCGGCGTCGCGGCGCTGGTGCTGCTGATCGCCGGCGGCGCGATCTACAGCATCGGCGCGGTCTTCTACGCGTTGCGCCGGCCCAATCCGTGGCCGACCGTCTTCGGCCACCACGAGTTCTTCCACGCCTGCACGCTGCTGGCGGCGCTCTGTCACCACATCGCGATCTACTTCGCACTGTTCGCCTGACCCAACCGGCCGGGGCGCGGGCGCGGCCCGAAACGCCACGGCGGCAGCCGCCATGATCGTGCTCAATCAAGGATGTAGTGGCCTCGCTCGCACCCGAGACCACTACTTCCTGGATCGAGCACGATCTCCGTCCGCTGCCTCAGGCAGCAGTTTGCCCGAAAGCGTGCAGATCTTGGCAGGGGTGGCGGCGGTCACTCCGCGCACGCACGCTGGGTACAGACGCGAGCCGGGGCCCCGCGACGCTGCGGGGCCCAGGAGTGTGCGGGCCAGGATCAGACCGGTCGGCCCGGCCGACGCACCTCGCGGTACTCCCGCATGACCTGGTCGTCCTGGACCGGCACGACCCGGTCGGCCACCACGCGCTCCTCGCGTACCGGCGCGGCGACCACCGTGCGGCGGCGGCTGCTCCAGAAGTAGAGGGTGGCGAGCAGGCCGGCGACACCGGCGAGCATCAGCACCCAGCCGACCACGGCCAGGTCCAGCCAGCCCAGGTCGGCTTCCACTGCGAACGCGAAGATCGCGCCTAACGCGATCAAGAAGATGCTGCCACCAATGCCCATGTCTCGCTCCTCGGCTCTAACCTGGCGTACGTCGCGCCGCGGCCGTCGGTAGGGGTGCGGCATCCATCGACTTACCCCGGCACGGAGATCGCCAATCGGGCAAGCTGGGGGCATGACGGACGCCGACCCCGACACACGCACACTGGTGTTGCTGCGGCACGCGAAGGCCGAGCAGGGCAGCGATGCGGCGGACGACGCCGAGCGGCCGCTGAGCGCACGCGGCAACGCCGACGCGGCTGCGGCTGGGGCCTGGTTGGCGCACCATGGGCTGCTGCCCGACGTGGTGATCTGCTCGACGGCCCGACGCACCCGGCAGACCTGGCACGGGGTGGCGATGGGCATGACGGGTTCGCCGCCGGAGGGTGGGCCGACCGGTCCTCGCCCGACCGTCCGTTATGAGCCGGGCGCGTACGACGCGCATCCCGAGGAGTTGTTGTCGCTGGTCCGCACGGTGGACCCGACGGCCCGCACGGCGCTGCTCATTGCCCACAACCCGGGCATATCGCTGCTCTCCGCACTCCTCGACCCCGAGGGTGTCGACGCTGAGGGGTTGCGCACCGCCGAACTGGCGGTGCACCGCTGCCCGCTCGGCTGGGCGGACCTGAGTAGGGCGGGAGCGCCGCTCACGGCCCGACACACCGCACGCGACTGAGCCACCCGCCGACGATCGGCGGGTGGCTCAGGGGTACGCGTCCAGGTGGTCCGGAAATCAGGACGGCGGCGCGGTCGGCGGCGGCGGGTCCGGCGGCGGCGGCATCATCGCCGTCGGATGAGACAGCCGGTTCTCCTCCACGATGAGGGTTCGGGCCCGCTTGCGCCGGTCCTGCCAGAACCAGACGGTGGTCAGCAGTACGGCCAGCCCGGCGAGGATGAACACCCAGCCGACCGCGCGTACGTCGATCCACCAGACGTTGGCTCTGAGCGCGAAGGTCAGAATCGCGCCGATCGCGATGAGAAAAATGCCGCTTCCTACACCCATGTGCGCTGCACTCCCCCGTGCGGTGGCTCTGGGCGTTCCCTTTCGAGGTCACGCGACGGTTACCCGCCACACCAGCGGCATACCCGGCCGGGCTCGGCCAATACGTGCCCGCGGCCGGGGTGAGACGGCGACGGCCGGCGGGGCGGAAGCCCCACCGGCCGGTGCGGTGCCGGGTGGTGCGACCCGGAACCGTCAAACGTGCCGCGGCACGCTTAGAACGCCTCCTCCGGGAGGTCCATGATGTCGAGGTCGGCACCCTCGATGATCCGCCGGTCGGCGCCGATGCGGGGCAGCACCTCACGGGCGAAGAAGCGGGCGGCGGCCACCTTGCCGGTGTAGAACGCCTTGTCGGTGGCGGAGACCTCGTTGGCCAGCGCCTTCAGCGCCACGTCGGCCTGCCGCTGCAGCAGCCAGCCGACCACCAGGTCGCCGATCGCCAGCAGGAACCGCCGGCTGCTGAGCCCGACCTTGTAGAGCGCTCGGGTGTCGCCGCCCTGTGCCTCGCCCAGCCAGCCGGTCAGCACGCCGAGGATGTTCTGGATCTCGGCCAGCGCCTTGCCGAGCGCCTGCCGCTCCTCCTTGAGCTGGCCGTTGCCCGCCTCGGAGGAGATGAACTCCTGGATCTCACCGGAGACCGCGAGCAGGGCCCTGCCGTTGTCCCGAACGATCTTGCGGAAGATCAGGTCGAGGCTCTGGATGGCGGTGGTGCCCTCGTACAGAGTGTCGATCTTGGCGTCGCGGACGTACTGCTCCAGCGGGTAGTCCTGAAGGAACCCGGAGCCGCCGAAGGTCTGCAGGGCCTCGTGCCCGAGCATCTCGTACGCCCGCTCCGAACCGACGCCCTTGACCAGCGGCAGCAGCAGGTCGTTGACCCGCTTGGCCAGCTTGGTGGCCTTCTCGTCGCCGGCGGCCTCGGCCAGCGCGACCTTGTCCTGCCAGGTGGCGGTGTAGAGGACAAGAGCACGAAGACCCTCGGCGTACGACTTCTGCAGCAGCAGCGAACGACGCACGTCCGGGTGGTGGGTGATGGTGACCCGGGGGGCGGTCTTGTCGGCCTGCTGGATCAGGTCGGCGCCCTGCACCCGGTTCTTCGCGTACTCGAGGGCGTTGAGGTAGCCGGTGGAGAGGGTGGCGATGGCCTTGGTGCCGACCATCATCCGGGCGTACTCGATGATCATGAACATCTGCCGGATGCCGTCGTGCCGGTCGCCCAGCAGCCACCCCTTGGCCGGTACGCCGTGCTCGCCGAAGGTCACCTCGCAGGTGTTGGAGACCTTCAGGCCCATCTTGTGCTCGACGTTGGTGGCGTAGACGCCGTTGCGCTCGCCCAGCTCGCCGGTGGTCTCGTCGAAGTGGAACTTCGGCACCACGAAGAGCGACAGGCCCTTGGTGCCGGGGCCACCGACACCCTCCACGCCGACCGGGCGGGCCAGCACGTAGTGCACGATGTTGTCGCTCAGGTCGTGCTCACCCGAGGTGATGAAGCGCTTCACACCCTCGATGTGCCAACTGCCGTCGGGCTGCTGGATCGCCCGGGTGCGGCCCGCGCCCACGTCCGAGCCGGCATCCGGCTCGGTGAGCACCATCGTGGAGCCCCACTGCTTGTCGATGAAGAGCTTGGCCCACCGCTTCTGCCGCTCGTTGCCCTCGACGTGCAGCACGTGCGCGAAGGACGGGCCGGAGGCGTACATCCAGACCGGCGCGTTCGAGCCGAGCACCAGCTCGGCGAGCGCCCACCAGAGGGCGCGGGGCGCATTGGTGCCGCCCAGTTCCGGCGGCAGGTCCAGGCGCCAGAACTCGGAGTCCATGAATGCCTGGTAGGACTTCTTGAACGACTCCGGCAGCGGCGCGGTATGCGTCGCCGGGTCGAAGACCGGCGGATTGCGGTCACTGTCCGTGTAGCTGGCGGCCAGGTCCTCGCGGGCGAGGCGGTCGACCTCAGCGAGGAAGCTGCGGGCGGTGTCGGTGTCGAGATCCGAGTACGGCTCCTGGCCGAACGCCCGGTCCGCCCCGAAGACCTCGAACAGGTTGAACTCGAGATCCCGGAGGTTGCTCTTGTAGTGGGTCATGCTCGCTGGCCCCGCTTCCGGACAGGTGTTACCGATCAGTAACCCTGACTGTATTACTCGCGGGTAGGCAGCGACAAGCGGATCACCCAAGTGACGGCGATTACACACCTGCGCCGCGGCCGGCCGGTTCAGCTCTCGGCGGCGCCGACCTCCCAGCTCGGGACGGCCACAGCCGCGCCGGTAGGGGCACCGACGTACTCCATGAGAACCAACGCGATGTCGTCGTCGAGCCGACCGTGGACCCACTCGACCAGGGCGGTCTCCAGCGACGCAAGCCCGTCGGCGACCGTGCCGTGGCCGAGCAGTCGCCAGGCCCGGTCGGCGGTCGGGAAGAACTCCCCGTCCCGCCGCGCCTCACCGAGGCCGTCGGTGAACAACAGCAGCCGGTCCCCGGGCTCCAGGCGTTCGACCCGGGGGCGGACCACCGGCATGAACCCGAGCGGAGGCGCCGGAGCCGGCGGCTCCAGCGGGATCACCGCACCCCGGCGCAGCAACAGCGGCGGGGGGTGGCCACAGTTCACGATCGTGAGGGTGCCGCCGCGCTCCTCGACCAGTGCCGCCGTGACGAAGTCCTCGTCGCCGACGTTGCGGGCCACCGCGCGGTCCAGGTCGGCGACGACGGCCCGCAGGTCGGCCCGCTCGTACGCCACGTGCCGGTAGGAACCGAGGACGATGCTGGCCAGCCGGACCGCGTCCAGGCCCTTGCCGCGCACGTCACCGATGATCATGCGTACGCCGTAGGGCGTGTCGATCGCCTCGTACAGGTCGCCGCCGATCTCGGCCGTCGCGGTGGAGGAGATGTAGCGTCCCGCGACCGAGAGCGTGCCGACCTGCGGCCCGAGCGGGCGCAACACCGCCTGCTGGGCCACCGAGGCGAGCTTGGTCAGCTCGACGATCCGCTCGGCCTGCCGCTGCCGAACCCACGCCACCGCCACCGCCAACCCGGTGGCGAGCGCGACCGCGACAACGTTGACCGAGGTGACCAACGAGACCTTCGGCGCGACCAGCGCGAAGCCGGCGCCGATCACTGTCGCCGCGACGCCCACCCCCAGAACCACCAGCCAGGACGCCAGGGCGGCGGCGAGAACCGGCGCGGCCGCCAGGAGCGCGACGTAGTGCACCTTCCGGCCGTCCGCCGCCTCCACCGCCGACACGATCGCGAGCAGAACGAGGGCCGCGCCGAGGCCGGCGCGGGATCCGGGGCTCAGCGGGCGACGGCCCGACTGGAGGAGTCGCGTGGGTACGAGGGACAGTTTGCCTGATCCACGTGAACCGGTGAATGAACCTGACCCGTCGTCCGAGAAGGTTCTGTCCGGCCGGCCCAGTCGGCCGGCCGAATCGGCGTCGCCAGTTCCGGTCAGCCGAGGACCTCGTAGCGGACGGTGAGCGCGCCCATGTCGACCGAGGCGATGGTGGCGAACGCGGCCCGGGAGAGGTCCAGGCAGCGACCGTCGATGAACGGGCCGCGGTCGTTGATCCGCACCGTCACCGACTTGCCGTTGGCCGGGTTGGTGACCCGGACCTTGGTGTTGAACGGCAGTGTCTTGTGCGCGGCGGTCAGCGCGTCGGGGTTGAACGACTCGCCGTTGGCGGTGAGCTGCCCGTCGGAGTAGAACGAGGCGCCGCACGAGCCGCTCTCCAGCACCTTCGCGGCGGCCGTGGTCTTCCTGGCGGTCGGCTTCGGCTTCGGCGACGCGGTGCGCTCCTTGCCCCGGGAGGCGGCCTGCTGCGACCGGGTCGCCGACGGGCTGGCGGTCGCGCTCGGCGAGGCGCTGACGCTCGGGGAGAACGCCGGGGAGCTGGGGGTGAGGCTGCTCGCGGCGGTGGTCGGGGTGAGGTCGAGCGTTGTCTGCGCCGACTGGTCGGAGCCGGAGGTCAGCTGCACGGCACCGACCGTGCCCCCGACGGCGAGGGCGACGCCGACCGCCGCGGTGGCGACGATGCCCGCCGGGGAGGAGAAGATGCGGGTACGGGAGTGCTTGCCTGCCACCGGCCCGGTCCTTTCGTCGTCTGAACAAACCGGGTCGGACCGTAACGAGAGAAGCACTTCCGAAGTCAACGTGATCATGGTGGTATGCCCGTATTTGCACAGGTACGTGTAGCCGATCATCCGACCCGGGGTGGGCCGGGTGGCCCGGGTGCCGCCACGCCCACCGCCCGTGCCGCAGGATGGGCGGATGCCCGTCGACCTGACCGAACGCCTGGCCGCCCTGTTCCAGTGGATCGACCCCGGCCCCGGCACGAGTCACCTGGTCAGCGACATCTCCGGTTGGTGGCGGGATCCGGCGGTGCTGGCCGAACTGGGACCGGCCCTGGTGGCGCCGTACCGGGCCGCCCGGCCCACGGTGGTGCTCGCGCCGGCCGTCACCGGGCTGCTGCTCGGGCCGTTGGCCGCCACCGCCCTCGGCGTCGGCTTCGTGGCCGCCCACAAACCCGGTGACGGGCGACTGCCGGCCGGGCCGCTCACCTGGGCGCAGAGCCCACCGGACTACCGGGGCCGACGGGTCGACCTCGCCGTACGGGACCGGCACCTCGGCCCCGCCGACCGGGTGCTGGTGGTGGACGACTGGGTGCGTACCGGCGCGCAGCTCCGCGCCCTCTACGACATCTGCGCCGCACTCGGTGCCGAGGTGTTGGGCACCGCCGTGGTGGCCGTGGACTGCCCGCCCGAGGTCGCGGCCGAGCTACGGATCACCGGCCTGATCGACGCCGCGGATCTGCCGGCTTGACCTGAAGCGAGGTTCAGCACCGACGATCGGCGGATGAGCGACGGAGTTCTCGACGAGGCGTACGAGCGGCTGCACCGCACCGGCCCGGAATACCAGGGCTGGCTGTCCAACCACGGGCCGATGGCCGTCGAGGCGTTGGTCCGGCACGGGCACCCGCACCGGGTGCACCGCTGGCTCGACGAGTACCTCGGCCGCCTCGACGAGCTGCCCCGGGGGCTGCACCCGATCGACGACTGGCGGTCGGCGCTGGGCGACCCGAAGCGCGCCGGTGACTGGCTGGCCTACTTCGACCGGCAACTGCGCGAACACCCGTGGCGTGCGGTGCTCGGCACCTGGTGGCCCCGGCTGCTGCCGGGCATCGCCGCCGGCGCAACGCACGGTGTGATCCGGGTCGGGCACGCCGTCCGCGCGCTCGAACCGGACGACGGGAACCGACAGCGGCTCACCGAGTTGGGCCAGGCCCTCGGCTACTGGGCGGCCCGCTGGCAGCCGATCCCCGGCACCGACCAACTGCTCTCCAGCGAGACGGGAGGGCCGGGCACCGACGACATCGACGTGGAGGCCGCGCTGGCCGGGCTGCCCCGGATCGACGACCAGACCGGGGGCGTCCGGGATCGGCTGGACCGGTTGCCGGGCGTACCCCGATGGGGGTCGGCTCTCGCGACGCTGCGGCCCGTGCGGAGCCCGGCCGAGGCGGAGCGTGGGCTCACCTCGCTGGTGCACCGGGCCGGCCTGGACTACCTGCGCTTCGGGCACGCCGCGCCGGTCATGCTGGTGCACGCGGTCACCGCGCCGACCGCCGTGCTGCGTACCCTGCCGGCACTGGACCGGGGTCTGTGGGCGCCGAGCCTCACCGCGGCCTGGGCCGCGACGGCGGCCATGACCTCGGTGTACGCCCCGGCCGACGGCATCGCGCCACCGATCGTGACCCCCGCGACGCCGGCGGAGGTCTTCGCCCGCGCGGCCCGACACGGCGACGAGCACGTGGTCAAGCTGGCCGACGCGATCCTCGACGCGTACGCGGCCAGTGGTGACGACCTGCTCCTCTCCGCACCCGGCTACGCAGGTCAGCTGATCTGAGCGGGGCGACGGGTATTGCGGCGGCGGTCCGGGCCGTGCTGGCCTAGCCTCGGCAGGATGTGGCCTCGGATCGGTGAACTGCGCGCCCTCGCCCTCGGCACCCCCGGCGAGTTGCGGGCAACCCTCAACACGCTGGTGCTGGCCGGTGTGAAGACCGCGACGGCCGGCCGGCTCGCCGAGTACGCGGAGGAGGGCGAGGAGTTGGAGCACGTCGGCGAACGCCTGGCCCTGGTCGACGACGACAACGCGCTGGCCGGCGTCGTGGAGATCACCGGCGTCGACGTGGTTCGCTTCGCCGACGTGCCCTGGGACTTCGCCCACGCCGAAGGCGAGGGTGACCGCTCGATCGAGGAGTGGCGGGCCGGGCACTCGGCCTACTGGGCGCGGCTCGGCACGCCGGTCGACGGCGACACCCCGATCGTGTGCCTCCGCTTCCGGCTGGTCTCAGGTGGCGAGGGCGGTGTGGCCAGCGGCGACCTCGGCACCTGACCCGGCGGGCGGGTGCGCCGACGTCAGCCGCGTAGTTGTGGCAGCAACCGCGTCGCCACGTCCACCAGGACGGCCTCGTCACCGGCGTACCAACTGCTGGCGCGCGGCCAGTGCGTCACCACATCGGTGAAGCCCAGTTCGGCGGCCCGGCCGACCTGGTCGGCGAAGAACTGTGCGCTGCTGAGCGAGAAGACCGGCGCCGCGTCCAGCGAGAGGTAGCGGTCCAGGCTGGCCGGATCACGGCCCGCCTCGGCCAGGACGCGGTCCATCCGGGCGGACAGCGCCGACACGCTGGCCCACCAACCCGCCAGGTCGTCGTCGTCACCCGTGCCGGTGGTCACCCACCCCTGCCCGAAGCGGGCCACCAACCGCATCGACCGTGGCCCGTTGGCAGCCACCACGAACGGCACCCGGGGCTGCTGCACACAGCCCGGGTTGTTGCGGGCATCCACGGCGGCGAACCAGTCGCCACGCCAGGTGGTGCCGTCCTCCCGCAGGATCAGGTCCAACAACTCGGTGAACTCGGCGAACCGGTCGACCCGCTGACGCGGTGGCAGCGTCTCACCGCCCAGCACCGCCGAGTCGAAGCCGATGCCGCCCGCGCCCAGGCCGAGCAGCAGCCGGCCGGCGGAGACGTCGTCCACCGTGGTGATCTGCCGGGCGAACGCGGCCGGGTGCCGGAAGTTCGGCGACGCCACCAGGGTGCCCAGCCGAATCCGCGAGGTCACCGTGGCGGCGGCGGTCAGCGTGGCCATCGAGTCGAACCACGGGCCGTCGACGAGGTCACGCCAACCCAGGTGGTCGTACGTCCAGGCGTGGTCGAAGCCCCACTCGTCGACCTGCCGCCAGCGACGCTGGGACTCCGTCCACCGCTGGTCCGGCAGGATCACGATGCCAATGCGCATGATCGCCACCCTAACCGGGCCGGACACACGCGCCCCAGCATCACGCCCACGTCCGGGACGCCATCACCACCCGACCTTCCCGACCGGAAGTCGTAGATCCACCGCCGCTGCCAGCCCGTACCCTCCGGGGATGCCCACCGAAGCAGCCGCTGTCCGCGTGTCCCCGGATCGCCGGACGCGCCGGGTCCGCACGATCCGCACGGTGGCGCTGCTGGTCGGGGTGGTCGTTCCGTCCCTCATCGTCCGCGAGGTGGTCGAGGCCCGGTTCGGCCGCGGGCCGCTGGCTGACCTCAGCGCGGTCGCGGTGCCGATGGCGGCGACCGCGTGGCTCGCGCCGCACGCCTCCTACCGGCGACGCGACGCCCTGCTCTGGTTGGTCGGCCCGGGCATCTACGTGTTCACGGTGATCGCCTGGCGGGTGAGCCTCGCGCCCTACCGGGACTGGACCCCCCGCCCGGAAGAGAAGCCCCGGATGTGCTGGTCACGCGACCCGGAACACGTCGGGACGTGGCAACTGACCGACCATGCAGGTGACACGGGTCACACTTCGTCCCGGTAGGGGCAGCGCGTCCGGCTCCGACCCCTCGGTGAGCGGCACCCGGACGGGGTGTCGCCCAAGGAGAGGGCCAGGCGCGATGACCAAGGCCGCCCCGCTGGTGCTCGACGACCGGGCAGCGGATGCGCCCGACGGTAGGCGCGAACTGAGATCCGGCCCATCGAAGGAAGTAGGAGACACCATGCCGCAACTGTTGCGGGTGCAGTGCTTCAATGTTTCGCGCGACGGGTTCGGGACCGGAGAAGGGCAGAGCCTGGAGCGGCCCTTCGGTCACGCGGACCCCACCCCGTTCTTCTCCTGGCGTGCCGCCACCGCCAGCTTCGTGTATCGCACCGAGCCGGGCGGCACTCGTGGCCTGGACGACTACCTGACCCGCGACGCCGAGTGCAACATCGGCGCGGAGATCATGGGTCGCAACAAGTTCGGCCCGCAGCGTGGCCCCTGGGAGGACCACGAGTGGCAGGGATGGTGGGGTGACAACCCGCCCTTCCACACGCCGGTCTTCGTGCTCACCCACCACGAGCGCCCGTCGTTCACGCTGCCCGACACCACATTCCGCTTCCTCAACGCCAGCCCGGCAGAGGCGCTGGCCCAGGCGAAGGAGGCAGCCGCCGGTCGGGACGTACGCCTCGGTGGTGGGGTGGCGACCATCCGCGAGTTCATCGAGGCCGACCTGGTCGACACGATGCACATCGCCGTCGCGCCCGTCGACCTCGAGCGGGGCGAGCGTTTGTGGGACAGCCCCGACGAACTGCTCGACCGCTTCCACCTCGAGTCGGTGCCCAGCCCCAGCGGAGTCACCCATCTCCTGTTCTGGAGACGATGACCGCGCTCGGTCGTCTAGAGCCGGGACAGCACCAGCAACCGGTTGCCGTCGGGGTCGGTGACCCGCGCGGAGCGTTCACCCCAGGGCTGGTCGACCGGCTCCTCGGTGACCGTCGCGCCACCCGTGCGCAGCGCGCCCACGGCTGCGTCGCAGTCGTCGGCGTAGACGCACAACTCCCAGCGGTGCGAGTCGGCCGGCTCGCCAGCCTCCGGGTTGGCGGCCAGGCCGAGCTCGCTGCTGCCCAGTCGGAGGGCCACGAACTCCGGGACACCCTCGTCCGGGAACCGGTAGGTCAGCTCGAAGCCGACCACGTCCCGGTAAAACGCGATCAGTCGTGGCAGGTCAGGTGTCGTCACGATCGGAAAGGCTTCGGTGAACACGAACCACCTCCAAACCGGACCCTAGCCGGTGCCGAGGTTCCGCAGGAACCACCACGGTCGATCTCATCAGGTGTCGTCATCCCCTAGGAACTCTTGCGCAGAATGATTTGCGATGCAAACCTATTGGTAGTGCAGCGTCAGTGGAGCAGCCTGGAGGTCACCGTGTCGGACCGATCGAGCACCGCGCCGAACAGCGGTCACACCCCCGGAGAGCTGCTGGCGTCGGTGACCGCCCTCCAGCGGCGTACCCGGGCCGCCCGCAACGCCTACTGGTTGCCACTCCTGCTGTTCGGTCTCCTGATGGCGCTGGCCGCACCCCTGTACGTCGAGTCGGTCGACCCGCTCGCCATGCGCGTCGGGCAGGACAACCCCGCACTGACCGGCCTCGGTGGGGACTTCCTCGAACGCTCGGCGGCTCTCGGCTGGTACTGGCTGGTGGCGCTCATCGGCGGGTACCTGCTCAGCCTCGGGTGGTATCGGTGGCATGGTGTGCGGGTGGGCGTCCAGACACCGGCTCGGCCGTACGTCGTCGCCGGCATCGTGGGCACGATGGTCGGGCTCGTGCTGCCGATCGTGCTGCGGTACCTGTTGCTCAACACGGCGACGGTGATCTCGAACGGGACCAGTTGGGTGACAACACCGCTGCTGGGCATCTCCGACCGCGGCATGTTTCCGCATCTGGTCATCGCGGTGGGGCTACTGGTCCTGGCTCGACTGGAACGCAGCCGTGGCCTGACGGTCGTGGCGGCGGTCTACGCCGCGGCGGTCGTCCTCGTGAACATCTACTTCCAGACCGCGAACTTCCAGCCGGGGGACCTGAACCGCCACAGCTTCCTGGTGGCGGCCCTGCTGCCCGCACCGATCCTGCTCGTCGGCGGCGCCATCTCCCTCCTCAACCCGATCAAGAGGTCGGCGTGAGCAGTGCCGCAGAAGCCGCCGGCACCGGTAACGGCGGGCACCCGACGAACGGGCTCAGCGACACCGTCCACCAACGCAACCGGCTCGGCATCCTCACCATCGCGGCGGAGGCGGAGCGGGTGGAGGTCACCTACCTGCGCGACGCACTCGAACTCACCGCCGGCAACCTCTCCCGACACCTCGCCGTGCTTGAGGAGGCCGACCTGATCGAGATCGAAAAGGGCTACCACGGGCGCAGGCCCAAGACCTGGATCAGGATCACGGGCCAGGGGCAGGCCGCGCTGGCTGCCGAGATCAGCGCACTACGGGAACTCCTCCGACGCCACCAGGAGTTTCGGGCCGGCACCTGACGGCCGGCGCCTCCGGCGCGGATTCTGATCACCGTCGTGATCGCCGGCATCGCCGTCTACCGGTGTCAGTGGCCGTGTCAGGGCCGTGTCAGGGGGGTGACAGTCCGGCCGCCGATGGTAGTCGCATGACGAGTTCAGCGATTGCAGTCTCCGGGCTGCGGAAGGCCTACAAGGACAAGGTCGTGCTCGACGGCATCGACCTGGATGTCCCTGCCGGCACGATCTTCTCCCTGCTCGGTCCGAACGGGGCGGGTAAGACGACGACGGTGAACGTGCTGACCACGTTGGTGAAGGCCGACGGTGGGACCGTACGCATCGCAGGGCACGACGCCGCCACCGAGGCCAAGGCGGTACGCGCGGCGATCGGTGTCACCGGTCAGTTCGCGGCGGTGGACGAGTTGCTGACCGGCCGAGAGAACCTGCAGCTCATGGTCGATCTCAGCCAGGTGCCCGGCAAGGACGGCCGGCGGGTCGTCACGGAGTTGCTGGAGCGGTTCGACCTGGTGGAGTCGGCGCAGAAGCCGGTGTCGACCTATTCCGGTGGTATGCGCCGCAAGCTGGATCTGGCGATGACGCTCGTCGGCGACCCTCGGATCATCTTCCTCGACGAGCCGACGACGGGCCTGGACCCACGTAGCCGCCGCACGATGTGGTCGATCATCCGGGACCTGGTGGCCGACGGCGTGACGATCTTCCTCACCACCCAGTATCTGGAGGAGGCTGATCAACTCGCCGACCGGATCGCCGTACTCGACCAGGGGCGGCTGGTCGCCCAGGGCACGCCCGACGAGCTCAAGCGTCAGATCCCCGGCACTCACGTCCGGCTCCGGTTCACCACCGTCGCCGAACTCGACGCGGCCGCCCTGGTGCTCAACGACGCCACGCGGGACGACGAGGCACTCGCCCTGCGGGTCCCCGGTGATGGCGGCACGGCCTCGCTGCGGGCCCTGCTGGACCGGCTCGACGAGTACGCGATCAGCGCCGAAGGGTTTTCCGTGCAGACGCCCGACCTCGACGACGTTTTCCTCGCCCTGACGGGCAGCCGCACCCAGGAGGTTTCCGCGAAATGAGCACCAAGTCCCACGCGATCGTCATGTTGCGTCGCAACTTCAAGCACATCGCCCGCAACCCGACCTCGGTGTTCAACGCGGTCCTGATGCCGATCGTGATCATGTTGATGTTCGTCTACATGTTCGGCGACGCCTTCAACGTCGGTGTCGATTACATCGACTACGCGACTCCCGGGCTGATGCTGTTGGCGGTCTGCTACGGCCTGGGGGCCACCGCGACCGCGGTGAACTCCGACATGACCAAGGGCATCATCAACCGGTTCAAAGTCATGCACGTCTCCCGCGGTGCGGTGCTGACCGGTCACGTCGTCGCCAGCGTGCTGACCAACCTGGTCGCCATCGCGGCCCTCGTCGGGGTGGCCTTCCTGCTCGGATTCAGCCCGTCGGCGAGCCTCCTCGGCTGGCTCGGCGCGATCGGCATCATCGTGCTGCTCGGCTTCGCTGCCGGCTGGCTCACGGTCGCTCTGGGGCTTTCGGCGAAGTCTCCGGAAACGGCGGGGCTGGCCTCCGTACCGCTGGTCATGCTGCCGTTCTTCAGCAGCGCGATCGTGCCGGCGGACAAGATGGGGCCCGGGCTGCGGGAGTTCGCGGAATACCAACCCTTCACGCCGATCATCGAAACCCTGCGCGGGTTCCTCAACGGCACGCCGTCCACCGGTGACGTGATCCCCGCCCTCGTCTGGTGCGTCGGCATCGCTCTCGTCGGTTACCTGTGGGCACGGTCCACGTTCACGAAGCGAGCGTGACCGCGACCAACCGATTCCAGTCCGTCCGACTGCCTTCCCGCGCCGCCTCTGCGAATCTCACTTCGCCGAGGCGGCGCCGTACTTCCTGCTCGATCCGGGCCACATCCGGCTGGGAGTGATCCCGCCGTCCTCGCACCGCGGTGCTCGCGGCGAGCAGCCGCGCGGCCTGCTCACACTGGTCACGACGCAGCGCCAGGTCCGCGACTCCGACGAGGACCCGCGCGATCGAGGGTGCGTGCCCCGCCTCGGCTGCCGCCTCGCTGGCCAAGGAATGGTGTCTGCGCGCCTCACCGAGATCGTTCGCGACGTAACCGAGCAGGTCGTGTGTGATCGCGCGGATGTGCGCCTGCTTCGCTTCGTCGCGCAACAGGGTCGTCGCGACACCGATCTGCCGGGCCACCTCCTCGGCATCACCGCGCCAGCGAGCGAGTTCCGCCTGCGACAGCGCCAGTACGGCCAACGCACTCGGCCACGTGACCCGCGTCGCACATCGCCGCGCCTCGGCCACGGCAGCCGCGCTGGACTCCTCGTCGCCAAGCAACCAGTACAGCTGAGCCTGCCGGGACCGCATCCGGATGATGTCCTCGACGGTGCCGACCTCGGTGACGACCGCGATCGCCTCTTCGTAGTGCTCGCACGCACCGGCGAACTCACCGCGTACGGCGATCAGCTCCGCCAACTCGGTCAGGGCGAATGAGATCCCGAACCGTTCACCGAGTGCCCGGAACTCGGCGAGCGCCGCCCCGAGATGCGCGTCCACCTCCCGGCCGTCCTGGCCGAGAATGATCCGCATCTTGCCGAGCTGCAACCGGGCCAGTGCGCGTACCCAGGGATCCTCGTCGTCCAGCAGCGGTTCCCATGCGGACAGGATCGCGTCCGGGGCTCGCAACATGCGCTCCAGCGGGACGACGAGTGCCATCCCCGGGTGGCTGCCGTGACTGCGCCGGCTGAACTCGTACGCCTTGTGGATCCACTCCGCCGCCTGGTGTTCGTCGCCCGGTCCCGAGTTCACGAAGAGCACGACGAGCGCGTACACCGTGGCCCGGATCTCGTCGCTGACCTCACCAGGCGTCTCGGTGGCGGCCGTGATCAGTTCCATGCCCTCGGTTCGGTGGCCACCGAGCCACCAGTACCAGCCGGCGCTCGCGGCCAGCCGCATGACCGCGTGCGCTTCGCCGGCAGCGAGGGCACCGCGCATCGCGGAACCGATGTTGTCGTGCTCGACTTCGAGAGTGCCGAGCCATTTCACCTGGTCCGCGCGACGAAGCTGCGGCTCCGCGGTCGCGGTCAGTTCGGTGAAGTACGCCAGGTGCGCGTGGCGCGCCAGGTCCGATTCTCCCGCCTCGACGAGGCGGTGCGCGGCGTACTCCTTGATCGTGCCGAGCATCCGGTAGCGCGGCGCCTCGTCGCCCTCGGCGACCAACAGCGACTTCTCGGCCAGCGCGGTGACCAACTCGAGCACGTCGTCCTGCTCGACCTCGTCGCCGGCGCAGACCCGTTCGGCCGCTTCCAGGCTCACCCCGCCCGAAAACACCGAGAGCCGGCGCAGGACCGCCCGTTCGGCGTCGGTCAGCAGCTCCCAACTCCAGTCGACCACCGCGCGCAGCGTTCGGTGGCGGGGCAACGCGGTACGGCTGCCGCCGGTCAGCAGGCGGAACCGATCGTCGAGCCGCCTGGCGAGCTGGTCGATGGACATGGTGCGCAACCTGGCAGCGGCCAGTTCAATCGCCAGCGGCATCCCGTCCAGCGCTCGACAGATCCGCGCCATCGTCGACAACGTAAGGGCGTCGACCGCCAGATCCCTTCGCACCGCGCCCGCTCGATCCCGCAGCAACCGGACAGCCGGCGACGCTTCGATCTCGCTGGGGTCGGCGTCGACGTCCGGCAGGTCCAGCGGCGCGACCGGCCAGAGGGCCTCACCGGTGATGCCGAGCGGTTCCCTGCTCGTCGCGAGGATCCGCAGTCGCCGACACTCCCCGAGCAGCCGGTCAGCGAGCACCGCAGCCGACTCGATCACGTGCTCGCAGTTGTCCAGGATCAGCAACGCCTCCCGCTCGCGGATGGCGGCGACGAGACGGTCGACCAACTCCATGCTCGGTGCCTCGCCGAGCAGAGCGTCCCGGAGTCCGAGCCCCGCGAGCGTCGCCTGCACCACGTCACCGTCCGCGCCAATGGTGGCGAACTCGACCAACCAGGCGCCGTCCGGCAGGTCGTCGAGCATCCTGCGTGCCGTTTCCGTGGCCAGCCGGGTCTTCCCGGAACCACCCGGCCCGATCAGGGTCGTGAGCCGGTGTTCGGCGACGAGCGCGCCGACCTTGGCAACTGCCTCGTCCTTGCCGATGAAGCTGCTCAACTCGGCCCGGAGGTTGGTCTTCCGGTTCTCCGCGCGCCGTCGCACCTCGCCCCGCAGGAGCGCGACGTGCAACGCCGACAGTTCCGGCGAGGGATCGACGCCCAGCGCGTCGGCCAGGGCTTCGCTCGTGCGCTGATACACGAGCAGCGCCTCGTTGTCTCGGCCGCTCGCGGCGAGGGTCCGCATCAACGCGAGAACCAGCCGTTCCCGCACCGGGTAGGCGGCGACCAGATCGGTCAGCTCCGCGACCAACTCCGGACCGTGGCCGAGGTTGATCTCCACGTCGAAGCGATCCTCGAGGGCGGTCAGACGCAGCCTGTCGAGTCGGGTGACCGCCGCGTCGAGCGCAGAGCTGTCGGGCAAGCCGACATCCTGCATCGCCGCACCGCGCCACAGGTCGAGCGCCTCGCGCAGCCGCCGTACCCGCTGCGGGCCCTCGTCCTCGCGAGCTTGGCCGACGAGGCGTTCGAACCGAACGGCGTCGACGACGTCGGGTTCGACCACCAACCGGTAGCCGTCCGTCTGTCCCTCGATCGCCCCCTCCGGCAGCGCCTTCCGCAGCCGGGAGACCAGGCGGTGCAGGGCGTTCGCGGCGTCGGTGGGCGGGTGTTCGCCCCATATCCAGTCGACGAGGGTCCCCTTCGGGACCACGTGACCCGGGTTGAGTGCGAGAGCGGTCAACAGCCCGCGCAGCCGCGCACCCGGCACGTCAATGCAGGTGCCGTCGTCCCTGCGAACCTCGAATGGACCAAGCATCCCGACCTGCACCTGGCAGATCTTGCCACGAACATGAGAAGCATCCGTGTCGCCGATGCCCGCTCCGCCGACGGCTGTCGCCGCCGAAGTCCACCACGCCTTCCCGGGCCACTGCCACGTCGGCAGCTGACCGCGGTCTACCGACAACGGGTCGCGCGTGGGACCGCCGTGGTACTCCTGGAACCCGCCCCGAAATGAGATGCGTACGGACTGGCGTACCTGTTGGATCTCGACATGGAGCATGAGCTTGTTCGTCCTCGCAAGGCGCGCCCGGGGGACCGCCTCGCGGTCCTCTCGCCGTCCTTCGCCGCGGCCGGTGCCTATCCCGGGATCCACGAGCAGGCCATGCGACGGCTTGCCGACCTGACCGGCCTCGTTCCGGTCGAGTACCCCACCACCCGCCAGGTGGGCGCGAGCGCGGCGGCGCGGGCGGCGGACATCAATGCCGCCTTCGCGGATTCCCAGGTACGCGGCATTCTCGCCGTCGTCGGCGGCGACGACCAGATCACCGTCATCCCCCACCTGGACGCCGACCTGGCCCGAGCCGACCCGAAACCGTTCCTCGGCACCAGTGACAACACCAACCTGCACCACTGGCTCTGGGGCCTCGGCATCGCCAGCTTCTACGGCGGGTCCTCCCAGGTGCACCTCGGCCCCGGGCCCGCCGTCGACGACATTCACGTCCGGTCGTTGCGAGCGGCGTTACTCACCGGGGAGCGCCTGGAGATCACCGATCCGGGTGAGTCGGAGGATGTCGGCATCGACTGGGCAGACCCGCAGGCGTTGAAATCCTTTGGAGAGCGCGAACCGACGGAGCCGTGGAGCTGGTACGGGCCGCGCCGCGTAGTCACCGGCCGCACCTGGGGTGGCTGCCTGGAGGTCATCCAGTGGATCCTGACGGCGGGGCGTTTCGCGTTTCCCCCGGAGGCGCTGCGGGGTGGGGTGCTGATCATCGAGACGTCGGAGGAGCTTCTCCCCGCCCGTGAGGTCGGCTGGATCGTCCGATCACTCGGTGAACGCGGCCTCCTCAGCGCCGTCGACGCCGTCCTGGTCGCCCGTCCGCCGGTCTCCGACCACACCCGTCGACCCGCGGCCGCCGATCGGGCACGGCTACGCGAGCAGCAGCGGGACACGGTCGTCGACGTGGTGACCCGCTACAACCCCGAGGCGGTCGTCTGCGTCGGCGTCCCATTCGGCCACACCAGACCGCAGTGGATCCTGCCCCACGGCGGCCCGGTCACCGTCGACGGCGTGGAACGCCGAATCTTCGCCGACTACCGATAGGCGGGGTTCGCGGATCGTTTGACCGTCGAACATCGAAGGCCCTGGCTGGGACTCTCGTCCTGGCCAGGGCCTTCGCAGTGGAGCGGGTGACGGGAATCGAACCCGCACTGTCAGCTTGGGAAGCTGATGTTCTGCCATTGAACTACACCCGCAAGCGGCACCACTGTACCCGAGTCGTCGGGCCTCTGCACCCAGGTACCCCCGCCGGCCGCAGGTGTCCGCGGACCCCTCCGTCCGGGGTTGATCCACTCGGTTTCCTGGAAGTCGGGGCATCCGAGGCGCCGGGACCCCGCGACATCACTGAAACCGAGTTGATCATCGTGCGCCGCGGGCCGTGGGCCGAGGCGTACACCCGGGGCCGGCCCCGTCACGACGGGGCCGGCACCGATGGTCTTCTGGTCGTGGTCAGGCGGCAGTGCACTGGACGTCACGGCTGAGGCGGGTCGGGCGCGTCTGCGGGACGGTCAGCGGGGCGGCCACCGCCGACGGGGCGTTTGGGTCGAGCCAGACCCGGACGGCCGGCCGGCCCGGCGGGAGGCCCGGAATGCCCGCAATGTGCTGCTCACGGCGGGTGAGCATCGCCACGTCGACGGTGAACTCGAAGAGCCGCCAGTCGACCTGCGGCTCGGCCCGGGCGCTCTGCGCCAGGAGCGCCACCCGGACCGGATCGGTCACCGGACGGGCGCGCCCCGCCACGTACGCCTCGTCGTCGCTCTCCTCTGCGGGAAACGAGTGCAGCGCGTAGCGGCCGTCACGTTCGAGGTCGCGGCGCTTGGGCGAGTCGATGATGAAGCAGAACAGCCCCTCGGTGGTGATGACCGGGGAGACCGGATGGACGCGGGGCCCGCCGTCGGCGCGGACCGTGGCCAGATAGCCGAAGCCCGGCCCGTACTGCTGGAGGAGAACGCGGATCCCGTCGGCGAGTCGGGGCTCGTCGGCGGCGAATTCGGACCAGGAAGCCATGTGGGCATTCTATCGAACAAATGTACGAGCAGCGACCTCGACGCGCTGGTCACCGGCACCGAATCCGGCCACTTTTGGCCGCGCGGCTATGGTGGTCCGATGCTGCTCTCCGACCGCGACCTGGTCTCCGAGATCAAGGCCGGCACGCTGGGCCTGGAGCCGTTCGAGCCCACCCTGGTCCAACCGTCCAGCATCGACGTCCGACTCGACCGGCTGTTCCGGGTCTTCAACAACCACCTCTACACCCACATCGACCCCGCCATGCAGCAGGACGACCTGACGTCGGTGGTCGAGGTCCCCGACGGCGAGCCGTTCGTGCTGCACCCGGGGGAGTTCGTGCTGGCCTCGACGCTGGAGGTCATCTCGCTGGGCGACCAGCTCGCCGGCCGGCTGGAGGGCAAGAGCTCCCTGGGCCGGCTCGGGCTGCTCACGCACTCCACCGCCGGTTTCATCGACCCGGGCTTCTCCGGCCACGTGACGCTGGAACTCTCGAACGTGGCGAACCTGCCGATCACCCTGTGGCCGGGCATGAAGATCGGGCAGCTCTGCATCTTCCGGCTCTCCTCGCCGGCCGAGCACCCGTACGGCTCGGTGGTCTACGGCTCGCGCTACCAGGGTCAGCGGGGGCCGACGCCCAGCCGCGCCTGGCAGCACTGGCGCACCTGGCCCACCCGCTGAGGTAGATCCGCTGGAACCAGGACGACGCCCACCCGCTGAGGTCGATCCGCTGAGACCAGGACGACGAGGGCCCGCCGCGACGTGATCGCGACGGGCCCTCCAACCACCCGGGGTCAGCCTGGGCGGCCGTAGCTGTGGATCGGGCCGTCGTCGACCTTCTTCATCTTGACCGGTTGACCGGCCTGCGAGGCGTGCACCACCCAGCCCCCACCCACGTACATGCCGACGTGGTGGATGTCGCTGTAGTAGAAGACCAGGTCGCCGGGGCGCAGGTCGCCCCTGCTGACGTTCTTCGTGACGCGGCTCTGCGCGGCGGCGTTGTGCGGCAGCGACACGCCGGCCTTCGCCCAGGCGGCCAGCATGAGCCCGGAGCAGTCGTACGAGTTCGGGCCCTCGGCACCCCAGACGTAGGGCTTGCCGATCTGCGCGCACGCGAACTTGACCGCGGTGCCCGCGGCGCCACCGGGGTAGCTACCCGGGCAGGGCGCCGGGCGCAGCGGACCGCCACCGCCGTTGCCGTACACCTTGAGGCGCAGCTTCTGCAGGCGGTCGATCTCCTCGTTGATCTGCTTCTTCTTCGCCGCCAGCTGAACTTCGGCGCGGGTCAGCTGGGCCACCATCTCGTCCAGCGGCGCCTTCTGCGCGGCCAGCTGGTCGCGCAGGTCGGCCACCTGGCGTACGTCCTTCTGCTGGTTGTGCGCAAAGCGGTCGAGCATTTCCAGCTGGCCGACCACCTCGCTGGGCGACCGGCTGCCCAGCACCGCGTTGACGGTCGAGACGTTCTCGCCCTTGTAGGCGCGTACGGCCAGGGCGCTGACCTTGTCCATCGCGGCGTCGACCTGGCGCTCCAGCGGAGTGATCCGGGCGGCCAGCGCGTCGGCCTGCTTGCGCTTCGCCGCGAGGTCGGTGCGGGTGGCGTTGTGCCGTTCGATGATCGGTTCGAGTTTGTTCCAGTCGGCGTCGATCTGGCGCTCGATCTCGGCGACGGACGGGTCGGCGTGGGCCGCCGTGGCACTGCCGGCCAGGACGACAGCGATGCCGGCCAGCGCGGCGAGTGCGGTGGTGAAGCGGGACCAGCGTGGGCGCGGCACGATCGACGCCGGGCCGGCTGATGCCGACCGCTCGGACGACGGCCGCGGGGCATGGAGTGCCACCGGGGTTCCGTACTCCTTCTTCCTGACCGCCTACCGGGTTAGCTGACGGGTTCGGGCGGGAAGTCGGCGCCCTACCGCAGTGGTTGCGGATTCACCCCGAGGGACCTGGGTCCCCGGCTCTCTCGGGAAACGACTCGGCGGTGCCACCGCAGGCGCGGCTTCGCGCCATCATCGGTAACCGGCAGCGAGGTTACACGAGAGTCGACCGGGTGAGCTACGACTGGATCCCGCCCAAAAGCGTCATTTCGCTATAGCCTTGAGTGACCAGTAACTGGGTTCCGAGGATCGAAGACCGAACCGGTCACTCTGAGGCATGGAAGC
>NZ_JAKKFF010000100.1 GCF_022229015.1 Micromonospora foliorum
CCACAATCGCCGGCCCCGTCACCACCGCGTTCGCCGCAACCACCAGCAAGCCGACCACCCAGACCCAGGCCGACCGTAAGGGTCACGGTGAGCGGGAACTGGGTGTGCGCTACGAGGCGCAGCCGAACTTCTACTACTGCGGGCCCGCCGCGACCCGTAACGCCCTGAGTGTGCAGGGTAAGAACATCAACGTTGATGACATGGCCAAGGAGATGGGCACCACCGAGGCCGGCACCAACTCCATCAACGACATCACCCCCGTCCTGAACAAGGAAACCGGCAAGAACGACGCCTACCGGTCGGTGGAGATCAGCACCCCCGACGCTGACGGCAAGCAGACCGACACGCTGCGCGCCGACGTCGTCAAGACCGTCGACGACGGCCGGGCCGTGGTCGCCAACATCGCCGGCACCAGCACCGACACCGACGGTGTCACCCACTCCTACGAGGGCGGGCACTACATCAGCGTCGTCGGCTACCGCGACAACGGCGAGACGGTGAAGATCGCCGACTCCGCCGACCCGAACACCGCCTCCTACTGGATCAGCGTCGAGCACCTCGCGGACTGGATCGCCACCCGCGGCTACGCCACCAGCTGACCCCACACACCAGCACACCAGCACACCAGCACACACCACGCACCACGCACGAAGCGAAGGGCCGGACCCCACCACGGGGCCCGGCCCTTCGTCGTCATTTCCACCAACTGCCGCACGTATTGACAATTGTCGACTTCGGCGTGAGGCTGAAGGGCAGTGAGAGCGCTCTCTCGCACCGGCTCGACAGGCCACCACCAAGTCTGGCCAGGCACAACTCCGATGCCTTCGGCGGCGGCGCGGAGCTGTCCCTGACCCGTCCCCCGACAGGAGTCACGAGATGGACAGGGCCGCACCCCTCTCCGGCATCCCCCGCCGACTGCGCCTCGTCACGGCGATCGGCGCGTTGCTGGTGCTACTCGGCACGTACCTGGTCTCCGCCACCGACCGGGCCGACGCCGCCCCCGGCCGCGCCGGCGCTGACTTCGGCGTCAACGTCATCCGCGTCGCCGAGTTCCCCGCCGACTGCACGTACAGCCACCGGCTGCCGGACGACCCGATCGTCTTCCCTGGGCTGCCCGGAGCGTCGCACATGCACAGCTTCTTCGGCAGCACGGTGACGAACGCCAAGACCACCCTCCCGGACCTGGTCAACTCGCCCACCACCTGCAACCCCCGGGTGGACGTCTCGTCGTACTGGGTGCCGACCCTGTACCGGGACAACGTCGCGGTGGAACCGGCGATCGCCACGTTCTACTACCTGGGCGAGGGCGTACGCGCCGATGTCGTCGCGAACACCCAGCCGTTCCCGCTGGGGTTGCGGCTCGTCGCCGGCAACGCGAAGGCCACCGGGCCGAACGACAGCATCGCCCGCTGGTCCTGCCTGCACGCCGGGCACGTGCCCCCGTCGAAGGACTTCGTCAACTGCCCGTCGGGCACGATGTTGGAGTCGTACCTGGACTTCCCGCAGTGCTGGAACGGCCGGGACCTCGACTCGCCGGACCACAAGAGCCACCTGGCGTACCCGGTGAACCAGGCCTGCCCGAGCACCCACCCGGTGCACGTGCCGAAGTTGCGCCAGGTGCTGCGGTACCCGGTCACCGGTGACCCGTCGCGGTTCCGGCTGGCCTCCGGGCCGGGCTACACGATGCACGGCGACTTCTTCAACGCGTGGCCGGTGGCCGAGTTGGCCCGCCGGGTCCAGGACTGCATCCGTCCCGTCATCAAGTGCGGTCACGACGGCCGACCGATCTGAGCCGACAGGTTCACCCCGCGGCGGCGGGTCCGGTCATCCGGGCCCGCCGCCCTGGTGGGAAGGGAGTCGGATGCGCCAGTCGACGGCGTCCGCCCTGCTCGCTGCCGTGCTGCTCGTCGCCGGCTGCGGCGCTGGGCCACGAGACGCGGCCAGCACCGCCACACCACCCGTGACCGCGCCGCCCGTGTCGAGTGCGCCGACAGCCACGGGTACGGCGGGGTCGTTCAACCCCACTGACATCGCCTGGCTGCAACTGACGGTGGCGATGACCGAACGCCTGCTGCCCGTACTCGATCTGGTGCCGGCGCGGACCACCGACCCGGCCTGGCGGCGGACGGCCACCCAGGTGGCGACCACCCGGCGCGCCGAGTTGGACCGTGCCCACCGACTGCTGGCCGAGGCCGCCGCCCCGACGACGAATCCGCACGAGGGGCACGACATGCCGGGAATGGTCACCGCCCAGGAGGTGACCGTGCTGCGGGCAGCCAGCGGGAAGCCGTTTCACCGCCTGCTCGCCGGGCACCTGCGGGCGCACCTCACGCAGTCGGTCCGGATCGCCACCGAGGAGCAGCAGAGCGGAGCCCAGCCGGCGACCGTCGCGCTGGCGGCTGCCGTGGTCCGGTCCGGCACCGCCGACCTCGCCCGACTCGATCATCTCGACCCCGCGTAGCCGCCCGCGCTCAGCCGCGAGCGGTGACGATCTCGTCGAGCAGCGCGGCCAGCTCGACCGGACGGGACAGGAACGGTGAGTGGCTGGACTCGATCCGCCGGACGCTGGTGGCCCGGGCGGCCATCTTCTCCTGCAGCGGCACCGGAATGGCTTGGTCGTTGGTGCAGACGATGTAGGTCGACGGGATCGAGCGCCATGCCGGCTCGGTCACCCGGTCCACGCATGCCCGCAGGCGCTGGTCGACCAGTTGGCTGATGGCGGCCTCGGCATCGGCGTCCGACAGGTCGCCGTAGAACGCCGTGCGCGGGTCCCCGGTGATCGGGATCAGCACGTCGGTCTCGACCGGGTCCGGCACGCCGTGGAAGCTGAACATCGACTCACCACGGTCCAGCTGGTACGCCGTCAGGTAGACGAGGTGCTCGACCTCGGACAGGCCGGTGGCGGCCTCGCTGACCGGGATGCCGCCGTAGGAGTGGGCCACCACGACGACCGGCCCACCGATCGCCGCGATCTCCTGGCGGACGGCGGCGGCGTCGTCCCGCATGCCGCCTCGGGCGTCCGGCCCCGAGGTGGGCAGGTCGACGGCCCGGGTCGGGTAGCCGAGGACGTCCAGTTCTGCCCGGAGGCGGTCCCAGACGGCCGGCTGGTGCCAGGCGCCGTGGACGAACAACAGGGTGGGGCGGGTCGAGGTCATGGCCTGCGCTTTCACTGATCGGACACAATGCCGGACAGTGTGTCCGACGGAGCCAACGATAGCTGGCGCCGCCCCACCGGCCACCCGAGGCGGGTGAACTCCTGGCGTCGGTGCCGTGGTCTGCGCGATCGCGTCCCGGGCTTACGCCTTACGCCCGGCGACCACAGCGTCCTCCAAATCCCGCGAGCGAAAGCTCCCGACCTGGCCAGCGGGAGCGGAGTCTGCGGTCGTGGCTGGCCACGACGACGGCACCCGGGCCGGTGCCCAGGGCGTCCTCCAGCTCGTCGCAGAGCGTCGGCGAGAGGTGGTTGGTGGGCTCGTCGAGCAGGAGCAGCTCCGGCGGATCGGCGACGAGCACCGCCAGGGCGAGCCGACGGCGCTGTCCCACCGACAGGTCGGCCACCGGGCGGTCGAGGTCCGCCGGGGCGAGGAGTCCGAGGGACGACAGCGGTACGACCTCGGCCCGCTCCATCCCGACGGCACCGTCGAAGACCTGCCGGGCCGTCCGCCGCGCATCCGCGAAGACGCTGTCCTGGGCGAGCAGACCGACCCGCAGCTCCGGTCGTCGCCAGAGCGCTCCGGCACCAACCAGGTGGCCGGCCAGCACGGCGAGCAGAGTCGACTTGCCCGCGCCGTTGGGGCCGGTCACCAACAGCCGGTCGCGAGCCTTGATCTCCAGGTGCGCCACCCGCAGTCGGCCGGGAACCTCCAGCCGGTCCGCCGTGACGATGACCCCGTCGCTGTCGCCGACGGCGAGCGCCGGCGCGTGGAAGCGCAGCGGCTCCGACGGCACCGGAACGGGGTCGCGCTCGATCGTCTCCAGTCGACGGGCGGCGTCACGGACGCGCCGGGAGATCTGGTTCTGGACACGGCCGGCGGTGTGCCCGTACCCCATCTTCTCGCTGTCGCGCGGGCCCCGGCCGTGGGCGACCTGGTGCCCGGTCACGGCGGCGGCCTCGCGCAGATCGGCGAGGAGCGCCTGCTCGTCGTCGTAGCGCCGACGCCACCGTTGCGCCTCGGCGCGCTTCGCCGTCAGGTACGCGGTGTAGCCGCCGCCGAAGCGGACCGGCCCGTCGACCGCCGGGTCCAGGTCGATGAGATCGGTGCAGACCGCGTCCAGGAAGGCCCGGTCGTGACTGGCCACCACGACCACCCCCGGCATGGCACGGAGCTGGTCCTCGCAGAACGCCGCCCCCGCGTCGTCGAGATGGTTGGTGGGCTCGTCGAGCAGCAGCGCGCTCGGCCGACGGATCAGCGTCGCCGCGAGAGCGAGCCGACCACGTTGCCCACCGGAGAGCGCGCCCAACGTCCGGTCGTGGGGCAACCCGCCGAGACCGAGGCCGTCAAGGACCGTCCGGGCCCGCCGGTCGGCGCCCCAGGCGTCGCGGTCCTGCGCCCGCTCCAGCACCTCGCCGTAGGCGGCCAGCAGCCGGTCGTGCTGCTCGGCGCCCTCCGGCGAGTCGGCGAGCGCGACGCCGATCCGGTCCAGCTCGGCGAGGTCGGTGCGAGCCTCGCGCAGCGCGTCGTCGAGGACCGCGGCGATGGTCGTGGCTGGGCGGAAGGGCAGCTCCTGGTGCAGGAAGCCGACGTCCGGCGGGCGCGTGACGGCGCCGGAGTCGGGTTGGTCGACGCCGGCGAAGACCCGCAGCAGGGTCGTCTTGCCGGTGCCGTTCTCACCGATCAGGCCGATCCGGTGGCCGGGCGCGGCGGTCAGGGAGACGCCGTCGAGCACGCGGCGGCCACCGCGGAACCGCACGAGGTCATGGGCGATGAGAGCAGGTCGAACAGACATGGGGAACCTCGGAGAACGACGATCCGGGGCGCACACCGGCACCCCCGGCGGAAGCAGGACATGACGACGGAGGCCGCGGCGACAAGGGCGCGATCACGCGCTCGTCGGCGGCCGGTCCGGGTGCTCACCCGGAGATGTCGTCGTCACCTGCCACGTCTGCTCCGATCTCCGAAAACTCGGGCGCAAGAATAACTCGGCGTCGCTGGCCTCGGCTCAGCTCCCGCCAGTGCGGGCACCGGCTCGCAGCGAGTCGATGGTGAGGTCGAGGACGGCTTCGAGGTGGTCGATCTTCCCGGTGGAGAGCAGCAGCAGCACACCGCCCTGGATGCCGGCGAGCAGTGCCGCGGCGGCCCGGTCGGCGTCGAGGTCCGGGTCGATGTCGCCGGTCGACTGCATGTGCCGGATGCCCTCGGTGATCGCCGTCTGCCAGCGCCACATGAGCCCGGTCACGATCGCCTGCGCGCCGGGCGCCCGCCGGCCGGTCTGGCCGAGCAGACCGTTGAGGGGGCACTTCACCCCCTGCGCGAGGTACCGCTCGATCAGTCGGTCGCGCCAGGCGAGCCAGGCCGGCCAGGATGTCAGGTTGCTGAGCATCGGCTCCTGGTCAATGAGCACCTGGTCCGCCTCGTGCTGGGCCACCGCGAGCAGCAGTCCCTCCTTCCCGTCCGGGAAGTAGTGGAAGAGCTGGCCCTTGCTGGTGCCGGTGTGGGCCATCACATCCTCGAGGCGTACCTCGTCGACGCCGCGCTCGCGGATCTCGGCGGCCGCGCCGGCGACGATGCGCGCCCGGGTCGCCTCGCCCTTGCGGGTCAACGCCCGTGTCATGAGACCTCCTGGTCTGGACCTGCGGGTCCAACCCTACCTCGGTTTCTGGACTTGCGGGTCCATTTTTGCCGAGCAAAGGTCTGAACACGCGGTCCGCAGCGGGCCGACACCACGATCGGGAGGGCACCACGATGAACCACTACTACCTGCTCGGGCGGTCCGGTCTGCGGGTGAGCCGGCTGGCGTTGGGCACGATGAACTTCGGCGTCGACGGGTTCCACGCCGCGTACGGCAAGACCGAGGCGGAGGCCGAGCCGATCTTCCGGCAGTACCTGGAGGCGGGCGGGAACTTCATCGACACGGCGGACTTCTACACCGCAGGCGAGAGCGAGAAGATCCTCGGCCGCCTGATCGACCGGGCCGGCGTACGGGAGCGGCTCGTGCTGACCAGCAAGTTCACCAACACCGTCGACCCGACCGACCCGAACGCCAGCGGCAACGGCCGCAAGCACATCATGCGGGCCGTGGAGGCGTCGCTACGCCGGCTCGGCACCGACTACATCGACCTGTACCTGCTGCACACCTGGGACCGGATCACCCCGGTCGAGGAGGTCGTGCACACCCTCGACGACCTCGTGCGCGCCGGCAAGATCCGGTACGCCGGCCTCTCCGACGTACCGGCCTGGTACGCCGCCCGGGCACAGAGCTACGCCGAAGCGCACGGGCTGGCCCCGACGATCAATCTGCAGCTCCCGTATTCCCTGGTCAGCCGGGGCATCGAGGCGGAGTATGTGGCGATGGCCCAGACGATGGGCATGGGGCTCACCGCGTGGAGCCCGATCGCCAGCGGCCTGCTCAGCGGCAAGTACCGGCGCACCGGCGACGGTCTGAGCGGCAGCGGTCGGCTGACCAATCCCGACGCCGGAGGGCGTGAGGTCAGCCCCAGCGAATGGCAGGTCATCGAGGCACTGGAGAGCGTGGCCGCCGACCTGGGTCGCAGCATGGCCCAGGTCGCGATCAACTGGGTCGCGACCCAGCCCGCCGTCGCCTCAGTGATCATCGGGGCCAGCAGCGCCGAGCAGGTCGGCAGCAACTTCGAGTCGCTCGACTTCGAGATCCCGGCCGACGCCCGCCGCCGGCTTGAGGAGGCCAGCGCGCCGCAGTTCGGGGGGCCCTACGTGATGTTCACCCCGCAGTACCAGTCCTGGGTGGTGAGCCCCGGCCTCGGCATCGGCGACAAGCCCGCCGGCTACGCCCCGCCGGTGTTCAACGGCACCAAGTAGGCCGCCGCAAGATCGCGCTCGATCAGGGAAACAGTGGGGTCCGCGCCCGCGGAGACCACTCCGCCCAGGATCGAGCGCTGGGTGCGCCCTGGTCGGGCGAGGGTTACGGCGACCAGGGCGACGGTCCTACCGACTGATCGGCGCGTCGCCCGTCGTCGCGGGGCCCGAGGCCGGCGCGGTCGCACCCTCGTAGAGCGCGACGTACCGCCGGCGCCACGCGTCGCCGTCGGCGCCGAGGGCAGCGAGGTTGAGGGTGTTGTGTTCGATGCCCAACGCCTCCGGCAGGGTGCACACCCGCAGCGGGATCGCGTTCGCGTCGGCGATCCGACGCGGCACCTGGACCGCTGCCCTCAGGTCCACCACGCCGTCGAGCGGGCTGATCGCGACCGCGGCGGTCCGCAGACCGGTCCGCCGCGGCGGATTCGGCAGGGTACGGGCGATCGTCAGGTACTGGGTGACGGCGGCGAGGGAGTATCCGCGCGACGTGACACGGTCCCGCAGGACGCGACGCCCGTACAGCACGATGAGCGGCTTGACCGCGTAGGCCGGCGCCTGTCGCGGGTTCGGGCCGAAGAACGGTGACAGCAACAGCAGGTGTCGTACGACGTTGCCGGGCACCTGGGCCAGCCAGGCGGCCAGCACGGCGCCGCCGGAGATCCCCACGACGCCGACCTCGTCTCCCAGGGCCGCCGCGACGACCCACCCCTGCGCGGCGTACGTGGTCAGCTCACCGGCCTCGACCCGGTGGTGGGCCCGCCGGTCGACGGTCCCGTGCTGGGGCGCCCGGGGAATCCAGACGTTGTACCCACGCTCGAAGAACTCCTCGGCCAGCCCCGCGTACTGCTCGGGCGCGAGGGTGTATCCGTGCAGCAGCAGCACGGCCTTGTCGGTACGGGAGCCGTGGCTCAGCAGGCGGCTGCGTGACTCCGGCCGGACCTCCGGATCGGCCGCCTCAGCGGCGATGATGGCTGCGGCGGCACGGGTGGCCGTGTCGAAGTCGAGCGGTCGGGCCGGCGCGACCCGTAGCCCACGGCGGCCCACCGGCCAGAGGTAGAGCCCGGCGACCGCCGCCCCGACGAGCGCCAACCCGCCGACGAGAAGCGCGATGATCTCCGGCATGGTCAGATGCTGACAGGGGCCGCACTCGGTGCTGGCTGAGGGGGTGCGCCCGGGTGACCGGGCGCACCCAGTCAGCTATTCCTGGCTGGACGGCGGCGCGAAGACGACCCGGGAGCGCAACTGCCGAAAGCCGGTCCGCTCCAACTCCGCCAGCACCGTCACCCGGTGCGATTCCACGTCGGCGATGACCTCGCGGGCACCGCCGGCGGCCAGCACCCGGACCGCCTCGGCCAGCAGCTCGGGCCGGGCCGCCTCGTCGAGCAGGCCGAGATAGGCGAGCAGGGGATAGCAGGCGTCCCCCAATGTGCCGACCAACCCGACCGGCTTCCCGGCCTCCAGCGCGATGCGCCATCTCTCGGTGTCGTTCCCCAGCCAGGCCAGCGGGTCGGTGGCGAGGTCGACGCCCCCGACCACCCGCGCGATCTCGACGCCGGTCAGCACGTCCGGCTCGGCGATCCTGGCGACCAGGGCGTTGATCTCCGCCACGTCTACGGGCGCCCGGAAGTCGTACCGGCCGGAGGACGCCGGCAGGGGGGTGCCCGTCCAGGAGCAGCGGAGCCGCTCCCCCCGCTCGACCAGCCCGGCGAGCCGGGCGGCCTCCATGGGTGCCCGCACCACGGCCAGCACCTCGGGCCGCCGCCGCCAGTGCGCCGGTAGCGCGGCGTAGTACAGGCCGGGACCGCCCAACGCCTCGTGGGCGGCGCGCAGCAGCTCGGCGCCCACCTCCGGCTCGGCGTCCAGATCGAACCGGTCCAGCCAGGGGGCACCGACGGCGCCCGGGGGCAGGAGCCAGGCGGCCCGGCCCACCAACCGGCCGGCGCGCAGCGCGACCCAGGTGGTCTCGGGCCGGTAGCCGCCGCCGGCGATCCCGTCGGCGTACGCGACCTGGCGTAGTTGGGGCAGCGGATCAGGCATGGAGTCGAACAGGTTTTCCTCGCCCGCGACGAGCGGACGGATGACCAGATCAGTCATGGGTTGGTCCTCCGGGAAGCGCGCGCCCCGGGGTCAGATCCGCGCGGACGCCGGAGCGCGGAGGGGGCGCAGAACATCGGACATTGTTCTGACCTCCTTCCAGCTCGACGGCGTGCCCGACGACCATACGCGGGCTGGTCGCCGGTTCGCAACGGATCGTCACAGCGTCGGGTTGGTCTCCGCCCCCCGCTTGTGGGCTCGCTGGTCGTACACGGTGATGCCGGCCAGGATCACCGCCGCGACGGCCGCCACGGCGACCGGCGGGAGCAGCACCATCGGCGGGGCCGCCACGGCGAGCGCCACCCCGCCGAAGTACAGCGCCCGACACCGTGGCGCGGACCGGTCCTCCCGCTCCAGGGTGCTCCGCCCGATCAGGAACAGCACCGGGCCGCCGAAGATGATGGCCACCAGAGCCCAGTCGATCGGCGGGTGCGGATCCTCGACGACCTGACCGAAGCCTACGGCGGTGCAGATGATGCCACCGACGATCAGCAGCAGGCTGTAGCTCGCCCACCGGGACAGCTGGATCCCCTCCCCGCTCGGGGTCGAGGCATGGCCGGATCTGACGTGGTAGAAGTAGATCCGCCAGAACGAGACGACCACCACGAACGAGGCGACGAGGACGATTGTTCCCTCGGTGGTGAAGCCCGGGAAGCTCACCGCGGCGCCGGCTTCGAGCACCACCTCGGCGAGAGCGATCATGAAGAACTGGTTGTACCGCTCGGCGAGATGCTCCTGCGAAACGGTGACCCTCAGGCTGTTCAGCTGTCTCCGGCCCATTCGGGGAAGGGGGTAGGTGGTGGCGGCGCCGATCATCTCGATGGCGAGGGCGATGGTCCAGAAGACGCCCCGACCGAGACCGCCACTGATGCCACCACTGATCCAGAGCACGCTGGACGCCAGGTGCCAGGTCAGCACCCGGAGCGAGAACGTGTGCGCCGGGTGGCCCCGCAGGGCGAACGCCACGAAGAGCGGTCGGCCGACCTGGATGACGACGTAGGTGCAGGCGAAGATCACGCCGCGTTGGCCGAAGGCCTGTGGCAACGTGACGGCCAGCACCAGGGTGCCGAACATCGTCGCCAGCAGGAGGGCCTGCAGGTCGGGGCGCCTGGGGTCGTAGGTGCTGGCCAGCAGGGCGTTGAGCGACCAGATCATCCACATCGCCGTGAAGAACAGGACGGTCTGGCCCGCCTCGGACAACAGCGCGTGCCGGACGATGGTCAGGTCGTCCGCGATCCGCCCGGCGAGGCGGGCCAGCGCGAAGACGTAGACGATGTCGAAGAGCAGTTCCAGGACGGTCGCCGAGCGGGGGCTCCTGCTGTCCCCGAGCCCACGAAAGAACTCGGTGCGCGTCAGCACGGACGGCGGGACAGCTCAGCCGGCCAGGGCCGCCGGCACGGGCACACCACGGTGACCCTGTTCCGCTGCCATCGTCCCCGAGCCTCCCTCGCCGACCGGCCCCACCTGATCCCTATCTGCGTATTTTATCCATCTTCATCGGGTCCCCGTCGCTGATGGCGGATACCGGGTCGGCGGTGCGCCGGATCATCTGTGCCGTCACCCTGCGGTACGAGCCCGGGTCGACCGGGAACAGCCACTGCCGGGCCCGGGTCAGCGGGCCGACGTTGAGCCCCAACTCGTCGAGCACCTCGTCGACGTTGTGCATCGAGAACGGGATGATGTTCGTGCCGCGAGCGTGCCGTCCGTTGGTGCGCTTCGTCATCCAGAACAGCCGGGCGCGCACCTCGTCGCGCATCCGGACCTCGGTCGGCAGGGTGAGCCCACCCCGCAGGTACGCGGCCGTCCAGACCGCCGCCATCTCCGCGCTGAGCGGGCTGAAGAACGACGAGTTGTAGCCGGCGAACGTCAGCCGCGGCACGCCGATCGGCAGGATCTGCCGGTAGAGCATGAAGTTGCCGGCCTCGTCCTGGAGCCGGGCGTGCAACGCGTCGTCGAAGAACGGCACGTGCTGGCGGAAGCCGGTGCCACAGATGACCAGGTCGGCGGCGAGCACCGTGCCGTCGGCCAGGCGGGCGGCGGGTCGGCCACGGTCGTCGACAAGCAACTCGGTGATCACCTGGTCCCGGTGCACGGTGATGCGGCCGTCGGTGACCCGCTCGAAGAAGCCCTCGGTGGCGAGGCTGACCGTGCTGCGGGCGATGTCCTCGAAGCTGCCGTTGGGCACGAGACCCAGCTGGCGCAGCTTGAACTGCCGGGTCGCGACCGAGCCGACGCTGTCCACCATGCGCTGGCGCAGACCGTTGCCCGGGCCGTGCAGGAACCGCTCGAAGCCCCTCAGGTGCAGGTAACGGAAGAGCGCCTCACCCATCCGGGTGAGCAGCAGGTACTTGTAGTTGAGCGCGCCGCCGAGCTTGCGGGGCATCTTCCAGAGCAGCTGGCGCGCCACCACGTGGGTCTGGGCGGCGACCTCGCTCACCGGGACCGCCACGTCGCAGGACGACTTGCCGTACCCGACCACGAGGACGTTCTTGCCTCGGGCCGCCTCGATGTCGTGGAACTCCCCCGTCGCCAGTACGCGCCCTCCGGCGGCGGCGAAGCTCACGTGCCCGTCGAAGGACGGGACGAGCGGGTCCGAGAAGATGCCGTTGGCGACGATCAGGTGGTCGTACCGTTCCACCGTCAGCGGGTCCTGACCGCTCGCCGGCCGTGACGTGACCAGCCACCCGGTCTCATCGTTGACGAGTTCGGCGGAGACGACCTCCGTGGACAGGCGCAGCGCACCGGCCAGCCCGAACTTCTCCACGTAGCTCTCCAGGTACCGCTGGACCTGCTCACCGGACGGCCACTGCGGGTAGTCGGCGGGCATCGGCAGGTCGGAGAGGTGGTAGGTGCCCTTGTCGTTCTGGGTGTGCAGGCCGGGGTAGCGCCGGGTACGGCTCCACACCCCACCGACGTCGGGCGCCCGTTCGAACACGGTGACGTCGAATCCGCTCTGCCGCAGCACCTTCGCTGCGCTCACCCCGGCGAATCCGGCACCGACGACGGCAATCCTCATGGTCTCCTCCGAAGAACGTGCGAACCGTGCCGGCGCTGACCGCCCGCGTTGGTCGCACGCTAGCGAGCGGACCGGGCGGTCGCTATCCGCGCGACGCGGGCGCTGTCCGCAGTACGCAGGCGGACCCTTTTCCTGTCGGGTCGACGGCTTTCGGGTCTGGTCCGGCCCGCGCACGCCTTACGGTCAGCGCGACGGGACGCCCGGGAGGTGTCGGATGGATGCGGTGACGGTCCGGACGGACGACGTCGACCGGGCGCGCGCCGAGGTGGGCCGGATCTTCTGTCCACACCGGCTCACCCCACAGCCAGGTGTGCACAGCGTGCAACTGCGGATGGCGGCTCGCCGGGCGGGCGGGGTGGGTGTCATCGACCTCGACTACGGGCAGGCGGTCCGCATTCAACCGCCCGCGCTGGAGACCTTCTACCTCGTCCAGATCCCTACCGCCGGCAGTACGACGGTCCGGCACGCCGGTCAGACCGTGACCTCGACCCCCGACGTCGCCTCGGTCCTGTCCCCGTACGACCCCTCGGACATGCGGTGGTCCGCGGGGTCGCCCCACCGGATCTTCTACGCCGACCGGCGCGCCGTCGACAGGGAACTCGCCCGCCTGCTGGGCCACCCGGTGGACGACCCGGTCCGCCTGGACATCGGCATGCTCATGACCACGCCGACCGCGCAGGCGTGGGCGCGCGGGGTGGCGTTCCTCGCCGACGAGCTGTCGCAGCCGGCGGACGCGTCCCTGTTCGATCATCCGCAGGTCGCCGCCCGTTTCGAACAGGGGCTCATCGGCAAGTTGTTGCTGGCCCACCGGCACAGCCACTCGCACCTTCTGGCCGAGCCGGGCCACCACGCCCACGCCGGGCGTCTCGTCCGCCGGGCCTGCGCCCTGATCTCCGAGCACCACGGCGAGGCACTGACCGTCGGTGACGTCGCCGAGGCGCTACGGGTGAGCGTACGAACGCTGCAGGACTGTTTCCGCCGTGAGTTGCAGACCACCCCGACCGCGTACCTGCGGGCCTGCCGGCTCGACGCGGCGCACCGCACGCTCCGCTCGGCCGAGCCGGGGGCGTCCGTGACGACTGTTGCCCTGCGACACGGCTTCGTGCACCTCGGCCGGTTCGCGACCGAGTACCGGACGCGATTCGGGGAGTCGCCGTCCGCGACACTGCGGCGCTGACCGGGCCGTCCCACGTCGTACCGTCGCGGCCGCCTGCTGGGCGCCGGCGACGGTACGACGCGGCGGGCCTCAGGTCAGCCGACCGACCCCGGCGCCGCCGGTGACCAGCGCCGGAACGTTCGTCGCCGGGTCCAGCTGGTACGGGTAGTAGGTACGCGGCTCGACGACCGTGCCGGCGGTCTCGGGCTGACCGGAGTTGACGAAGACGTTGCCGCGCTGCACGGCGCGGCCGGGCCCGCTGTCGGCGTACCCGCTCGCGGAGTGCAGCGGGTACGGGACGTCGCGGAAGTAGTTGCCCTCGACCAGGACGCCGGCGTTCTCCGTCGACGCGACACCGTAGAGGGCGTTGCCGAGGAAGTAGTTGTTGTAGACGTGCACCGGCTCGCCGAACCGGACCCGGGGATGGCGCTGGCGGCTGTGGTCGAAGAAGTTGTGGTGGATGCTCACCTTCAGGTGCCCGATGTCGGTGGACGCCGCGCCGTCGGAGTGCCCGATGAGCATGCTCTTGTCGGCGTGGTCGAAGTGGTTCCAGGAAACCGTCACGTAGTCGGCACCCCGCACGATGTCGACCGAGCCGTCGATCGCGCCGGCGAAGCGGTTGTGGTCGATCCAGATGTGGTGGGAGTTCTGGCCGACGTTTATCGCGTCGTCCTCGGCCTCGGTGAAGTTGATGTTGCGGACGATCACGTTGTACGACCGGTAGAAGTCCAGCCCGCCCCCGGTGATCTCGGCGTTCCCGACGCCGATGATCGTCTTGTGCGGCCGCACCCCCTGCTTGCTGCTGATCCGGATCACGCCGCTGACCTGGATGACCATCGGCCCGATGGTGTCGATGTAGTCGAGGAAGTCCGCCGCGTTGGTCGCGGTGACCACCGGGCCTCCGGCCCCGCCGGTCGTACCGTTCTGACCGAGGGCGACGACGCTGGCGAACCCGTCCGGTTGGCCGGCCGGCGCCGCGCTCGGCGCGGCAGCGGCGAGCGTCGACGACAGCTTGCCCACCCCGGCGCCGGCCGGAACCGTGGTCGGTACGTCGGCGGCGGGGGTGAGCTGGTAGGGGTAGTAACCGCGCGGATCGGGAACGGTGCCGCGGGTCTCGATCGGATGGTTGCAGGCGACGAGGATGTTTCCCCGTGCCACGATCCGGCCGAGATCGCCGCTGAAGTCCACCCGGCCGGGGTTGTTCACGGAGTAGAAGTAGTTGTTCTCCATGAGCACGGCGGCGTCGTAGGTGGACGCGACCCCGTAGCTGTTGTCGTAGTAGTAGTTGTTGTAGACGTGCGCCAGCGCGGAGAACCGTACCCGGGGGTTGCGCTGGTCGGAACGGTCGAAGAAATTGTGGTGGTAGGTGACCCGCAGCCGGCCGATGTCCTGCGGTCCGGCGTCCTCGTCGTGGCCCAGCAACAACGTCTTGTCATGATCGTGGAAGTGGTTCCAGGAGACGGTCACAAAATCGGACCCTCGTTTGATGTCAACCGCACCGTCATCGCCATTCGAGAACTCGTTGTGGTCGATCCAGATGTGGTGGGAGAACATCTGCACGTTGATCAGGTCGTCGCTCGCGCCGGTCAGGTGCAGGTTGCGGATGATGATGTTGTGTACCGCGTTCACCGGAGGCGCGGTGACGTCGTCGTCGACCGGCACGCCGATGTTCAACCCGCCGCCGGAGAGCGTGGCGGTGGCGCCGAGCCCGATGATGGTCTTGTCCGAGGCGACGTCGTGCATTCCGTCGTTGCTGCCCGCGGGCAGGTTGATGGTGCCGGAGACCTGGATGACGTAGGGCTGCGGCCGGGCGATGTAGTCGAGGAACTGGGCAGCGGTGGTGGCGGTGACGGTGGGTCCGCCGGCTCCGCCGGTGGTGCCGGCCTGACCGAGCGCGGCGACACTGGCGAAGCCGTCGGCGGGGCCGGCGACGGCTTCGGCGGCCGGGGTCGACGACGCGGCGGTGGGGGCGGCCTGAGCCAGCCCGGGTGGGGTGAGCAGGACGGCGACGAGGCCGACGACGGCGGGCGACCACCAGCGCGGCGGGATGCGGCGAGCGGGTGTGGAGTGCATGTGGCTGCTGCCTTTCGCGGGACGGAACACGGACCGGGCGTGATCCGATGGGCCGCGGCGGCGAGCCCGAACCGGTCGGCGACGCGCCTGGACGTCGGCGTCGCCAGGCACGGGCCAGCGCCGGATCGGCCGGCGATCCGTGGCGGTGGGGTGCGAGGGTGGAAAGCGCTTTCCGGCACCCATGCTAGGCGTGGCGATTAATTCATGTCAATCAACGGATCATCGTTTCCTGCAAACGGTTGTTGCATTGATCATGGTCTACGTTGCTGATCTCAACACCGCTGCGGCTCGGCGCGGCGGCCTCCTCCTCCACCAACGCGGATAAATGCCGCAGGTTCACCGCAGGGCATTGACGCTGGTCTAGGTTCCGTGCTTACTTCGCTGCAAACCTTTGCAGGCCCGGGAGGTGGGTGCCGGTGTCAGTCAGGCCCGTTGGACGAGACCTCCTCGCCCCCGCCGGCCATCCGCCCACCGGGTGGGCCCGCGCCGCGCCGCCACCCGCCCGGGCCGACGAATGAACTGCGCCACCGACGACTCGACCGATTCTGGAAAGAGCGCTTCGGGCATCGACAACTGAACGTCAGCAGCCACGCAAACAGCACCCGGCGGCTGCACAGAATGGGCACGGTCTTTCGGTGAGAACCGGACCGAATGTCTGCCGACTCGACCGCCAGCGGCCGAGCGATAAGTGTTGCCCAAATAGGCTGCAACATATCTGCACATTCAATTCATTGACTCTCGCCAGTGCATCTCCCTACCGTTCGTGTATGGCTCATTTCGTATCCGTTACGGCAACGAAAATCTGAGACCACCACCACCACCAGGGAGGTCCACGATGTCATCAACGAAACCTCGCGGCCGGCCGACGCCCCGGCTGGTCGCGGCGGTGCTAGCCGCCGGAGCGCTCGCCGCCACAGCGGTGCTCATCGCCACTCCGCCCGCCTTCGCCGACACGCTGCTCAGCGACGACTTCTCCGACGGCAACTCGACCGGCTGGTCGCGGTCGGGAGGCAGCTGGTCGGTGGTGACCGACGGTTCACTGGTCTTTCGGCAGTCCGGCACCAGCAGCGACGCGCGGGCGTTGGCCTCCGCCCCGGGCTGGGCGGACTACGGCGTCCAGGCGCGGGTCAGACCCACCGGGTTCGGCGGCACGAACCGGCACGTCGGGGTTATCGCCCGGGCCCAGAACAGCAGCAGCTACTACGCGCTGGCGGTCACCGCCAGCGGCGGCGTGCAACTGCTCCGGCGGGCCGGTGGAGATCCGGTGGCGCTGGACTCGGCCGCGGGTGGCGTGACCACCGGCAGCTGGGCCACGCTGCGCCTGGAGGCCGTGGGCACGACACTGCGGGGCTACGTCAACGGCGCGCTGGTGGTCGAGGCGACCGACAGCGCCTTCGCCGCCGGCCGCGCCGGGCTCGCCACGTCCTACGCCAGCGCCTCCTTCGACGACGTCCGGGTGGACACCGAGACCGGAGGGCCCGGAGAGCCGCCGGGCGAGCCGACACTGCCACCCACCGAGCCACCACTGGACCCGGGCGCACCGCCGATCGGCTTCGCGTCGGTGAACGCGCTCGGCCAGAACGGCACCACCGGCGGCGCGGGCGGTCCGACCGTCACCGTCGACACCGCCGCCGAGTTCCTCGCCGCGATCGGCACCGCCGGCGCGTTGAACATCCGGGTCAGCGGCGTGATCGCGCTACCTGGCCCGATGCACGACGTGACCTCGGACAAGACGATCGTCGGCGTGGGCGCCAGCTCGGGCATCACCGGCGGGGGCCTGAACATCGGTCTGCCGGTGAGCACCGCGACCAGCCCGCCCGCCAACGCGGTGCACAACGTCATCGTCCGCAACCTGAACTTCCGCAACACGGTGGACGACGCGATCAACGTGCAGATGTTCTCGCACCACATCTGGATCGACCACAACGACCTGGCGTACGGCTATGACGGGCTGATCGACATCAAGCGGGGCGCCAGCTACGTCACCGTCTCCTGGAACCACACCCACCATCACACGAAGAACATGCTGCTCGGACACGACGACAGCAACGCCGCCCAGGACACCAACTATCTGAAGGTGACCTACCACCACAACTGGTTCGACCGGACACCGCAGCGCAATCCGCGGGTCCGCTTCGGCGAGCCGGTGCACGTGTTCAACAACTACTTCGTCTACAACACCGACGTCGGGGTCGCCTGCCAGCTCAACTCCGGTTGCGTCGTCGAGGGCAACTACTTCGAGGACGTCGAGGTGCCGTGGTCGATCAGCTACGCCGGATCCAAGGGTCGGCTGATCGCCCGGAACAACGTGCTCGCCGGCACCAGCGAGCCGGGTGACGCGGGTGGCTCGGTGCAGGAGCCCAGCACCTACTACCCGTACACGGTCACCGATCCGAACACGATCAAGTCGGTCGTCTCGGCCGGCTCCGGCACCGGAAAGCTCGGCTTCTAGCAGCGGCGGCGAGGCCGGTCGACAGGCACCGACCCGGTCACCAAGGGACGACGCCGCCCCCACACATAGATACAGATCGATCTCTTGCCCACGTCCCCGGGCAGACCACCACCAAGGAGGTTCCGTGCACACCACCGACACCTGGCGAAGGCATCGCCGAGGTCTCCTGCTCACGATCGGGGCCGCGCTCGCCGCGATCGCCCTCGCTCTCGGCATGGGCGCCACCGGCGCCTACGCCGACACCCTCTTCACCGACGACTTCGAGGACGGCAACGCCACCGGTTGGACCGCGTCCGGGGGCAGTTGGTCGGTCGCCACCGACGGCTCCCGGGTCTACCGGCAGTCCGGCACCAGCAGCGATGCCCGGTCGCTGGCCGGCACGGCGAGTTGGACCGACTACTCGGTCCAGGCCACCGTCAAGCCGACCGCGTTCAACGGCACCAACCGCTTCGTCGCGCTGCTGGCCCGGGCGCAGAGCAGCACCAGCTACTACTA
Source organism: Micromonospora foliorum (assembly GCF_022229015.1). Lineage (GTDB taxonomy): Bacteria > Actinomycetota > Actinomycetes > Mycobacteriales > Micromonosporaceae > Micromonospora > Micromonospora foliorum. The sequence continues at coordinate 18,279 of NZ_JAKKFF010000100.1, forward strand.
CCTGGCACTGCGCAGCAACAACACCGTCGAACTCAAGCGGCTCAGCGGCGGCTCCAGCACCACGCTGGACAGCGCCGCGACCACGGTGACGGTCGGCACCGCGTACACGCTGCGGATCGACGTCGCCGGCAACTCGCTGAAGGGCTACGTCAACGGCACGCTGCTGACCGAGGCCACCGACAGCCAGTTCGCCAGCGGCCGGATCGGCGTCGCCACCTTCAACGCCAGCGCGAACTTCGACAACGTGCAGGTCACCAGCGCCACCCCCGGGCCGGACCCGACCGACCCGACGGACCCGCCCGGCAACCCGGGCCCGAACGTGGCCGACGGCTGGGCCTCGGTCGACGCCTGGGGTCAGAACGGCACCACCGGCGGGGCCGGCGGCCCGACCGTCACGGTGACCACCGCGGCGCAGTTCATCGCCGAGGCCGCCTCAGCCGGCCCGAAGATCATCCAGGTCAGCGGCCTGATCGCCCTGCCCGGCCCGATGCACGAGGTCACCTCGGACAAGACGATCGTCGGGCTCGGCGCCAACTCGGGCTTCACCGGCGGCGGCCTCAACATCGGCCTACCGATCGACAACGCGGTAACCAGCCCACCCGCGAACGCCGTGCACAACGTGATCGTGCGGAATCTCAACTTCCGCAACTGGTCCGACGACGCGATGAACGTGCAGATGTTCTCCCACCACATCTGGATCGACCACAACACCTGGACCACCGGCTCGGACGGCGGCCTCGACATCAAGCGCGGCTCGTCGTACGTGACGGTGTCCTACAACCACGCCGACGGCACCGACAAGAACATGCTGCTCGGGCACGACGACGGCAACGCCGCCCAGGACACCGGACGGTTGAAGGTCTCCTACCACCACAACTTCTTCGACGAGACCCGCCAGCGCAACCCCCGGGTCCGCTTCGGCGACCAGGTGCACGTCTACAGCAACTACTACCTCAACACCGGTGACTACGGGGTCGCCGCGACGGAGAACTCAGGCGTGATCGTGGAGGGCAACTACTTCGAGAACGTCGACGACCCGTACCACCTGGCCGAGGCGTCCTCCGGCCCCGGCCGGCTGGTCGCCCGGAACAACTGCCTGATCAACTCGGGCGCGGGTGAGACCGGCGGCAGCGTCACCAACCCGCCGTACGCGTACACCATCACCACCGCCTGCGACATCAAGGCCGTCGTCACCGCGCAGGCCGGGGTCGGCAAGGTCGGCCTGCCGGGCGGGCCGACCAGCCCGCCCCCGACGACCCCTCCCCCGACCACCCCGCCGCCGACCACCCCACCGCAGACCGGCCTGGTCGGCTGGGCCACCCAGAACGGTGGCACCACCGGCGGAGCGGGTGGCCAGACGGTCACCGTCTCCGACGGCCCGGCGCTCGCCGACGCCCTGGAGTCGGCAGCACCGCTGATCATCCGGGTGCAGGGTTCGCTCACCATGCCGGACACGATGAACGACGTCCGCTCCAACAAGACCGTGCTCGGCGTCGGCAACGCCACGCTGGACAACGGCCTGAACGTCAGCAGCGCCACCAACGTCATCATCCGCAACCTCACCTTCCGGGGCTGGGACGACGACGCGGTCAACGTGCAGAACTCGCGCAACGTCTGGATCGACCACAACACCTTCGACGGCGGCTACGACGGCGCGTTGGACATCAAGCGGGAGTCCGACTTCGTCACCGTCTCGTGGAACCGGGTCACCAACCACACCAAGAGCATGCTGCTCGGCCACGACGACGGCTTCACCGCCGACATCGGTCACCTGCGGGTGACCTACCACCACAACTGGTTCGACGGCAGCAAGGAGCGCCACCCCCGGGTCCGGTTCGGTGACCCGGTGCACGTGTTCAACAACTACTACTTCGGCGCGGACTACGGCGTGGCGTCCACGATGGGCGCGGGCGTGCTCGTCGAGGGCAACTACTTCGAGAACGTGACCCGACCGACCGCGGTCGGCTACGCCGAATCGGACCCGGGCGACCTCGTCCAGCGCGACAACGTCTTCGTCAACTCCGGGGCGCCGGAGAGCGCCGGGGACGTCGCCGCGATCCCCTACTCCTACCAACTCGACGCCGCCAGCGGTGTGAAGGCGAGCGTCACCGCAGGTGCCGGCGCCGGACGCATCACGGTCTGACCCGTCAGTGGGGCGGCGGTCACCGGACCGCCGCCCCACTCCTGCGTGTGCGGCCAGACCGCCCGGGCCACGCAGATTTGGCGCTGCCCGGCCGACGAAACTGTTATTCGGGTACGGCCGGCGAGTCTCCTGAGGTGAGGCGTTGGCGGGTTGCCCCCGCCACGGCAGCACCGAGTGGTGCTGCGACCACACACGAGGGAGTCGAGACGATGCGCGCAACCGGCCAGGGTGAAGCGGACGCCGCGAGGGGAAACCGGGGCGTCCACGCGGAGCCCCGACGCGGGATGCTCGGCCGCCTCCCGATCGGCGCGAGGCGGCTGCTGTGGCCACTGCTCGTGGCCGCCGCGGTCGCCGTACTGGTGACGGGTGTGATCGTGGTGGTGCAACCGACCGGGCCGACGCCGGCCCCGGCGGCGACGCAGGCGCTCGACGCGCCGCCGTCCACGAGCCCGCAACCCGGGGCACCCAGCCCGACCACGCCCGCCACCACGACGAGCCCGACGGGGGCGACCCCGACGCCAGCGCCGACGGCGAAGCCGACGACCGGGCGTCCGGTCGCCCCGGCGGCCCCGGCGGTGACCTCGAAGCGCAAGGGCGTCGGGGTGTGGACCTTCGACGGCGTCAGCCAGGCGCTGGCCAACTCCGGGGCGAGTTGGTACTACACCTGGGACGTGGCCCACTCGGGTGTCACCAGCCCGAAGGGCGCCGAGTTCGTCCCGATGATCTGGGGGGCGAAGAGCGTCACCGCCGCCAACCTGCAACAGGCCAAGAAGAACGGCCGCCACCTGCTCGGGTTCAACGAGCCGGACCTGCAGGGTCAGGCGGAGATGACCGTCGAGCAGGCGTTGGAGCTGTGGCCGCAGTTGCAGGCCACCGGCCTTCCGCTGGGCAGCCCGGCGGTGGCCTGGGGCGGCGACCGGCCGGGCGAATGGCTCGACCGGTTCATGGCCGGGGTGAAGCAGCGCGGCTACCGCGTCGACTTCATCGCCCTGCACTGGTACGGCGGCGACTTCACCACCGCCAACGCGGTCAACCAGCTCAAGTCGTACCTGCAGGCCGTGCACGACCGGTACCAGCTGCCGATCTGGCTCACCGAGTTCGCCCTGATCGACTTCTCCAACGGTGTCCGCTTCCCCACCCAGGCGCAACAGGCCGCGTTCCTCACGGCGGCGACGCGGATGCTGGGCGGCCTGTCCTGGCTACAGCGGTACGCGTGGTTCGGCCTGCCCGCCACGGACAAGGACCAGACCGGCCTGTTCCGTACCGGCAGCACCGCCACCGCCGTCGGCCGTGCCTACCAGGCGGCGCGCTGACCTACAGCAGGTCGACGTGGTCCCGCCAGGAGTGCTGCGGCTCGTAGCCCAGCACCCGGCGGGCCTTGTCGATGCTGAGCAGCGTCTCGTGCTCACCCAGCTCCTTACGGATCTCGACGCCCGGGTAGACCTCGGCCATTAGGCTCGCGCTGGACCGGGTCATGACGGTGTCGGCGTTGGCGATGATGAAGACGTCGGCACCGGGCTGGTCGTGCGCGAGCGCGCGTTCGACGGCCTGCGCGCCGTCGCGGGCGTCGATGTAGCCCCACAGGTTCCACCGGCGCAGCCGCGGGTCGTCGTCGAACGAGGGGAACGGCGCGTAGTCCTCGACGTCCATGACGTTGGAGAAGCGCAGGCCCACCATGACCAGCTCCGGGTCCCACCGGCAGAAGTGCCGGGCCATCTCCTCTTCCAGGGCCTTGTTCAGTGAGTACGTCGACTCGGGCCGTGGCGCGTACTCCTCGTCGACCGGCGCGTACGGCGGCGGGGTGTCGAACGGCAGCCCGAGCACCGTCTCGCTCGACGCCCACACGACCCGCTTGATTCCGGCCGCCCGGGCCGCGGCGAACACGTTGTACGTCGCGGCGGAGTTGTTCGCGAAGGTGGTCGCGTTCGACATCAGCCCGGGGGCCGGGACCGCCGCCAGGTGCACGACCGCGTCGACGCCGCTGGCGTGCTCGTCGGCGCCGCCGGTGAAGGCCTCCACCACCTGCCCGTAGTCGGTCAGGTCGGCCAGCAGGAACTCGCCGTTCACGTCGCGTGGGTCACGGCCGCCGGCGCGGTCCACCGCCAACACGTCGACGCCCACGGCGCGCAGGTGGGCGACCACGGCACGGCCGAGCTTACCGGTGGCACCGGTGACGACGACCCGCCTGGGCAGTGCGGAATTGCTCATGACCACATCTTCGCCGCAGGCGGCGTCAGCCCGGCAGCCGGGTGGGCCCGGTCGGCCGCGCCGCGATGGCGATCAGAGCGCGATCGGGCGGGTAGGTGCGTAACGTGCAGGGGTAAACGTTGTCGCGACGAGGAGACTTCATGTCCAAGCCACCGCTTCCCGAGGCCGCGGTCGCCATGCTCCAGAAGCCGAACCCCGCCGTCATGACCACCCTTCGCAACGGTGGTCAGCCGGTGTCCGCCGCCACCTGGTACCTGTGGGAGGACGGCCGGATCCTGGTGAACATGGACGAGAGCCGCCGTCGGCTGCAGCACGTCCGCAACGACCCCCGGGTGTCGCTCACCGTGCTCGACGAGGCCGGCTGGTACACCCACGTCAGCATCATCGGGCACGTCGCCGAGCTGCGCGCCGACGAGAGCTTCGCGGACATCGACCGGTTGGCGGAGCACTACACGGGCAACGCGTACCCACGCCGGGACCGTGGCCGGGTCAGTGCCCTGATCGAGATCGACCGCTGGCACGGTTGGGGCGCGCAGAAGGACAACGACCAGGTCGGCTGATTGTCGCCGCCCGCCCTGTCGCCCTGACAGCATCAGTCAGGGCGACAGGGCGGTGGCGGGCCGGGCGCCGACGCGGGTCACCAGGTAGCCGAAGGCCGCCGCGGTGAAGAACATGACGATGCCGTAGACGGCGCCCGGGATCGCCATCTGGGTGCTGTTGAGCAGCGCCGGGCTGAGCGCGATCGTGATGGCCAGGGTGCTGTTGTGGATGCCGATCTCGAACCCGGCGGCCGTCGCGGCGCTCCGGTCGACACCGGCGAGCCTCGGCACCCCGTACCCGATGGCGAGGCTGAGCAGGTTGAAGGCGAGCACGGCCAGGCCGACCGAGACGAAGTAGTCGGCGATGTTCTCCCGCTCACCGAGCACCGCGCCGGCGATCACCGCGACGAGCACGACGACGGAGAGGATCCGGACCGGGCGGTTCAGCCGCTCGGCCAGGTGCGGCATCCGGGCCCGGATGAGCATGCCGATGGCGACGGGGACGAGCACGATGGCGAAGACCTGGAGCACCTTGTCGAACTGTAGGCCGATGCTCCTGCCGTCGGGCAGGAAGTACGCCGCCGACAGGTTGACCAGGATCGGCAGGGTGACCACGGCGAGCACCGAGTTGATGGCGGTCAGGGTGATGTTCAGGGCCACGTGCCCGCCGAACAGGTGGCTGTAGAGGTTGGCCGTGGTGCCGCCCGGCGACGCGGCCAGCAGCATCATGCCGACGGCCAGCTCGGGTGCGAGGTCGAACGCCAGGACGAGGCAGAAGCAGAGCGCCGGCAGCACCAGCACCTGGCAGACCAGTGCGATGACGGCGGCTCGTGGATGGTGGGCGACCCGGCGGAAGTCCGCCATGGTCAGTCCGAGACCCAGACCGAGCATGATGATGCCGAGGGCGACGGGAAGTCCGATCAGGGTGACGGCGGAGTCCATGGCACAACATCGTTACCACCGGGTAACGCCGTCACAATCCCCCATGCGGCTGGGTGGCCCTTGACCCCGGACGGTGATCGGCTTAACTTCATCAATCAGATAAGTCTCTTTACTAATTCTGCTTGATGTCTCGTGGGAGTGTGCCGATGCGACCATTCCGCCACCGCCGTCTCACCGCCGTCGTCACCCTGGCGACCCTGCTGGTCACCGCCGCTCCGCCCACCGCCGCCAGCGCCGGCGACAACCACCAGCGCCGCACCGGCTACCACCGGGTCGGCTACTTCACCCAGTGGGGCATCTACGGCCGGGCCTTCCCGGTCAAGAAACTCGAAACCTCCGGGGCGGCGAGCCGCCTCACCCACCTCAACTACGCCTTCGGCAACGTCAGCGAGGACGGCCGCTGCTACCTGGACGGTGGTCCGGGTGAGGGCGACGCCTGGGCCGACTACCAGCGACCCGTCCCGGCCGAGGAGAGCGTCGACGGCGTCGCGGACGCCCCGGGCCAGGCGCTCAACGGCAACTTCGGCCAGCTCGCCAAGCTCAAGGCCAAGCACCCCGACCTGAAGGTGCTGATCTCGCTGGGCGGCTGGAGCTGGTCGACGTACTTCTCGAACGCGGCCCGCACCGACGCCTCCCGCAAGGCGTTCGTGACGTCCTGCATCGACCTCTACCTCAAGGGGAACCTGCCCGGTGGTGAGGGCGCCGCCGGCGGCCCGGGTGCCGCGGCCGGCGTCTTCGACGGCGTCGACCTCGACTGGGAGTGGCCCAACTGGGAGGGCGAGCCCGGCAACGTGATCCGCCCGGAGGACCGGGAGAACTTCACCAAACTGCTCGCCGAGTTCCGCCGGCAGCTCGACGCGTACGGGCGCACCACCCGGGCGCACCACCCGCTGACCGCGTTCCTGCCGGCCAGCCCGGCCACCATGGACGCCGGCTACGAAGGTCGCAAGATCTTCCAGTACCTGGACTTCGCCACCGTGCAGGGGTACGACTTCCACGGCGGCTGGGACGCGCGGGCCAACCAGCAGTCGGCGCTTCGCGTCCCGGCGGGCGCCCCGGACAACCCGGACTTCTCCGTCGAGGTGGCCATCGACGGGTGGATCGCCCGTGGCGCGCCGCGGGACAAGCTCGTGCTCGGCATCCCCTACTACGGTCGCGGCTGGACCGGCATCACCGGCGGCGGCAACGGCCTGTTCCAGCCGGCCACCGGGCCCGCGCCGGCCACCTTCGAGGCCGGGTACGAGGACTACAGGAAGCTCAAGACCCTGGCCGGTAACGGCTACACCGTGCACCGCGACCTGCGCGCCGGGCACGCCTGGTTGTTCGACGGTACGACGCTCTGGACGTACGACGATCCGGCTGTCGTGTTGCAGAAGACGCTCTACATCCGACGGGCCGGCCTGGCCGGCGCCATGATCTGGTCGCTCGACGGCGACGACGACAACGCCACGCTGACCAAGACGATCGGCCTCGGCCTGACCACCTGGTAGCCGTACGTGTGCCACCCCGGCCCGTCGCCGGCCGACCTCTCGGCTGGCGGCGGGCCGGCTACCGCTGTGAGGGTGTCACCGCGCGTACCGCGGCCTCGATGAGCGCGGTCACCTGGTCCATGTCCCGAGCCCGGTGTACGTCCACCTCGGCCGACCAACCGTCGGGCCGGGTGAGCTTCACCGTCACGTCCTCGCGGCGGTGGGTCAGCCAGTCGGCGATCGCCTGCACCAGCACCATGGTGGTGCCCGCGTCGCTGGCCGCCACCCGCAGGACGTCCGTGCGGTCGGCCGTCGACCCGTCCGGAGACGTCGTGGTCACCCCCTCCCGCAGCCGCTCCTCAGCGCGCAGCCAGGACGCCAGCGAACGCCGAGCATCGGCGGATGGAAGATCCGGATGGACCGAGAGCGTGATCATCTCCGGCACGTCTCCTCCTCCCAGGCGACGACAGGCCCACGCCACCATCCTGCCAGTCAGCGTCGGAACAGGCACGCCGAGTAGTCGGCAATATCGATCAACCCTTGACCGTCGTATCGGCGGTTCATAGGCTCCGGCCACTGCGAGGTTGTTCCCCAGAAGGGAAACACGACTCATGGCCCCATCGATGCGTCCGTTCCGGATGGTCTCCGCCAGGCGGTTGGCACGTGCCGCCACGATCACGCTTCTGCTCGGCATGGTTCCCCTGCTCGGCGGCACACCGGCCGCGAGCGCCGCCCAGCCCTCCCGGTGCAGCGACGACCCGACCGCCCGGTTGAGCACCGTACCCAGCCCGGAGAACGTGCTCGGCTTCCCACTCGGCGCGGGGCAGGAGCGGGTCGTCACCAACGACGAGGTCCGGACCTACCTCGGGGCCGTCGACCGCGCCTCCAACCGGGTCGTGACCGGCGTGATGACCACAAGCGTGCTCGGCCAGCCGTTGCCGTACGCGGTGGTGTCGAACGAGCGCCACGTGCGGCCCGCCGCGCTACGCGAGATCGCCGACGACGTCCGGGACCTGCGCGACCCGCGCCGGACCAGCGCGCGAACGGCCGCCCGGACGGCGAAGGACAGCCCGGCCATCGTCTGGGTCACCGCGAACGTGCACGGCGGCGAGAAGAGCGGCGCCGACGCGGCGCTCAAGACGCTGTACGAGTTGGCGGCGGGCCTGTCCTGCGTGGTCGCCCAGCGCAACGACAACCTCGTCACCATCATCGTCCCCACGCAGAACCCGGACGGGCGCGACGCGACCCGCCGGCAGAACGAGTTCGGCTTCGACCTGAACCGGGACTGGTTCGCCCGCACCCAGCAGGAGACCGACGGCAAGCTCGAACTGCTGCGCCGCTACCCGCCACAGGTCTTCATCGACGCGCACGAGATGGGTGGCCGGCAGTACTTCTTCCCGCCCAACGCCGACCCGATCCACCACGAGATCGCCGGTGAGGCGGTGGACTGGATCAACCGGATCGGCGAGGCCAACAAGGCCGGCTTCGGCTTCAACGGGGCCTGCGACGAGACCGTCACCACCGAGTGCTACTTCAACTACGACACGTACGACATGTTCTTCATGGGCTACGGCGACACGGTGCCGACCACCGGCTTCGGCGCGGCCGGCATGACGTATGAGAAGGGCAGCGCGTCGGCCGTGGCCGACCGGGTCCAGCAGCAGTTCAACACCCAGTGGTCGACGCTCGGCTGGGCCGCCGCGAACAAGCGCGAGGTGCTCGACGGCTACTTCGACATCTGGACCGACGCGCTCGCCCAGGGCAGGGCCGGCACGCTGGAGCCGAACGAGGTGGTGCAACCCACCAACGAGGTCCAGTTCCCGGTGCCGGACCTGACCATCCGCTCGTACTTCCTGCTGCCCGACCGGCAGCTCGCCGACGTCCGCCAGCTCGTCGAGCGGCTGCGCCGGATGGACGTCGAGGTGTACGAGGTGCAGAAGGCCACCCGGGTGCCCACGGCCCGGGTGTTCGGCGGGCGCAGCGCCACCAACGTGACAGTGCCCAAGGGCGCGTACTGGATCCCGATGGACCAGCCGCAGAAGCACTGGATCCAGGCCATCATGGGCGAGGACCCGTACGTCCCCTTCCCGTACTTCTACGACGTGTCGTCCTGGAGCAACCCGCTGCTGATGGGCATCAACACCATCTACACCGGAGACACCGTCCGGCCGAGGGCCGAACTGGTCCGCAAGGTCTCCGGCGGTCGCACCGGTGCGGCGTGGCCCTGGGGCTCGTACACGTACCCGCTCGACTCGGCCGCCGCCGCAGAGTTCACCTTCACCCTGCTCGGCCGTGGCGTCCCCCTGGTCCGCGACCTCACGACCAGCAGGGTCGCCATCGCGGCGACCAAGGTGAGCCGGACCGTCGACGAGTTGGCCGAATCCCTCGGGGTCACCCTCACCCCGGGCGGTCGGCCCACCGGTACCCGCCTCGACCTGCCCGACGTGGGGCTGTTCCAGGGCACCGGCATCTCCACCACCTCCGGCTCGCACGGCGAGGCCCGCTACGTGCTCGGCAAGCGGTGGGGGCTCGACCTCACCCCGGTCACCACGGCCGACATCAACGACAACACCGAGGCGTTCACCGGGCGGACCGTGCTGCTGGTGCCGGACGGCAGCAGCGCCACCGGCGGTCTGACCGCCGCCGGGCAGGCCAACCTGCGCACCTGGATCGGCCAGGGCCACACCTACCTCGGGCTGCGCAACGAGGGCACCCGGGTGGCCCGCGCCGCCGGGCTCACCTCGACCACGGAGAAGGCGAAGCCGGCGGACTACCTGGTGATCGGCTCGCACCTGCGCGTCGACGTCGAGCAGGACAGCCCGGTGGCGCTGGGTCGCCCGGCGGAGGACTTCGAGTTCAACAACAGCGACCCGATCCTCACCCCCAGCACCACCGGGACGAACGTGCTCACCTACCCGACCGGTGACACGTTCTGGGCCAACGGCTACACCGTCGGGGCGGAGACGCTGAAGGGCACCGCGGCCGTCGTCGACGAGCCGACCGGCACCGGCCGGGCGGTGCTGTTCGCGTTCAATCCGCTCTTCCGCGCGTACAACGAAAATGGTCTGCACCTGGTCGCCAACGCGCTGCTCTACCCGACGACCGCCGCGCCCGACGCCCGACGTTCCGCCGGCGTCGACCCGGCGCGCGCCAGCGCCGCCGCCGCGCCGGTCACGCCGGACCTGGGCGGCGGGTGGCGGCCGATCACCATCCAGGTGGCGGCCGGCGACCTGTCCCGCACCCGGGCGATCGTCGAACGCTTCACCACCGACGCCCAGGCGTCCGCGAAGAACGGCTCGGCGTACGTCGTGATCCCGAACCCGCAGGGACTCCAGGTGGACGAACACCCGTTCGCCAGCGATCTGGTACGCGCGCTGCGCGAGGCGCGAGTGCCGCTGCGGTCGGTGGTGAGCTAACCGATCCCGCGAGCGTGATCCACTCGGCTTTCGGGAAGTCGGGGTGTCGGCAGGCCGCGGACACCCCGACTTCCTGAAACGCGAGTCGACCTTGCTGGCCCTACGGTGCAGCCACCTGCACCAGCACCGGTGTACGGCCGGCGGAGAGGTAACCGCGCCCCGGTGGGCCGGTGAGGAACTGGTCGGATTCCAGGGTGATGTTGTGGGCCACTGCCGCCGGCCGGCCGTTCGGAGCCAGGACGAGGCGCGCCCCGGCCATCATGATGGCGTTGACCAGCCGGGTCAGCGGGCTGGGAAAGCCGGTCAGCAGAGGCGTGGCGTCCGCGGTGACCACCAGGGCCCGTTGCCCTCGGGCCCCGGGATGGATGATGTCGTCCAGCAACGTGGGGCTGCTCGCGAAGCCCTGCTCGGTGGGGAGCACGGTGATCCGGTCGACGTCGTCGACGACCACCGCGTACGGCTCGTCGCCGAACGCGGCGACGGCCTCGCGCAGATCGGTGTCCTTGATCGTGACACCGGTGAGCACCCGAAGGCCGGTGTCGTCCGGAAGCAGCGTCGGCAGTGGGGACTGGAGCGGAGCCACGGCGAGGACGCCGATCCCCCGCCGTCGCAGCGCACAGACCACGGTGGCGGCCGCCGTGGTACGGCCCGTTCCGCCAGCGCCGGAGATCAGCAGCAGGTGCGGGCCGGCCTCGAACAGGTCGATGCCGATAGTGGTGGCGTCCGGGCCGCCGATGCCCAGCGGCACCCAGGTGGACTGGTTCGAATCTGCGGTGACTGTGGGGCCCGACCCTAACGCGGCAAGGTCGACGCGGGTGGGCAGGGATGGGAAACGTCGGGGCAGTCGGTGCGGCGGCGAGTCGTGCGCCTCGGCGGCGAGGTCACTGGCCGGCCTCGCCGGCAGGCACACCTGCACGTGGCGACCGCTGCCGGCGTCGATGGCCCGCCCGGGTAGGACCGGCGGGCTGGCCATTCCGGTCTGCAGCTGCATCCGTCGGGTCTCCTCCTTCGGGAAAGGCAGGAGCAGCCGCCGGTTGTAGAGGGTCGGCAGCCGGTGGGTGAGCATGTCCTGGCCGCCGAGCGCCACGACGTGCACCCCGAGCGGGGTACCCGCGGTGATGACGCCACGCAGGGTGGCAACCAGGGACGTCTCGATGAAGGCGGGGTCGCCGTGGTCCTCGAAGTGTTCCCAGCCGTCCACAACGACCACGATGTGCGGGCGCGCTTCATCCGGCGAGGGCCTGGTAGCGGTGCGGCGCTGGACCTCCTCGTCGAGCCAGGTGACCAGACGACGGATCCGGTCCGGCTCCGCTGGGGAAAAGACTCCGCCGCAGTGCGGCAACGCCGCGTACTCGGCCAGCCCCGCCGGGTGCCGTTCGACGACGTACACGTGTACCTCGTCGGGCTGGAAACGGGCGACCAGGCTGCTGATCAGGGTGCGGGCGAAGGTCGTCCGCCCGGACTGCGGACCACCAGCGACGAGGAGTCGGTCGACTCCGGCCAGGTCGAGGAATTCCGCTGGCTGCGCCTGCCGGGCGGGCTCATCGGCCAGCCCGAACGGTACGGCCGTCACCGGCCCGACGGCCGTCCACCGCGATGGAAGCTCGGCCATCGTCAGGGTCGCCGGCAGCGGGGGCAGAATCGGCCGGAAGGGCTCTGGCAGGCCGGACCGACCAGCGGCATCCTCGATCGCGGCGATGGTGAGCACCAGGTCGCTGGGCTCCTCACCGCCGGTTGGCCCGGCAGCGGCGGGTCGGGGGGCGCCCACGTCCGTCTGATTCAAGACCCGGACAGTGACCGGGGCGGCCGCGCCCGCCGGCGGCGGGTCGCCGAGATAGCCGGACTGGAACGGTTGCGGGATCCTGGTCTCCGCGGTGGTGCAGAGGATCATGCCGCGACCACGCAGCGCACCGGGAATGGTGGCGGCGTCCGGCGTCCCGAGCACCTCGGTGCTGTCCGCGGGCTCGTTCTGTCGAAGACTGACCCGCAGCGACACGTTGTTCTTCAGCTCCGGCGAGAGCTTGCCCTGCAACGACTGGGTGGCCAGGACGAGGTGCATGCCCAGCGACCGCCCCTTCGCGGCGACGTTCACCAACTCCTTGACGAAGTCAGGCGAGGCATCCAGCACCCGCCCGAACTCGTCAAAGATCAACACCAGCCGGGACAGCGGCGGCAGGTCGGCGCCGGCCAGGCGCTTCTGCCAGTACCGGTCGATCTCCCCGTCGTGGCGTGCCAGCAGGGACTCCCGCCGGCTCACCTCCGCCCGGATCGAGGCGAGCACCCGGGCCTCTGCCGCGTCGTCGAACACGTCGGCGGGGGTCTCGCCGGTGGACCGGATGAGGGAAACCACGTGCGGGCATCGCTCGAAGGGCAGGAAGGAACTGCCGCCCTTGAAGTCGACGAGCACCAGGTTGAGCTCGTCCGGACGATTCGCCAGCAGCAACGAGGTGACCAGGGTCTGCAGCAGCACGCTCTTACCGGCGCCCGTCGCGCCACCCAGCATGGCGTGCGGGCCCTGACCGGCGAGGTCGACGAAGACCGGCCCCGTCGCGTCCGCACCGAGCACGACACGGGTACGCGGGCCCCGACCCCGCTCCCACAGCGCGAGCACGTCGGCGCTGGTGGGCATCCCGAGACCGAGGAGGTCCAGCAACCGAACCGCCCCCGGGATGGCGTTCTGGGCCGCACCGACTGTCGCCCGGTCGCGCATCGGCGCCAACGCCCGGGCCAGCCGCTCGACGGTTGCCGCGTCCAGCCGGTCGACCCGCACCGTCAGCGTCTGACCATCCGGGCTGCGGGTCAGCCGCGCCGAGTCTCCCGACGTCTCGATCAGACCCCGACACTCGTTCATGCTGTGCCGGTCGGCGCAGATGAGGTAGACCCCGACCGAAGGCCCGTCCCGCAACACCTCGTCCATGCCGGGCAGGTCCCGCAGGGCCAACGCACCGTCGAGGACGACGACCACGTCGTCGAACTGCCGCGCGCCGCGGTCGGCACGCCGTGTCGCGACGAGGGTACGCAACTCCCGTACGCGGTCGGCGCGGGTGGCGGTGGTGTTGCCGATCCAGCACGGGAAGGGCGCGGTGTCGCCCGCGTCGACGTGCGGCAACCATCGCGCCCAGGCCAGATTCGTCGCGTCATCGCTGCTGAGCAGCACGATCCGCAGATCGTCGGGACCCCGAAGGGTGGCCAGTTGCAGGAGCAACCAGCACAGGACATCGTGGACCGGACCGTCGGCACCAGTCACGCCGAGCACACCGACGGTGCCCAGGTCCACGGTGATCGGAACGGCCGACAGCTTCGGAGGGCGGAAGCCCGACCAGGGCTCGCCGCGTACCGTCACCGATGCCGGCTCGTCGGCGACACCAACCCGCAACGCCAGCGCGTACGCAGCACCCGCCCGGCGCGTCCACAGCCCGGATCGCACCCCGCTGGCCACGTCGACGATTTCGGCAGGGCCTGGGGCGAGCGCCTCCCGTAACCGTCGCTCGGTCTTCACCTGTGCGGTGATCGTCGACTCGACGGCCTTTCTCGCCCTGGTGAACTCTGCCTCACGCTCCCTGTCCTGCTTCTCCTGTGCGGAGTGGTTGAGGAGGAAGCCCGCGACCGAGACCGCCGCGCCGAGCAGCAGGATCGGCGTCTGAGTGAACAGGGCAGCCCCCACCGACCCGGCGCCGCCCAGGAGAAATCCGGCCTCCAGGGGACCCCGCGTGACCATCGGTTGCACCGGCATGGTCACGTCGACGGTGGGGATCACCGGAACGCGGGCGAAGGCGCGGTCGAAGTCGACCCGGCCGTCCGGGGCTCGGACGAGTCGTCGTGCGCCAGCGGGCAGGGGTGTCCACCGCAGCTCGTTCCCGCCGATCTGGAGCACGCTGCTCGACGACACTGCGGACGCGCCGGTGAGCCGGACGCCGTCCACCCATGTGCCGTTGCTCGATCCGCCGTCGGTGACTGTGAGGCTGCCGTCGGCAGACACCTCCAGCAGGGCGTGCGCACTGCGGGAGACGTCCGCGTCCCGCAGCGGCAGGGCAGCCGAGGCACTGCGGGCCACCGAGTGGGCCCCGGGCCGCAGGGCGACGGCCAGGCCGACGTCGCGACCGTCCACCACCTCCAGCACACCCACCGCTCCGTCCGTGACGAGGCGACCGACGGGCCCGGGCCCACCCACGCTGATCACCGAGCTACTCAGCAGAGGGCTGTCGGCCAGGCTGGCGGCCGGATCCAACGGGACGGCACCGACGAAGCAGCGGCGGTCAGCCACGGGTACGGGCAGCGCCGCCAGCAGGGACCGCACACTGGCGGCCGGTGCGGCGGTCACCTCGACGTCGTACGCGACCCCGGTGCCGACGTCCCGCACGGTCATGCGCACGATCACCGCTGGCCCCTCAACTGCCCGAGCCGTACGTCCACACCCACAGTCCCTCGTCTCCGCCCACTGCGGCAGCACCGCTCGCGCTCAGCGCCACCACGTCCGAGGCCCACTCGTCCGTGGGGAAGAACCCCGCCTTGTACACGTGCACGGTCCGACCGGTAGTCGTCCGCCAGACGCGGATCTCGTCCCAGCGGACCGTGACGAAGAGATCCCCCGGCCCGAATGCCGTGGCGCTGGGGCGCCCCGCCTCACCGACCAGGGTGGCCAGGATCTGGCCCGAGCCCGAGGCGTGAATCAGCACCTCCCCGTCGGCGGATACCTCGGACCACGGCGCAACGGGTCCGTCGATGCGGCTCGCGCTGCGTCCACTGGCGGTCTCCCAGGCCCGCACTGACCCCTTGCGGTCGAGGGTCACCAGCACCCGGCCGTCCTGGCTGAAGCGGGCCGCCTCCACGTACCTCTGCTCGTCGGGAAAGTCGACGCGCTTGCCCGAGGACAGCGACGGCCACACCTTGGCGTCGCCGGAGCCGACGGCTGCGATGCCGCTCCCCTGGGGGGTGAACAGCACGTCGGAGACCCGTTGGGTCTCGCCGAAGGCGAGCGTGGACGCGCTCTGCCGAGTGGCGACATCCCAGAGCTTGACGACACCGTCCTCACCGCCGCTGGCGAGCGTCTTCCCGTCCGGGCTGAACGCGAGCACGTTGATTTTCTTGGTGTGTCCGGGGATGACAGCCATGGCTCTGTGGTCGGCGACGTTCCACAAGGTGATGCTGAACGTCTCGGTGCTCGCGCTGGCGAGCGCGGTGCCGTCCGGGCTGAACGCCACCGCGCTGACCGGATCGTCCGCGAGAGCCACCATCGCCGCCTGCTGGCGGTGCGTGTAGAGGTGGCCGCTCAGAACGAGAGCCGCCAGCAGCGCGAAACACAGCACCACCACTGGCAGACGACGGCCGAGCGGCCGGAAGGCCCGCGAAGGCCAGCCCGCGATCTCGCTGGCCGGGCCTACGATCCGGACGTGGCTCGGGATGACGGAGCGCAGTTTGCGCACCGTGTGCGCCGGGCTGAGGTTGAGGTCGCCGATCATCCAGACCGGCGCCCGGTCGCCCTGCTCGTGAATGACTCCGAGGGCCCTCGCGCGACTCAGCGTGGACTCGGGTATGCGTCTCGTCAGCTCGATGCCGAGCCTGGACCGGACGGTTGACGAACTGTCACCGGGCCCGACCGTGACGCTGGCGACGTGCTCCCAGAGCAGGTCATGCGGCTTGCGGCGAGCGTCAGTCATTCGCACCGACCGGGGGTCCACGCGTAGTGGCCCGTGCGGCGGGTCGACGACCTTCAGCGCGACCCACGCCCCCGCCACCGCAGGCAAGAGGAAGACGGGAATCACTGTCCACTCGGGCACGTCGAGCGTCGTCAGCACGTTGATGAAAAGCAGAGTCGCCCAGAGCACGAGGCCGACGAGGACGAGCCGAACAGCGACGTTGACCCTGCGGGCCGTCTCCGGCACCACGACCGGGAAGCTCACCCCCGTCGACGACGTCCCTGACCCGGCCGCGCTCGATCGTTGGCGGGGTGGAGCAGGCCCGGCCGGCTGCACGGTCGTGGGCTGCCGCTCCCAGGCTTCGCCCTCCGGGGCGGGGCCGGCGCCCTCCGGGGCCGATCGGTTGGGTCTACCCGACACGACTGGAGTGATGTCGTCGCGCCGACCGGTGGCACCCGCGACGACCGGAACGTCGAGGAGGTCACGAGCCTGCTCGACGGTGAGTCGTTGCGCCACGTCGCGGGTTAGCAGACCGGCGACAACGGTGGACAGCGGCTCGTCGCAGTCGACGGCCGGAATGTCGTCGTACAGAACGGCGTGCACAGTGGCTGCGGTCGAGGCCCGCTCGAACGGAAGCTCGCCGTTCACGGCCTGGGCGAGGGTCACCCCCGCCGACCACAGATCCGCGGCGGGCGTGGGGTCGCTGCCGTGGAACAACTCCGGCGCGAGATACCCGGTCGAGCCCATCATCCCGTGCCGGGTCAGGCGGGCGTCCCCGGCCGCCTGCGCGATCCCGAAGTCGAGCAGCTTCACCTCGTCGCCGGGAAGGACCATGATGTTGCCGGGCTTGACGTCGCGATGCACCACCCCGACCGAGTGCGCGGCCTTCAGTGCGTCCAACATCCGGATGCCGATCGCCGTCACCCGGTTGGGTGGCAGCGTTCCCTCCCGGTCGAGAAGGTCGGCCAGCGTGGGAGCGTCCACCAACTCCGTCACGATGTAGACGGCCTCGTCGTCGCCGGTCGCCGGCACGAGGTCATGGATCGCGACGACAGCCGGATGGTTGATCCGCCCAGCGGTGCGCGCCTCACGCAGCGCCCGCTCACCGAACAGCCGGCGCTCATCGGCGGGGAGCCCAACGGGAGCGCGGATCTCCTTGATCGCGACGGTACGCCCAATCAACTCGTCGGTCGCCCGCCAGACCACCCCCATGCCGCCGCGGCCGAGAATGCTCTCCAGCCGGTAACGCCCCGCAACGAGCCGCTGCGCCGCCTGGGAATCTGGCACTCTCGCGCTCCTTGCCATCGACCACTACAGTCGGTGCGTACGATACTCCGACCGGTACCGGACCAACGTCCGTCCACAACAGACTTGATCGCCCAAGCAGGTTCGGTTCGGACGGGCGGCAGGGTTGGGTCCCGATCGATGTTGGCGCGGTTTCAGGGAGTCACGGGGATGGCGACCAGCTTCGGCTTTGACCGGGACGCGGTGCTCGCCGCCGCAGCGGCATTGAGAAGCCTGAAGTCCGAGTTGGAGTCGTCTCGACGGCAGACCGGGCCGTCTTCCACGACCGGCTCTGGCGACGTCGACCGGGCTCTCCAGGGATTCACCGACGCCGCGATCCGACACCAGAGTGGCCTGACGGCCGCCGTGGATGCCGCAGCGGACCTGCTGAACGACGTGGTGGTGAGCCACGCACAGCTCGACAGCTCGCTGGGCGGTCGAATAGCGAGTAACCAACCACCAAAGGGGAAGAGCGATGAGTGACGTCAGCGTCGGCTACGAGGGTCTCCAGTCGGCGGCCCGGACCCTGACCACCGGGCAGGAGGAGATGACCCAGAAGCTGACCGCGCTGAAGGCGATGATCGACCAGCTGGTCAACAGCGAATTCCGCACCCAGCTGGCGTCAGGTCGTTTCCAGGACTCCTACCAGCAGTGGACCACCGGCGCCCAGAACATGATCGGTGGCCTGGAGGGCATGTCGTCGTTCCTGGTCGGCGTCGTCCGTGAGCACCAGGACCTGGACGCCAGGTTGGCCGGGGGCATCAACGGCTGATCATCAGCCGACATGGACAGCTGGCACGTGCTCGATATCTACGACGGCGATCCGACCCCTGGTGAGCCGGCGTCGATCCATGCGATGGCGGTTGACTTCCAGCGCCGGGGCGGGGAGGCCAACGGGCACAGCATGCGGCTGCGCTCCATCGGGGCAAACAGCGGCGCGCTGGCCCTCCGGGGCGACTTCGCCACGACCATCGATCGGGAGCTCGCGCACCTTCCCGGTGAGGCGAAGGCCCTGGCGGATGCCTACCTGGCCTGCGCCCAAGCCCTTTCCGCGTTCGCGAACGAGTTGGCGCAGGTCCAGGCGCAGTCCCGCAGCGCGCTGCAGCGGGGGGCGGCAGCCGACAACCAGTACCGGAACCTGCTCGGTCAATTCTGTGGACTGACCGGTCGGCGTACTTACGGGCCGGGCATCTGGCGAGGGCTCGACGAGTCCTACGCGGCGGCAGAACGTGAACCAGTTCGCACGATGGTCAACGCCATCGGTCGATCGGCCCGGCTGTGCGAGGCGGAACGCCAGGAGGCCCGGGTCGCTGCCCTTCAGGCCAAGGGTCTCTACGATGCCGCCGCGGCTCGGTGCGCCGCTGCGATTCGGGCCGCCACCCTGACCTCGACGCGTCTGTCAGCTGGACGAAGGCGACAACCAGCTAGCGGAGCGTCTCAGAACGCGACCACCGAACGCATCCCCGGACCTGCGGGTAAGCGACCACAGCTGCCTCCACATCATCGCCACAACCTGGAGAGAGTCCAGCCAGGGAGCCGCACAAAAGGGGCCAACACGGTCGTCCTACCCGGCACGGACGTCGCCAAGGATGTCGACGACATCAACAGTGGTCGGGCTACCTGGGATGCTGGCCGCCAGCGCTACGTGGTGAACGGGCGTACCTACATCGCCAAGGACGGAAGAGTGGTTCCCGAGTCCGGACCGGGCCTGGAGGCACTCGATCACCAGGAGTACACCGTACTGAAGGCGTACATTCAGTACGACGGAGACCTCGATGCGGCGATTGCCGTATTGTCCAGGGACCCGAACATCACGCCGGCGCACAGGGCCCGGGCGTTGGAGATCTTCCGCCATCACAGCAAGTACCGGGGGTGAGTGGTGGTCTACCGGATCCAGTTCGAGAAGGAGATACCCGCTGCCGCCCTGCTTCGGTTTCTCCAGGACAGCTATGGCATCGCCCCAGGGGAGATCTACGTCGGGCGCGTCGTAGACCGCTCTGTCGACGATCCTCGACCGGTCGCCATGTTCACTCCGCCCGACCACGACGAAGAGTTCGGCTGGGTCCTGGTCGGCGGCACGGAGCTTGCCGACGCCACCGGTCAGCATGAGTTGGAACTGGCCGTCACCCTGGCCCGCGCGTTCCAGGTGCGGGTGGTGGTCGACGACGGAAGCATCTTCCCCGACAGGTGGCGGCTGATCAGCACCGATGGCAGCAGCGGCCTGGTGCGCACAGACGAGGACGCCGCGGTCGAAGGCAATCTACGGATCATGCACGCCCTCGAACCGATCAGTGGTGAGCCCGACCTGACCGTCGTGCCACCGCCGGACGGCGTCCGCAACTGATGATCGGGTAGCGCCGACGACCCGTTGCCCACACGGCGGTGGACCGCTACTCCGCCCTGCGCCCATCCGATGGAAGAGTGAATCTTGGACACTTTCCGTCAGCCGCTGACGGAAACTGTCCAAGATCTGCGGTCGAGGGGCGTCAGGCTTGCGGGCGACGCCGCTGTAGCCGGTGCGGGCGACCTGCGGACGCTCGGTGGTTGGCCCCTCGGGTCGGCTAGCGGACATCTCCCGGGCCGGATCACGACAGCGCTCACGGCACCCTGCGCGCAGGCTGGCCGGAATCGCTGACGACGACGGTCGGCACCCGGAGGAGGCTCGCGGCCCATGGGCGTACCCCGTGTAGGGACGGCGGCCCTCGCCGGCGGTCTCGCCCTGCTGCTGATGGCGACCACTGTCGGGTGCAGACGCTCGCGTCCGTCACCGGCCCCGAGCGGCGGCACGGCGACGGTCGGCCTGACCGTCAGCGCCGCGCAACCGTCGTACCGGGTGGGTGAGCAGATCAGCCTGCGGCTGAAGCTGGTCAACAACCGCGACGCCGAGTGCCAACTCAGTCGGGTGCCGGACGGCGCGGTGACGATCATGTCGTTGGCCCGCGACGGCACGGCGGTGGCACCCGCGGTCGGCGGCGCCGCCTACTACCGGGACTTCACCGCGTACCTGATCGAGAACCTGGTGCGGGTGCCGCCGCGCGGGTCGGTGGAGCTGACACTGGGCAGCGACCCGCAGAGCCCGGTCGGCGCGGCGTTGACCACGTCCGCGCCGGACGGGCGGGGTGGGGCCGCCGTTACCTGGTGGCCGGTCGACCAGCCCGGGGCGTACCGGCTGGTGCTGGGCTACCTGCGGGCGCCGCTGCGGGGTGTGCCGGCGGATGCCTGTGCCGCGACGGCCGAGCAGGGCACGGTCGCGTTCGAGGTGAGGGGCGGATGACCGGGATGCGCGTGATCCGGACGGGTCTGGTGCTGGCAGGCGTGCTGGTGCTCGTCGCCCCGCAGGCGGCGTCCGCCGTGGTCAGCGTCAATTCTGACCTGCAGACGGAGTACGCGGGCTGCGTCGGGCAGATTCGCAGCTCCGGCAACGGCAAGGTGCTCGAAGAACTCGAACGCTCCGGAAAGAAGATCCAGGTCCGGAGGCCCATCTTCGGCTCGGAGAGCAGCACCACCACGTACGTCCCGGGTAGCGACGTGCAGATCAACTGGGTGCCGGAGAACGACGGGCGGAAGCTGGACGACGAGGGTTCCGGCTTCACCGAGGACCAGTGTGCCACCCTCATCCACGAGATGAACCATGCCCTCGACGAGGTGAACGACACCGACCGGGGCCAGTTCTGCACGCAGGGGGGCCAACAGGCGAGCCCGGTGGACCCCGCCGAGGTGCACGCGGTGTTGGCGGAGAACGCGTACCGCAAGGCGGTCGGTGTGCCGCTCCGCCCCTCGTACAGTGGAATGAAGCTGCCGTCGAACGGCAAGGACTGCGACCAGCCCAAGCCCCGACCGCCCGGTGGTGGTGGTTGTTCGATCTCGGTGATCGGCAAGGGTTACCGGTGCGCGAACAGCAACGGTGACCCGCACCTGCTCACCTACGACGGCCTGCGCTACGACTTCCAGGCCGCCGGGGAGTTCGTGCTGACCCGCTCGGCGACCGACGACTTCGAGGTCCAGGTACGACAGACGATGTTCCCGGCCAGTTCGGTGGTGGCCGTCAACTCGGCCGTCGCGGTTCGGGTGGCCGGTGACCGGGTCGGTGTGTACGTCACACCCGACGGTCCGGCGGTGCGGGTGAACGGCGCCGCGCCGGTGTCCGCGCCCGACGGGGTGAAGCTGCCGCGCGGCGGCACCGTCACCACCTGGGGAGACGGCACGGTGACCATGGAGTGGCCGGACGGCGCTCGGCTGACCGCGCAGCCGATCGGGGTGTGGGGGCTGAGTGTGAGCGTCAGCGCGCCCACCGCACGGGCCGGGACGCTGGAGGGTTTGCTCGGCGACCATGACGGTGACCCGGGTGACGACCTGACCGTGCGCGGCGGGAAGCGGTTGGCGCAGCCGCCCACGTTCGAGGCGCTGTACCCCGGCTTCGCCGACAGTTGGCGCGTCGAGGCGCAACGGTCGCTGTTCGACTACGAGCCGAGGCAGAACACCGGCACGTTCACCGACCGGCGTTTCCCGAACCGGCTGCTCACCGTCGGGGACCTGCCCAACCGGGCCACCGCCGAACTCGTCTGCCGGCGGGCCGGCGTCACCGATCCGCAGATCCTCGCCGACTGCGTGCTCGACGTCGGCCTCACCGGGCAGGTCGCGTTCGCCGAGGACGCCGCCCGCGCGCAGCGCGACGTGCCCGCTGCCGGTGACGTCGACCTGGAGGTGAGCCGAGCGGGCGCCACGGCCGCGATGAAGGTGCCGGGCCGGGCCGGCCAGAAGATCTTCGTGGAGGTGCCCGCCGCCACCGTGCCGGATCGCTGCGGCGTGTTGCTGCTGCTCGACCCGCAGGGCCGTCAGCTCGCCACCGGCTGCGTCATCTCCGGCGTCGGCTTCATCGACACGACCACGTTGACCGCCACCGGCGACCACCAGGTGGTGCTCGACCCGTGGGATGCCGACCTCGGCCGGGCGACGGTACGGGTCGTTCCGGTGACCGACGAGGAGAAGACGCTCACGCTGGACGGACCCGCGGTCCGGGCGACCCTCGCCCAACCGGGGGCGGTCAGCCGCCTGGCCTTCGACGGGCGCGCCGGCCAGAAGATCTTCCTCCAGGTCACCAACGCCACCCTGCCCGACCGGTGCGGCCTGCTGCTGCTGCGCGACCCGGCCGGCGAACAGGTGGCCAGCGGCTGCGTGATCGGCGGCACGGGGTATGTCGACGGGATCGTCCTTCCCGCCAGCGGCCGGTACGTGCTGGAGGTCGACGGGACCTCCACCGACACCGGCTCGGCGGACGTACGGCTCCACGACGCTCGCGACGAGCAGGCCGACACCGTCGCGGACGGCCGGGCCGCCACCCTGACGGTCAGCCGACCCGGTGCGGTGAGCCGGCTGCGGTTCGCCGCCGACGCCGGTCGTCGCGTCACCGTCGAGGTGACCACCGCCACCCTGCCCGACCGGTGCGGCATCCTGTTCCTGACCGACCCGGACGGCGACCCGATGACCAGTGGCTGCATCATCGGTGGGGCGGGGCGGTTCGAGACAGGCTCACTGCCCAAAAGCGGCACGTACACCCTCGCGCTCGACCCCTGGGCGGACGACATCGGCTCGGCCACAATCATCATGCGCCAGGGGCTCTGACTGCGGCGGCTGTTGTGGGGGCCGGCCCTTCCCGGACGAGCGTGATGCCTGTGGGTCATCCTGATGACCCACAGGCATCACACACTTCGGGGATCGCGTCAGGGGCCAACCCGAGCCGCCCTGACCATCGACGCCCCTGGCCAATCGGTCAGCCGGTGGCGCAGACGGTGCCGTTGAGCGTGAACGCCGTGGGCAGCACGTTCGGTCCGCCGTACGCGCCGACGAAGCCGGCGCTCACGGTGCCGCCGGCGGCGATCTGCCGGTTGTCGGTGGTGGGCGTGACCCGCACCGCGGTGCCGACCTGTTCCCAGGTGGCGCTCCAACCACTGCTCACCTGCTGCCAGCCGGTGGGCCAGGTCCAGGTGAGCGTCCAGCCGTTGATCGGGCTGGACCCGTTGTTGATGATCTCGACGCCACCGATGTAGCCGTTGCCCCAGTCGTTGCTGGTGGTGAAGCGGACGGTGCACGGGCTGTCGGCGGGACTGCCGGTGGCGAAGGTGAGCGGCGGTGAGGCCCAGGACACCCGTCCGGCGGTGTCGCGGGCCAGCACGTTGACTGTGTACCTGCTGCCCGGCACGAGGTTGTCGACGGTGAACGAGGTGGACCTCGTCTCGCCGAGCTGCTCGCTGACCGCGCCGTGCTGCCGGTGCACCTCGTACTTGGCGATCGGGCTGCCGCCCGGGGTGGCCGCCGGCCAGGTGATCGTCGCGGCGCGGTCGGTGACGCCACTCGCGGTCGGCTGACCGGGTGCGGCCGGCCGCCCGGCGGTCGCGCCGGCCGGGCGCAGCACCAGCGTGGTCAACGAGTACGCCGGCAGCGTCCGGCTGGTCGCCGAGCCGGACTGGCCGGTGACGATGCCGGTGGCGCCGTTGGTGAGGGTGGAGACCGTCGGCGCGACGGCCGACGGGGTGAACCCGGCATAGTCGACGGTGACCGGGTGGGCGTTGTCCGGGTCCTTGTTCACCAGCAGCACGGCGAGGTCACCGTTGCCCCGGCGGACGGCGTGGGCGGTGACCAGGGGCTCGTCGGTGGCGGCGCGAACGAACTGGTCGCCGGTCTTCGCGAAGAGCTTCATCATGCTCAGCCCGTGGTACGGCGCGAACGGTGTGTTCAGCGGCGGTTGGCAGACCGAGCCGTCCTCTGGGCAGGCGCCGCTGGAGAGCATCCCGAAGTCGCCGTAGTCGGTCTGGCCGGCCACCTGCGTCACGGTGCCCATGCCGTTGTGCACGTTCCACCACTGGGCGGTGAAGACGCCGTTCTCCAGTAGCCCGCTGTATACGTCGGCCAGGAAGAGCGCGGCCGGCTGGGTGTTCCGGCCGGCGTCGACGTTCAGTTCGGTGAAGCTGATGCCGATGCGGTCGGCGTTCGCGCCGGCGTACCGGGCGAGTTGCTGGCGCAGCAGGTAGGTGGCGTCGGGGAGGTGGTTGACGCGGGCCAGCGACTCGGCGGCCGTGCCGCCCGGGTACCAGTGCACGTCCACGAAATCGATCTTCGGGCCGGCGATGGAGAGCACGGTCTGGTTCCACGGGCCCGGGTCGCTGCCGGCGGTGATCCCGTCCGGCCAGTTGCCCGGCATGGTCAGCACCGCCCCGACCTTGATGCTCGGGTCGACCGCCTTCATCGCGTCGGCGTACTCGACGACCAGCCTCGCGTACTGTGTCGCGCTCTTGTCCGGGTGGTCGTCCGCCTCCCACGCGGACCCGTAGTGGCCGTTGCCGTAGTTCTCGTTGCCGACGGTCCAGTAGCGCGCGTCGTAGCCCTTGGTCACGTTGGCGTACCGCACCCAGTCGGCGGCTTCGGCGGGCGTGCCGGTGCCGTAGTTCGCGATGATCATCGGTTGCGCGCCGGCGCGCCGGACCCCCGCCATGAAGGTGTCGAAGTCGGTTCCGGGCGCGACGTAGCCGCCGGGCGCGGTGTGGTCCTTCCAGTGGTAGATGTCGGCGTACGAGCCGCCGGGATAGCGCATCATCTGCACGCCGGCAGCCCTGAGCAGGTCCGACGTCTCGGCGGTGCCGAGGTTCGCGTCCCAGATGGCGTGGTTGACGCCGAGAGCGGTGTCCGGCACGGTCGCCAGACCCGCGCGGGCGTTGACGGTCACGGTGACCGGGTCGGCCGCCGCACTGGCGGTGGGTGGGTTGACGCCGGCGAGCGCGCTCGCGGCGAGCAGGAGGCCCGTCAGGAGTGCTGCTCGGGTCTTCGGTTTACGCATGGGCGGGGTTCCTTCACGCGGATGAGCCGCCCGGCCGGTCAGGGTGCGACGCGGCGACGGGCGAACTCGTGGACGACTGACTGTTGGTCCGTCGCTTGTGTCACCGTCCCCCGGAGATCACACCTGGATCCCGGTTGCCCAGTGGACGGACGTCAGCCCGCGCGCGGCTCTTCATCGACGTACCACAATGGCACTGTCGGTCCGACAATCTCAAGGTGCGTCAGGCGTCGTCTTCGCCGCGCTCGCCGCGCCCTGAACGACGCCCACGGACACTCACGGCAGCCAACAGAGTGACGACCGCGGCGGCCAGTTGCAGCACGCCGACGAGCAGGTCGACCATGCCGGAGATGGCAGTCGCGTCTGGCAGATGGGTCATGAGACGGCCTCCGGGTTCGTGCCCACCGTCCGCTTCCTGCGGAAGGCCCTCCCCCGGGCCCAGCGGTGACCGCCTGAGCGCCGCCCTCATTGTGGCACTCACTCTCCACCGAGCGGAAGGCGTCAACGCTCGACATGAGATCGACAGACGTCATACGTTACAGCTTGACGAACGGCATGTTATCGCTCACAGTCGATGCGAGGCGATCAGTGTTCGCGGCCCACCGGGAGGCCCCCT
The DNA here is from genome assembly GCF_022229015.1 of Micromonospora foliorum. Lineage (GTDB taxonomy): Bacteria > Actinomycetota > Actinomycetes > Mycobacteriales > Micromonosporaceae > Micromonospora > Micromonospora foliorum. The sequence goes on from NZ_JAKKFF010000100.1 coordinate 44,360, forward strand.
CGCTGGTCTGACCTCAGTGGTCAGGACGTCCCTGGGCAGGTGGACGTCGCATTCAGGATCTGTCCGCAGCCGCCGGTGACGCGCGGCGGACCTCGCGCGCCTCGGGACCGCCCAGGCGCCGTCGTCGACCGCCTGCGCCGGACTGCCGTGCTGCCGCCGGGTCCCGACTCACGACAAGAGGAACCGCCGATGAGATCAAGGATCGCACTGCTGGCCGCCACGTTGGCGACGGCCCTGGCGACGATGACGGCCGTAGTCACGGCCGCCACGCCGGCGTCGGCCGCGACGCTCACCCAGGTGACCAACTTCGGCACCAACCCCACGAACCTGCAGATGCACCTGTACGTGCCGGACCGGGTCGCGGCCCAGCCGGCCCTGCTCCTCGCCCTGCACTACTGCACCGGCAGTGGTCCGGCGGTGCACACCGGCTTCGGGCTCAGCACCCTCGCCGACCGCTACGGCTTCATCGTGATCTACCCGTCGGTGACCCGGAGCAGCAAGTGTTGGGACGTCTCGTCACCGCAGGCCCTGCGGCGCGACGGCGGCAGTGACCCGGTCGGCCTCAAGTCCATGGTCGACTACGTCCGGAGCCGCTACCCGGTCGACGCCACCCGAATCGGCGTGGGTGGGTTCTCCTCCGGCGCCATGATGACCAACGTCATGGTCGGCCTCTACCCGGACCTGTTCAACGCCGGCTTCAGCTCCTCCGGGGTTCCGTCCGGGTGCTTCGCCACCACCAACGGCGCGGAGTGGAACAGCGAGTGCTCCGGCGGACGGATCGTCAGGACCCCGCAGCAGTGGGGTGACCTGGTCCGCAACGCCTACCCCGGCTACACCGGCAAGCGTCCCCGGTTCCAGATCTGGCACGGCACCACGGACACCACCCTGAGCTACGTCAACTTCGGCGAGCAGATCAAGCAGTGGACCAACGTGCAGGGCGTGTCGCAGACCGCCAGCTTCACCGACTCCCCGCAGGCCAGCGCCACCCGTACCCGCTACGGGGGCACCGGCGGCACGGCGCCCGTCGAAGCGATCAGCTTCCAGGGGTACGGCCACTCCATCCCCTTCGACGCCGCACAGGCCATCCGGTTCCTCGGCTTCGACACCACGAGCCCCACCACGCCGCCACCCGGCGGCACGTCGGCGCCGCTGCGCAACACCGGCGCCAACCGCTGCCTGGACGTCCCGTCTCGGTCGCAGACCAACGGCACCCAGCTGACGTTGTGGAACTGCAACGGCGGCACCAACCAACAGTGGACGTCGACCGCCACGAAACAACTCCAGGTGTACGGCACGAAGTGCCTGGACGCCGAGGGCGCCGGGACCTCGCCGGGCACCCGGGTGATCATCTGGGACTGCAACGGCGGCACCAACCAGCAGTGGAACGTCACCACCGATGGCACGGTCACCGGCGTGCAGTCCGGCCTGTGCCTGACGCCCAACGCCGCCGGAACCGCCAACGGCACCCCTGCGGTCCTGTCGACCTGCAACGGCACGAACAGCCAGCGGTGGACCCGAAGCTGACCCGGTGACCGACGTCGGCGTACCCCGTCGGTTGCTCGTGCGGGTGTGCGCCCCGCTGTTCGGGCCCGGACTCCGAACAGCGGGACGCCACCCGGCGGCCAGGGCTGGTGCCGACGGTCGTCATCAGGGCGGCCGGGGTGTGGCCCCTGCTCAGCGGCGTCCGCTGGGCAGGTGAGCGGACCGGTTGTCGTCGCACGACTGTCCCGGCTGCTGCGGTGCCCTGGAATTCCGATGGCCGTTCATGCCTCGGCCGCGTGGCGCGCGGGTCGCCCGGTGGTGGTCTCGGGCCGTCTCGCGCCGGCCACGTGCCACCCGCCCCACGCCACGATCGTCGTCGAGCACGTCTCGGGTCGATGGCGACAGCTCCGTCACACCGCCCGAGGTTGTTCGAGTGTCGACGACTGTCCGTCACGTTAGCGCTAACAGTCAGCGATTGTCCATAGACAACGGTCTTCGTTTGCTGCTCGGGATGGTTCGCGTGTACGCCGACGACAGACGTGCGCGCGGGCCGAATAGCCTTGCGGCATGCGGGGACGATTCGGCGCGGCCAGACGGTGGTGCGGGGAGCACCGGAGGTTGGTCCGCCGAACGGTCCTCGCGCTCGTGGTGGGGGCGGTGGCGCTGACCGGCGGCACGGTAGCCAGCGTCACGTGGATCCGCGACACCGCGGAGGGCCACCTCTACGGCGAGGCCGAGGTGCCGGACGCGCCGGTCGCGCTGGTCCTGGGCACCAAGGTGGACGCGGACGGTACGCCCTCGCCCGTCCTCACGGCCCGGTTGGAGATCGCGCGGCGACTGTTCGACGCCGGCAAGGTTCGGGCGATCCTCGTGTCGGGCGACAACATGAACGCCGATTACAACGAGCCCGCCGCGATGCGGAGTTGGCTGGTACAGCGGGGTGTACCGGCGGACAAGGTGGTGCCGGACTACGCCGGCTTCGACACGTACGACTCGTGTGCCCGGGCCGAGCGGATCTTCGGGGTGCGGCGGGCCACGGTGGTGACCCAGTCGTTCCATCTTCCGCGCGCCGTGGCGCTGTGCCGGCGCCTCGGCATCGACGCCAACGGCGTGGGCGACGACAGCGCGAAGCGGTACGCCCAGACGTGGTGGTTCAGTTCGTCCCGGGAGAACGGCGCCTGCCTGAAGGCCGCGCTGGATCTGCTCTCAGGCCGGGATCCGGCGCACCTCGGCCGCCGGGAGACCGGCGTCGACGACGCGTTGCGCGTCAGCTGAGGGAGGTCACGACCGAGGTGGTGCGGCGCTGTCACGCACGATGAGCTCGGTGGCGAGTTCGACGCGTGGGCTCTCGGTCCTCTCGCCGCCGGCGAGGCGCAGCACCGTACGCGCGGCCAGCATGCCCATCTCGGCCAGAGGTTGCCGGACGGTGGTCAGCGGTGGGGAGCACCACCGCACCTCGGGCAGGTCGTCGAAGCCGACCACACTGACGTCGTCGGGCACTCGCAGGCCCCGTTTGCGGACCGCCTCGTAGACGCCGAGGGCCATCTGGTCGCTGGAGGCGCAGATGGCGGTGGGCGGGTCGGGCAGGGCCAGCAGCTGCGTGCCGGCGGTGAAGCCGGACTCGTGGTAGAAGTTTCCGGGGCGGATCAGGGCGTCGTCGACGGGGATGCCGGCGGCGCCGAGAGCGGCCCGGTAACCGTCCATCCGGGCACGGCTGCACATCAGGTGCGGCGGGCCGGCGATGAAGCCGATGCGGCGGTGGCCGAGGCTGATCAGGTACTGGTTGGCGCTGAGGCTGCCCGCCCAGTTGGTGGCGCCGATGGTGGGTGACTCCTGCGGGTCGACCCCGGCCGGGTCGATGATGACGACCGGCAGGTGGAGCCGGCGCAGCTCGGCCTGCAACGGTGGGTTCACCATCGAGGTCACGAAGATGATGCCCTCGGTGGAGCGCGTACGCATGTTGTCGAGCCACTGCTTGGCCGAGGCGATCCGCCAGTGGATGGCCGACACGACGGTGCCGACGCCGCTGGTCTGGCCGACGTCCTCCACCCCACGGATGATCTCCACGGCCCACGGGCTGTCCAGGTCGTTGAAGACCAGGTCGATGAGGGCGGCGTCGGTGCGCCGGGCCGGTGACCGGCGGCGGTAGCCGTGCCGGTGCAGGAGCGCCTCGACGCGTTCCCGGGTGTCGGGGGCGACGTCGGAGCGGCCGTTGATGACCCGGGAGACGGTGGGCACGGAGACACCGGCCAACCGCGCGATCATGGCGATGGTGACGTTTCGGCCGTTCTCCGTGCCCACGGTCCCCCCTGTGTCCTGGTGGAAACTTCAGGTCTGCTCGCGGTCGTGCGTTGTCTCACGGGCTACTCGGACGCCGACTGGGCCGGCGGGGTGGGGAACCGTGGATCTCCGAAACTTTCAATGCTTCGCCGGTAATACCGATCGATGGCCGGCACGCTACGAGCTGTTGTCGCAACGGTCAAGACCTCTGTCCTATTGCGAAAAGACCGGCTAGCGTAGGTACAACCTTCAATGGCCGGGGACCGCGAGTTTCCGGAAGTTACCGCCAGCCCGCCCAGAGGAGCGCTCGTGTCGACCGACATCGCTAACGTGGCGACCGCTACCCGGTCGATCCGCAACCCCATCCTCGCCGGGTTCCACCCGGACCCGTCGATCCTGCGCGTCGGCGACGACTACTACCTGGCCACCTCGACCTTCGAGTGGTATCCGGGCGTGCTCGTGCACCACTCGCGTGATCTCGTGAACTGGCGCAGCCTGGGTGGGATCATCACCGACCGGCGCCTGCTCGACCTGCGCGGATGCGGCGACTCCAACGGAGTGTGGGCGCCCGACCTGACGTACCACGACGGTCAGTTCCACCTTGTCTACAGCGACGTGGCCAGCTTCGCCAGCGGTTACTGGGATCCCCAGAACTTCCTGGTCACCGCCGAGGACATCACCGGCCCCTGGTCCGACCCCGTGAAACTGCACGGGCGCGGGTTCGACGCGTCGCTGTTCCACGACGAAGACGGCAGCACGTGGCTGCTGGGCATGAGCGCGGACTGGCGACCCGGCCGCGACCGCTTCGGCGGCATCGAGATCCAGCAGTACGACCGGGCCGCGCGCCGTCTGGTCGGCAGCCCCCGCATCCTGTTCACCGGCTCCCCCGCTGGGCTCACCGAGGGTCCGCACCTGTACCGCCACGACGGCTGGTACTGGCTCATCACCGCCGAGGGCGGCACCAGCTGGGAGCACCAGGTCACCGTGGCCCGGTCCCGGGAGCTGTTCGGACCGTACGAGGTGGACCCGGACGGGCCGCTGCTCACCTCCTTCGGACGGCCCGACCTACGGTTGCAGAAGGCGGGTCACGGCAGCCTGGTCCGCACGCAGAACGGCGAGTGGTACCTGGCCCACCTGGTCGGCCGCCCCTACTCCCCGCTGGGCAACTGTGTGCTGGGTCGGGAGACCGCGATCCAGCGGGTCGAGTGGCCGTCGGGCGGCTGGCCGCGGATCGCCGGAGGGGTGCCCGCGGATGAGGTCGTCGCACCCGGACTGCCCGCGCACCCGTGGCCGGCGGAGCCCGAGACGGACCACTTCGACGCCCCCGAGCTGGGCCGGTGCTGGTCGACGCTGCGTCGACCGGCCAGCCCGGACTGGGTCGACCTGCACACCCGCCCGTCGTACCTGCGGGTCCACGGCGGGCAGTCGCCGGTCGGTCGACAGGCGCCCAGCCTGGTCGGGCGACGCGTCGGCGCGATGGAGTGCTCGCTGGAGACCGTGGTGGAGTTCGAACCGGCCGACCACCGTCAGCTCGCCGGGATCACCGCCTACTACAACACCCTCAACTGGCACCACCTATACCTGACCCGGGCCGACGACGGGCGGACGGTGCTGGAGCTGCTCAGCTCCGACAACGGGCGGCGCACCGCGTACCCCGAGCTGACCATCGATGTCGGTGGCACCACCCGGGTCGGCCTGCGGGCCGTGTTTGACGGGCCGGCGGTGCGCTTCGACTACGACCTCGGCGCCGGTTGGCAGCGGCTGCCGGTGGAGTTGGACGCGACCATCCTGTCCGACGAACACGCCGCGCTGATCATCGACGGTGAGCCGGCGGCGTGGGGCTTCACCGGGGCCTTCCTCGGCCTGTGGGTGCAGGACCTGGGCGGCGACGGCGTGTACGCCGACTTCGACCTGGCCACCTACCGGGAGCAGTGAGCACGGGGACGGCACCCGAGGGTGCTGACGGCCATGGTCTGCGAGCGGGTCGCGGCGACGGCCTCCGCGCCGGATCCGCTCAGGTCGAACACACCGAAGTCGCCGCTGAGCGTCCGGAACGTCGGGGCCGCCGGGTCCTGGGCGAGGTAGAGCACCACGACCTGGCCAGCCTCGAGCGTCGACATGTGCGCCAGGTCCGGCACGCCGGTGGGCAGAGTGGCGAGCGTGATCCGTGCCCCGGCCCGCACCGTCGATCCGGTCGTCGCGCGCAGGACCTCGTCGACCCGGAATCCGGCCGCCTCGACCTCACCGCGTACGACCAGGTCCGCGGTTTCGCTGAGCTGCCGCACGGTGCCGTACCCGCGCAGCTTGCCCTTGATCGGCGGGGGCGCGACGTCGGTCGGCGTGGCCGCGCTGCTCGGGGTGGCGCTGCTCGGGGTGGGCGCGGCGGCCGCGTCGCCGCCGCTGCCGCAGGCGGACAACGCCGCCGCGGCG
>NZ_JAKKFF010000101.1 GCF_022229015.1 Micromonospora foliorum
TGCGCCACCCCCGGGTGGCCGCGAGCGCGGCCTCGCAGACGGTCGCGGCGGGCAGGCAGAGCGCCGCCAACCGCAGCCCGGTGGTGAGCTGCGGGTCGTGCAGGGCGTCGGCGAGCCACGGCGCGCCGACCGCCAGACCGAGAGCGATCACTGTGGACGCCACGGCCGAGATGCCGATCCCGAGGCGGATCGCGCCCCGGAGGGCGGCCGGCTCGTCGTCGGCGAGGTGCACCGCCACGAACCGGGTCAGCCCCGCCCGGAAACCGGAGAGCGAGAGCAGCCCCAGCAGCGACAGCACGGCGTAGACCTGGGCGTACCGGCCGAGTTCGCGTACACCCAGGGCACGGGCCAGCAACAGCATGACCAGGAAGAGCGCCACCTGGCTGAGCAAGGCGCTGCCCAGGTTCAGCACACCCCCGCGGGCCATCCCGCGTACCTGCTGGTCGCCGGCCTCCGGCGCGGCCGGCGGCCGGTCGGTCACCTCGCGCACCCGGCGGCCCGTTCTCCGACGGTCACGGCCGGGCCGCGGTCACGGTCTCCGCCGGCGCCGAGGGGGCCGCGGTGGTCGCCGCCGCCGGACGGGCGGCGGCACGACCCCGGGAGAGCAGTTCGAGTACGCCCACCAGCAGCACGCCGAGCAGCAGCCCGGCGCCGCCCACCGGCACGGCGGTCCGCACCAGCTCCGTCATCCGGCTCACCTCGTGCGCCTCGCCGATGCTTGTCACCTGCTTCGGATCGGCGGCCTGGGCCTGCGCCCGCGCCGCCTGCAACCCCTCCCGCGCCTGGGACAGGGCGTTGGTCGCCGCGTCCCGCTGGGCGAGCAGGGCCTGGTAGTCGGGGAGCTTCGGCCCCAGTTGGTCGAGCTTCCTCTGGGCGGCGGTGATCGCGGCGGTCGCCGCGTCGACACCACGGCTGTTGCCGACCGCCTGCATGGAGAGCTGCTGCTGGCGCAGGCTGGTCAGCTCGCCCAGCGTCGCCTGGTAGATCCGGTCCGGCTGGGAGACCTTGTTCGTCTTCTCCCACTCCCCGATCGCCCTGGTCGCCGCGGTGACGTCGGCGTTGGCCGCCTCGACCTCGCCGGTGGCGATGCCGACCTGGGAGGAGAAGAGGAAGGCCAGCGCCCGGGTGGTGGTCGCGGTCAGCACCGGCGAGACAGTCGCCCGGTCACCGGCGGTGTACGTCACCTCCAACTGGCTGCTCGCGCCGACCTGGGTGACGGCGAGGCCGTCGCGCAGCCGCTCCGGCGGCACCCCGGTGTCACCTGCCACGTCGGCGAGGACGCGGGGCGAGGTCACCGCCGCGCCGAACGCCGCGACGAACTGGTTCGCCGCCTGCGTACCGGTGTACTGCGTCCCGGCCGCACCGCCGACCAGCGCCGGCGCCGCCACGTACGCGGTCCCGCTGAACTGCTGTGGCGCGAACAGGACGATGGCGGCCGCGGCGCCGGTGGCGAGCACCGGCACCCCCACGAGTACCCAGAGGCGCCGCCGGGCGACCCGCAGGTAGTCGACGATCTCCACTTTTTCCCCAATGCTGTCGTTCAGTCAAACCGGGACGGAGGTGCCTCGTGGCTGCTCGCCGGTCAGGTTCGGAGCCGGTTGGCGGGCGATCACACTGGCCGCCGCGGCGAACGCGACGAAGTACCAGAGGGTGACCACGTTGGAAATGACGTTGGAGGCGGCGCTGACCGCCACGAACGCGGCGGCGCAGCCGGTGAAGCCGACCGCGACGCCACGCTCGAAGCTGCCCGGAGGCGCGCGCCGCAGCGCCCTCCGCGCGGTGTGCAGGAAGGCGAACAGCATCAGCAGGTACGCCCCGAGACCGAGCAGCCCGGTTTCCACGTACGCGCGCAGGAAGTCGTTGTGCGGCTTCTTCGCCTCGTCGGTCTCGCGCTGGGTCATGTTCGGCCCGATGCCGGTCACCGGGTTCCGGTCGGCGAGCGTGACGATCTCGGTCCAGTAGCCGATCCGCCACGCCAGGGTGTTTCCGGTCGGGTCTCCGCCGACCGCGCGCGACGCACCGAGTTGGGCGAACCGCTCGCCGACGGCGGGCACCAGGGCCACCCCGGCGACCGCCACCACGCAGAGGGTGACAAGCATCCGCTTGCTGCGGTGCAGCGCCGCGACCACCACCAGGCCGATCGCCGCGCCGAGCAGGGCGCTGCGGGTGTTGGTGAGCAGCAGGAACAGCAGTGAGAGCGCGAGCAGCACCCCGAGCGACACCCGCAGGCGACGACCCAGGAAGCGGTACACGGCGAACCCGAAGATCACCATGAACATCAGGTAGCGGCCGAACGTGGTCGACTGGCTGAAGGTGCCGCTGATCCGGGTGAAGTCGCCCTTCACCTCGGCCGGAGGGTTGCCCAGCAGCGACAGGACGACGGTGTAACCCAGCGCCAGCACCAGCGAGGCGTAGCAGGCGAGCAGGACCCGACGGATCGCCGCGGTGTCCGGCATGAGCTGTTCCAGCACCACGAACATCACCACCACGGTGAGGATCCGCAACGCCTCCAACAGGCTGTTCGCCGGCCGGCTGGCACCGAGGGCGCTGACCACGCTGCTGGCGCCGACGAGCAGCATGGCCCAGCCCAGCGGGGAGCCGCGCAGCCGCCCGTGCCGGCTGAGCTGTGCGGCCAGCCAGAGCCCGGCGGCGAGGAGGAACAGCACCGCGAGCAGGGTGGAGGGGTCCACCGCCCGGGCCGTTCCGGCGGAGTCGGCCTGACCGGCGCTCGGGCCGGTCAGCTTGAACAGGTCGACGCAGGAGCGCACCGCGAGCATCAGCAGCACGTACCCGGCGAACCGGGTCAGCGCGAGGACGGCCACCGCGATTCCCGCGACCGCCGCGAGCGGCAGCACCATGCCCCTACGGTCACCGGCCGCCATCGAGACACCCGCGACCACCGCCACGACCGCGGCGGCCAGCGCCGCGCCGCCGGTGAGGAGGCGGGCCGGGTCGAGCCGCCTGGCCATGAGCGGAGTGACCTGCTGCGTGTGTTGTTCCACTGATCCCACTGAACTGAATCGGCGCTGCCCGGCCGCTGCCGGGCGCGGCCAACCGATGTCCTCCCGGCACAAGATCGGTTCAATCTAGCCCTGTCACCTCGACGGCAGAAGGGGCCGTTGCACCGACTGGGCCGTCCTCCGCGGGGCCGATCCGACGATCCCTGAGCGAACGCCGCCCGGTCAGTCGGGGGCCCGGGCGGGTCGTGCCCTGGCCCGTCGGCCCGGCTCCGGAGCCAGCCGGAGGTAGAGCCGCTCCAACTCGCGGGCGGCGGTGTCCCAGCTGTACCTCCCGGTGATCCGCTCGCCCAGCGCCACGGCGGCGGCCCGTTCACCCGGCAGGTCGGCGAGCAGCGAGGTCAGCACCCGGACCAGGTCGTCCTCGTCGCCGTCGCGGAACAACCGCCCTCCGGCGGCGTCTGACCTCAGCACCTCGACGTGCGGCGCGATGTCGCTCGCGACCACCGGCAGCCCGTACGCGGCCGCCTCCAGCAACGTCAACGGCAGTCCCTCCAACCGGGACGGTTGGACGAAACCGGCGGCACCGGAGTACAGCTCGGCGAGCAGGTCGCCGTAGGCGAACCCGGTGAAGACGATCCGGTCGTCCGCACCGGCTTCACGGCGCAGCCGATCCACGAAGTCGTCGGTGAACGACGACCCGCCGACGATCGCCAGGCGCATCGGGGTCTCGGTGCGGCGGAAGGCCCGGATCAGCAGGTCCGCTGCCTTCTCCGGGACCAGTCGACCGACCAGCAGCAGGTAGCCACCGGGGGTCAGCCCGAACCGGTCCTGGATCTGGCCGGCCCGCACCGGTCGGGCCGGGTTCACACCGTTCGGGATGTAGGTCGTCGGGCGGCCGAACCGGGTGCCGTAGTGGGCGGCGAGCCCCTGGGAGACCGCCACCCGTTGATGTGGCACGTAGCCGCTGAACCAGTGGGCGCTGCCCAGCACCGCCCGCGCGGCGAGCCCCCACTTGCCCCGCTGGTTGTCCAGCCCGTGCACGGTCAACACCACGCGCGCCCGGGACAGGGCGCGCGGGAGCGGGGCGACCAGGGCCGGCCCAAGCCCGTGGTAGTGCACGATGTCGGGCCGCGCGGTCATCGCCGCCACGGTCGAGGTCGCCGCGTGCACGATGGCGTCGAGGTGCTTGCTCGCGATCGTGTGGGTCTGGCGCAGCCGTACGCCCCGGTAGCCGTCGGCGGGTGTCTCGCCGTAGCTGCGGCGGCAGTAGACGGTGACCTCGTGCCCGTAGCTGGCGAGCCGGCTGGCCATCTCCTCCACGTGCCGTTCGATCCCGCCGTAGGTCGCCGGCATCCCCTTCTGGCCGATCATCGCGATCCGCAGTGGACGCCAGGCGGTGTCGGCGGCGGTGGCGCTCGCTCCGGGCGCCCGGGTGGGTAGCACCCGTTGCCGGGGAACCGCAGGGCTTCCGGCGTGCTGGTCCACGTCCTCGGCCTGCAGGTTGGGATGGCCCACGTTGACTCCCTGCGTGACTAGGTGCGCGCCCGCCGCCCGGGCAGGGTCAACACCTTGCCATGGATCGGCTCGTCCGCCAGCTGATCAATCAGACAGGAAAATCATCCATGGGATTCGTTGCGAAGGGAATGGCGCCGGGGGTGAGATCGAGATGGACGGCGCCGGCGCCGCGTCGAACGGCACGCACAGGGCGACGAGCCCCGGTCGATCACGTGGATCGGCCGGGGCTCGTCGGTGGTGCCTGTCAGACGAGATCGAACCGGTCGAGCTCCATGACCTTGGTCCAGGCGGCCACGAAGTCGGCCACGAACTTGTCGCGGGCGTCCTGGCTGGCGTAGACCTCCGCGAGGGCGCGCAGCTGCGAGTTGGACCCGAAGATGAGGTCGACCGCGGTGGCGGTCCACTTCACCTCATCGGTGGCCAGGTCGCGGATCTCGTACACGTGCTCGTCGGACTTCGACGCGCTCCACCGGGTGCCCGGGGAGAGCAGGTTGGCGAAGAAGTCGTTGGTGAGCACGCCCGGCCGGTCGGTGAGCACACCGTGCTGGCTGCCGCCGACGTTGGCGCCGAGGGAGCGCAGACCGCCGACGAGGACGGTCATCTCGGGCGCGGTCAGGTTGAGCATGTAGGCACGGTCGACCAGCAGCACCTCCGGCTGGGTCTTCTCGCCGGCGCGCAGGTAGTTGCGGAAACCGTCGGCGCGCGGCTCCAGGACCCGGAACGAGTCGGTGTCGGTCTGCTCCTGGGTCGCGTCGGTGCGTCCCGGCCGGAACGGCACGGTCACCTCGACGCCGGCGTCCCGCGCCGCCTTCTCGACGGCGGCCGAACCGGCCAGCACGATCAGGTCGGCGAGCGAGATGGTCGCCCCGCCAGCGGAGTTGAACTCCTGCTGGATGCCCTCAAGGGCGGTCAGGACGGTGGCCAGCTGCTCGGGCTGGTTGACCTCCCAGCTGCGCTGCGGCTCGAGGCGAATGCGCGCCCCGTTTGCGCCGCCGCGCTTGTCGGTGTGCCGGAAGCTCGCGGCGGAGGCCCAGGCGGTGGAGACCAGCTGGTCGACCGTGAGACCGGACTCCAGGACCTTCGCCTTGAGGGCGGCGATGTCGGCGTCACCCACCAGCTCGTGGTCGACGGCCGGCACCGGGTCCTGCCACAGCTGCGGCTCGGCCACCCACGGCCCGAGGAAGCGCTCGATCGGGCCCATGTCGCGGTGCAGCAGCTTGTACCACGCCTTGGCGAAGGCCAGCGCGAACTGGTCGGGGTTCTCCAGGAAGCGGCGGGAGATCTTCTCGTAGGCCGGGTCGACGCGCAGCGACAGGTCGGTCGTGAGCATCGTCGGCTTGTACTTCTTCGCCGGGTCGAAGGGGTCCGGGATGATCGCCTCAGCGTCCTTGGCGACCCACTGCTTCGCGCCGCCGGGGCTGGTGGTGAGCTCCCACTCGTAGCCGAAGAGGATCTCGAAGAAGCGGTTGCTCCACTGCGTCGGCACGTCGGTCCACGTCACCTCGAGACCGCTGGTGATCGTGTCGGCGCCCTTGCCGCTGCCGTGGGTGCTCAGCCAGCCCAGGCCCTGCGCCTCCAGCGGGGCACCCTCGGGCTCCGGGCCCACGTGGTTGTCGGCGACGGCGGCACCGTGGGTCTTACCGAAGGTGTGACCACCGGCGATGAGGGCGACCGTCTCCTCGTCGTTCATCGCCATCCGGCCGAAGGTCTCGCGGATGAAGTGCGCCGCCGCGGCCGGGTCCGCGTTACCGCGCGGGCCCTCCGGGTTGACGTAGATCAGCCCCATCTCGGTCGAGCCGACGCCGGCCGCCATCTCCTTCTCGGAGGCGTAGCGCTCGTCGCCCAGCCAGGTGTCCTCCGGACCCCAGAAGATCTCCTCGGGCTCCCAGACGTCCTCGCGACCGAAGCCGAAGCCGAAGGTCTTGAAGCCCATCGACTCCAGGGCGACGTTGCCGGCGAGCACGAGCAGGTCGGCCCAGGAGATCTTCTGGCCGTACTTCTGCTTGACCGGCCAGAGCAGCCGGCGGGCCTTGTCCAGGTTGGCGTTGTCCGGCCAGCTGTTGAGCGGCGCGAAGCGCTGGCCACCGTCGCCGGCGCCGCCCCGACCGTCCTCGATGCGGTACGTGCCGGCGGCGTGCCAGCTCATCCGGATCATCAGGCCGCCGTAGTGGCCGAAGTCGGCCGGCCACCAGTCCTGCGAGGTGGTGAGGACCTCGACGATGTCGCGCTTGAGGGCCTCGACGTCGAGCTTCGCGAACTCCTTGGCGTAGCTGAAGTTCTCGCCCAGCGGGTTGCCCTTGGAGGAGTGGGCGTGCAGCACCGAGAGGTCGAGCTGGTTGGGCCACCAGTCCCGGTTGGTGCGCGGACGACCGCCGGTCTTCGGGGTCGGCGAGTCGATCGCCGGGTTCTCACTCTCGCTGCCGTGCGCGGTCACCGAGTCGTGCGCGACCGGGCAGCCGGCCGCTGCCTTCTGGTCCACGCCCTGCGCACTGGTGGGGCCGTTGTCCTGGGTGTCGCTCATGTGCTTCCTTCCGAGCTTGCGGATCTCTGGGGCGTGCGTTCGGTCGCGCAGTCGGGGCAGGTGCCCCAGTAGACGACCTCCGCCTCGTCGACCACGAAACCGTGGTCGCCCGAGGCGGTGAGACAGGGGGCGTGACCGACGGCGCAGTCGACGTCGGCGATGGCGCCGCAGGAGCGGCACACGACATGGTGGTGGTTGTCCGCGACCCGGGACTCGTAGCGGGCGGTCGCCCCGGCCGGCTGGATGCGCCGCACCAGACCGGCCTCGGTGAGCACGCGCAGCACGTCGTACACCGCCTGGTGGGAGACCGTGGGATGATCCGCGCGGACCAGCTCGATCACCGCGTCGGTGCCGACGTGCGGGTGGTCGCGCAGCGCCGCGAGCACCGCCAACCGGGGCCGGGTCACGCGCAACGAGGCGGCCCGCAGCTGCGCCTCGAAGTCGGACATCACGGGTACGAACACTAGCTCACTATTTTGGAACGAATCAAGTTTTGCGCCGCCCGAGCTACCCCAACCACGGACGATTCACCCGAGGTTAACCTGCGGGGGAAAAAAACCGGACAGCCATGTCGAGAAGTGCCGACCGGCTTCGTCCCCGGAGTGATCGTGACCACGATGGGTCACAGCCAGCACCGAGGAGCATCACGATGGCGAAGTACCTGCTGCTCAAGCACTACCGGGGCGGCCCGGCCGCGGTGAACGACGTGCCGATGGACCAGTGGACCCCGGCGGAGATCTCGGCCCACATGCAGTACATGCGCGACTTCGCGGCCCGGCTCGAGGGCACCGGCGAGTTCGTCGACGGTCAGGCACTCGCCCCCGAGGGGACGTTCGTCCGGTACGACGGCGAGGGCCGCCCGCCGGTCACCGACGGCCCGTTCGCCGAGACCAAGGATCTCATCGCCGGCTGGATGGTGATCGACGTCGACAGCCACGACCGGGCCGTCGAGCTGGCCGGGGAACTGTCGGCCGCCCCCGGGGCAGGCGGGAAGCCGATCCACGAGTGGCTCGAGCTGCGCCCGTTCCTGAGCGAGCCGCCCACCATCACGGAGTGACGACTCCGATGGACGAGACGCTGCTGCGGAGCCTCACGCCGAGCGTCCTCGGGATCCTCGTCCGCCGCGGAATCGACTTCGCGGCGGCCGAGGACGCCATGCAGGACGCCCTGGTCGAGGCGGTCCGCGTCTGGCCGGCCGACCCGCCGCGCGACCCGAAGGGCTGGCTGACCACGGTGGCGTGGCGACGGTTCCTCGACGCGGCCCGATCCGACGCCGCCCGCCGTCGGCGGGAGGATCTCGTCGAGGAGGAGCCGGCGCCCGGGGCGGCACCCACCGTGGACGACACGCTTCAGCTCTACTTCCTGTGCGCCCACCCGTCGCTGACGCCGTCGTCCGCGGTCGCGCTCACACTGCGCGCCGTCGGCGGGCTGACCACCCGCCAGATCGCCCACGCCTACCTGGTGCCCGAGGCGACCATGGCGCAGCGCATCAGCCGGGCGAAGCGCACCGTCTCCGGGCTGCGGTTCGACCGACCCGGTGACGTCGCCACCGTGCTGCGCGTCCTCTACCTCGTCTTCAACGAGGGTTACTCCGGCGACCTGGACCTCGCCGCCGAGGCCATCCGGCTCACCCGACAGCTCGCGGCCTCGATCGACCACCCCGAGGTGGCAGGGCTGCTCGCCCTCATGCTGTTGCACCACGCCCGGCGTGCCGCCCGGACCGCCCCCGACGGCAGCCTGGTGCCGCTCGCCGAGCAGGACCGCAGCCGCTGGGACACCCGGTCGATCGCCGAGGGCGTCGAGATCCTGCAGGCGGCCCTCGCCCGCGACCAACTGGGCGAGTTCCAGGCCCAGGCCGCCATCGCGGCACTGCACGCGGACGCGCCGACCGCCGCCGAGACCGACTGGGTGCAGATCGTGGAGTGGTACGACGAACTCGCGCACCTGACCGACAACCCGGTCGTCCGACTCAACCGCGCGGTGGCGGTCGGCGAGGCCGACGGACCCCGGGCCGGCCTGGCGGCGCTCGCGACGGTTGACGACGCGCTGCCCCGGTACACGGCGGTGGCGGCGTACCTGCACGAGCGCGACGGCGACCTGGCGAAGGCGGCGCGGCTGTACACCGAGGCGGCCCAGCAGGCCACCAACCTCGCCGAACGCGACCACCTGACCCGCCAGGCCGCCCGGCTCAACTCCCTCGGGCGTCGCTGACCGGTCACGCCGGGAGCCGCTGCTCCCGTACCGCGTGCCACGGTCGACGCACCTGGTCCGGAAAGTCTCCGGAACTTTCGGCACCCACCACTCGGAGCGTGATCCGGCACCGACACTCTACGGTGGACCGCCCTGACCTCTGATCGACTACTGACCTGGATGGATGCCGCTCGGTAGCGACAGCGGTGTTGCCACCCTGTTTCCGAGAATTGTTGACAAGTCGACGGCCGGGTTAATACGGTCGCCATCGACGGCGCTCAATTGTCGTCAGCACCAGCCACCACGACCCACCTCTCCGGTCGTCGTGCAGGACGACCGGCCCACCACCACCGAGCGGTACGACGCCGTGGCCCTTACCGACCACCGGCAGCCTGCCGAGGCGTACCGCGCCGCTGGCCCCCGCCAGCCGTCAGAGGAGGCAACAGTTCCATGACCGACACCAGCCACACCAAACCGAGAGGCCGCGGCCGCATGCGGTTGCTCCTGGGCGCCGCATGCGCCGCCGTCCTGGCCGTCGCCGGCACGATGACCGCCACCAACGCGTACGCCGAGGCCGACCGGACCCTCACCTCGAACCTCACCGGCACCCACAACGGCTACTTCTTCTCGTTCTGGAAGGACAGCGGCAACGCCAGCATGACGCTGCGCGCCGACGGCCGGTACACCAGCAGTTGGGACAGGAGCACCAACAACTGGGTCGGCGGCAAGGGTTGGGCCACCGGCAACCGACGGACGGTCACCTACTCGGGCAGCTACAACCCGGGCAACAACAACACCTACCTCGCCCTGTACGGATGGACGCGCAACCCGCTGATCGAGTACTACGTGGTGGAGAACTTCGGCAGCTACAACCCGAGCAGCGGCGCCACCCGGATGGGCACGGTCACCACTGACGGCGGCACCTACGACATCCTCCGCAGTCAGCGGGTCAACGCCCCGTCGATCGACGGCAACCAGACGTTCTACCAGTTCTGGAGCGTCCGCCAGCAGAAGCGCTCGAGTGGCACCATCACCACCGCCAACCACTTCGACGCCTGGGCCCGCGCCGGCTTGAACCTCGGCACCAACCACAGCTACCAGATCATGGCCACCGAGGGGTACCAGAGCAGCGGAAGCTCCGACATCACCGTCCGGGAGGGCAGCGGTGGCGGCAACCCGACCACCCCGCCCCCCACCGGCAACCCGGGGACCGGCAACTGCAGCGCGACGCTCTCCGCCGGTCAGCAGTGGGGTGACCGGTTCAACCTGAACGTCGCGGTCAGCGGCACCAACAACTGGGTCGTCAGCCTCGGCCTTGGCGGCGGCCAGAGCGTTCAGAACAGCTGGAACGCCTCCGTCAGCGGCACCAGCGGCACCGTCACCGCGACACCCAACGGCAACGGCAACAACTTCGGACTAACGATCATGGCCAACGGCAACTGGAACTGGCCGACGGTCAGCTGCCGTACCAGTTGACCCCGATCAACTCCTGACATCGCACCAGTGGCGTGGCGGCCTCGGCCGCCACGCCACTGCGTTGTTCCGTAGGCAGCCCTCGTCGACCTCGGCGTTCAGGACGGCCTCGGGTCGGCCCCGTTCGACGTGCCCTTTGCTCTGCACCCGCCGAGGCACCACCGGCCTACCGCTGGATGGCGCTTCCGCGGGTGCAGAGCAAAGGGCGGATTGTGCGGCACGGCCCAGCCGCGAGACCGTGGTCGTCGCCACCGTCCGCTACACCCGCGGCACCGCGGTCTCTCCGCCGGCCGCCGATTCCTCCGCCGACGGTGCCGAGGTTGGGTCCGCCGCTGGGTTCTCCGTCGTCCCGGCGGTCGGTGCCGCTGTCGTTCCGCCCGTCGGGGCTGCCGTCGGGGCTTCCGTCGGCTCCGCAGGAGTGCTCTCGGACGCGGTGGGAGCGGGCGCATCCGAAGTGCTTCCACCGGACGGCGTCGATGGGTTCACCGTCCCCTCGCCCGCGGCCCGGCTGGGCGTCGGGGTCGGGGAGCCGGGCGCTCGGACCGGCAGGCCCGCAGAACTGCGGGTGGCTGGTTCGCCGCCGCCGACGCCGGGGCCCGGATCCCGCTGCTGCGGCACGGTTGGCGACACCGCGGGCGGCACCCCGGGAGGCGTCGACGGCCGCCCGGTTTGGCCGGGCATGATCCCGATGGGATCGGCGAACACCAGGACGGCAGCCGCGGCGGCCAACGATCCGAGAAGCACCGCGAGCGCTCTGGGCCCGGAAGTGACCGCCCGACCCACCGTGCCGCCGAGCGCCGGCCGCCGGGCAGCCGTGACCTCGGTCCGCACCCCGACCTCGGTCGCCCCGGTCGCGGTGGACAGCACCTGGTCGGACGGGTCCATGAGTGTCTGCGCCGCCTCGGCCATGGCCGCTGCCGTCGGAAAGCGGTCGGCGGGCTCCTTGGCCATCGCGGTGGCGACCACACGCCGGACCTCCGCCGGAACGTCCTCGGGCAGCGGCGACGGTTCCTCTTCGAGATGCCGCAGCGCCACCGCGACGGCATTCTCACCCTGGTGCGGCGGCCGACCGGCGAGGCAGTGGTAGACGACAGCCCCCAGCGCGTAGATGTCGATCGCCGGTGTGGTCTCGTTTCTCGCGACCTGCTCGGGTGCCATGTACAGGGCGGTGCCGACGACCTGGTTCGGTGCGGTCAGGCTCGCCGCTTCCTGCGTCACCGCAACACCGAAATCGACGAGTACGACGTGTCCGTCCGGCTCGATGATCAGATTGCTGGGTTTGACGTCACGGTGGACGACACCGGCGTCATGCGCCGCCTGCAGGGCACGCGCGGTCTGCGCGGCGATCGACATCGTCTCGGCCACGTCCAGCCGGCCGACCTCGGCGATCCGCTCCGACAAGGGCTGCCCCTGCACGCATTCCATCACGATGTAGGCGAGGACCGGCGCTCCGGACTGGGACACCTCACCGTAGTCGTAGACCTGGGCGACACCCGGGTGACGCAGGGCTGCCATGGCCCGCGCCTCACGCCGGAACCGCTCACCGAAGCCGCTGTCGGTGACCAACCGAGGTTGCAGCATCTTGACCGCCACGCAGCGGTCCAGAGTTTCGTCGACCGCCCGCCACACGTCACCCATTCCGCCGCTGGCGATGCTTTCGACCAGGCGGTAACGGTCTCCGACGACTTGCCCCACATTCGGCATAGCTTTCGGTACCCCGGACTCCTCGGTCTCAAGCACACCGAGGTTGGGCATCGCCGCGCCAGCCTTGCCGGGAGATCGGCGCGCGCACGGACTGTGAGCGCCCGGCCACCATGCGGTGACCCGCCCCGCCGCTGACGGCGGGGCGGGCTCGTCCGGTTACGGCCCGGTCAGCTGTTCAGCCTGGCCAGCAGGGCGGTGGCCATGCCCTGCTCACCCCGGGCGTTGGGGTGGAACGGCGCGGCCGAGTTCTGCGGCAGCAGACCCTCGACCCAGCGGGTGCCGCTGCTCTTGCACGCGTCGCGTCCGATCGACGGGGTGTAGACATCGGCGTAGGTGGCGCCGTTGGCGCTCGCGGCGCTGGCCAGCATCGCGTTGAGCGACTTCTCGACACCGCGCAGGTACGGCACGTCCTGGTAGGCGATCGGAACGACCGGCCAGCAGCCGTAACCGGTGTCCGGCAGGATCGCCGGATAGCCGAGCACCACGACCCGTGCGCCCGGCGCGGCCTGCCGAACCGCCTGCAGCACGGCCGTGACCTTCGGCGTGGCGGCGACGATCCGCGCCTGCAACTGGTCGACGCCTCCGGCGGTGTACCGGTTCTTGCACGGAGATCCGAGCGGGCTGCTGACGCTCGCCTCCGCGCAGTCGCCGATGATGCCGGAGAAGCCGATGTCGTTGCCGCCGATCTGCACCGTCACCAGCGACGTGTTCGACGTGACCGCGTTGAGCTGCGGTGGCAGCGTGATGCCCAGTTGGCCGCTACCGCCGTAGAGGATGTCGTCGGTGGTGGCGCCGGAGCAGCTCACGTCGGCGAACGACGACGAGCCGGCGGACGCCGCCACCAGCGACGGGTAGTTGCGGTTGGAGCGTAGGCAGTTGAGGTCAACCTGGGTGGGGATCAGCGGGCCAGCGGTGTACGAGTCGCCCAGCGCGACGTAGCGGCCGGTGGGCACCGCGGCGCTGGCGGGGGTGGCGACGGTGAGCAGCACGCCGGCGGTGGCGAGGGCGAGTGCGGCCAACCGGGTGGCTGCCCGCAGGAGGGGCAGGCGGGGACGGGTCATGGCGCCTCCCAGGAGGGATCACGGGGGTGGTGGTGCCCGAGATCCTGTCGCCGCCGACGCCGTCCGTCAATATTGATGAGCCTCACTAAATACCGGTCCGAAGTGTGGGATAAATCGGTGGCGGTCAATCCAGCGGCGCATACCACCGGGCGCCGGTGACCCGGATCCGGCGGGACTGGCTGCGGTTCCACTCCACCTCCATGCCGTGCTTGCGGAGCACCGGAAAGGCGACCTCGTCCAGCAGTCGTTCCAGGTCGGCCTGGTAACCGGCCTGCCGCTCGGCCTCCGACAGGCCCGCGTAGGCGGCCTCGTCGAAGTCGGCCGGAGGGTAGACGCCGTAGCCGAGATAGACCTCGCCGTCCTCGCTCGCGAGCAGGGACTCGGTGTCCTGCTGGTGGTACCAGAGGAAGCCGCGCCAGCGCCGGGAGTCGTCCCGCTCGTCGTCGATCTCGGCACTCGCGCAGGTGCCGCAGCAGCTGAAATTTTCCCGGGCCAGCACCCCCAGCTCGTTGAGCTCCGCGAAAGCGCGGGTGAGGTTGCCGCGCACCTCACCCCACTCGCGCTGCTGCTGCCGCCGAACCGCCACCGCCGTCTCGTGCGCCGCCCTGAGCTCGTCGTCCGTGGCGCCGCAGCGCTCCTCGGCGTCGTCGAAGAAGTCGACGAACTCGTCCGCGTCGCTCTCACCCCGCACGACCCAGGCCCACAGCTCGTCCTCGATGGCGGTGCGGCCCGGCTCGGGGATCCGATCGGTGAGGAACCTGGCACCCACAGGGCGGTCGTTGTACGTCCACTCGGTCACGACGGGATCTTCACATGGGCGTACGACGCGCTGGGTCCGAGAACGGCCGGCGCGGCGGCCGTTCCCGAAAGCCGCCCTAGTTTCCGGCCGGCACCTGGTCCTTCACCTCGTCGTAGCCGACCGGCGTCGGTGCCGAGCCCGGCGCGTAGATCACGCGAAGGACGCCCGTCGGGAACGCCTCCGACGCCACCAGTCGCAGGTGGTACGCCGCGTCGCCCTCGTCGAACAGCTTGCGACCCTTACGCGCGGCCACCGGATGCACCAGCAGGCGCAGCTCGTCGACGAGACCGGCGGCGAGCAGTTGCTGCACGACGGAGATCGACCCGGGGATGAGAATTCCCCGGACGCCGGCATCGGCCTTGAGCGCGGCGACCGCGTCGAGGAGATCCCCGTCGATCAGCTCCGAGTTGCGCCAGGAGAACTCCAGCGGCTGACGCGAGACGACGACCTTGCGCACGTCGCCGAGCTGCTTGGCGAACGGTGCGTCGTCGCCACCCGCGGCCTCACGGCCGGGCCAGGCCCCGGCGAAGCTGTCGTACGTCTCCCGGCCGATGAGCAACACGTCGGCGGCGTCATAGTCCTCGGTGACGGCCCGGCCCATGTTGTCGTCGAAGTACGGAAAGTGCCAGTCCGGGTCGATCTCGGCCACACCGTCGGCCGAGATGAACAGCGTGGAGATGACCTTTGCCATCGTGAAGATCCCTTCGAGTCGGGTGATGTCGGTGGTTCGACCGGCGCATCGTCCCAAACTCGTCAGCCACCGGCTGCCCCGATGACGCGTGTCGTATCCCCTCTTTGTGAGCCAGACGTCACGGAAGCGTCATCAACCGCAGGGAACGCGACGCCACACCTCGGCCGCGGTGCGCCGGGCCGATGGCGTACCCCAGTACCCCGATCGCCACGTGAAGTGCGACGAGGTCAAGCGGCGCCTCGCCGTCGCGCGTCACGGCCAGGTCGACGATCCCCTGTGCACGGCACCGCCGGATTCTGACCAGAAAGGCGTCCGCGTCGAATGGAGAAGGAGTATCGGTATTCGCGGCAATGTCCGGCGCGTCGAAGAGGCCCGGCATGTGCGGCAGATCGGTGTCGAGCCAGTCTCGCAGCACAATCCCCTCCCCTTTCAGTACGAGAGGGGAGGCGGTTGGAGCGACCGCTGGCGAAATTGTTGACTCACAGCTCACACAACATCCTCACACGGACGTCGCCGCCGGCCTGAGCGCTGGAACCGACCGGGCCCTGGTTGCGATACGAGGGCACCTGAGGGTGGGCTCGACGCGGACTCGGCGGTCGCCAGTCCGCACCTTTTGGTCGGTTTCGGGGGCGGTGGTGCGATCGGCCGTTGCTTGATCGACTCGCGTTCAAGGAAGTCGCGGCGTCAGGACGACCGGGATACCGCGACTTCCATGAACCCGAGTGGATCAAGCGCCGGACCGGGCGAGGCAGGCCCCAACCGCGGGCCGAGGACCAGGACCGAGGGCCGGGGACCAGGACCGAGGGCCGGGGACCAGGACCGAGGGCCGGGGACCAGGACCGAGGGCCGGGGACCAGGACCGAGGGCCGGGGGCCCGGGGGCCCCGCGCGCCAGAGGATCACCTGCACCCGGCGTGGCGCGGGCGGGCTCGGCGTGTAGCCTGGGCCGGCCGGCCCTGCCCGTCCGATGTTGATAACGCAGTG
>NZ_JAKKFF010000102.1 GCF_022229015.1 Micromonospora foliorum
CCGCGCCGGCGGTGGTGCTGCCCAGCCCGCTCGCGGCGACGGTGCACGACGCCGCCGGTGAGCCGGTGGTGATCAGCGCTCGGTTGGTGGTGAGCGCCCCACCGGCCCGGTTGGTGGTCGGCACCGGCCAGCCGGCGGAGATCGTGGGCTGGGCCGGCCCGTGGCCGGTGGACGAGCGGTGGTGGGCGCCGGTCGAGGCCCGCCGCCGGGCCCGGTTCCAGGTCAGCCTGGCCGACGGTGCCGCGCTGCTGCTGGCCGTCGAGGCCGGGCAGTGGCTGGTGGAGGCGATCTATGACTGAGCCGGTGCTCCCCAGGCCGGAGGAGGATGTTCGATGAGCTTCCACAACCCGAAGATGCCCTGGTCGGAGCTGGAGCGGGTGCTCTCGGGGCGGGCCAGCGGCGGCTCCGGTCGGTCGGGCGGCGGGCGGTCGCGCGAGGAGCGGCACCTGCATGTGGTGGACCCGCTCGCCGTGGACGCCGACGGCGGCGACTCCCCGGCCTGGAGCCGCCGCCGCGAGCAGTACCAGCCGCCGGAGCTGACCCGCCCCGACGGTGTGGTGCCCTACGCGGAGCTGCACGCGCACACCAACTTCAGCTTCCTCGACGGCGCCAGCCACCCGGAGGAGCTGGCCGAGGAGGCGGCCCGGCTGGGGCTCACCGCGCTCGCCGTCACCGACCACGACGGCTTCTACGGGGTGGTCCGCTTCGCCGAGGCGGCTCGTACGTTGGGCCTGCCGACCATCTTCGGCGCGGAGCTGTCCCTCGGCCTGCCCGGCCCGCAGAACGGCGAGCCCGACCCGCACGGCGCGCACCTGCTGGTGCTCGCGCACGGCCACGAGGGGTACGCCCGGCTGGCCACCACCATCGCCCGCGCCCAGCTACGCGGCGGGGAGAAGGGCCGCCCGGATTACGGGGACCTGGAGGAGGTCGCCGCCGAGCTGCGTGACCATGTGCTGGTGCTGACCGGCTGCCGCAAGGGGCACGTGCCGGGGGCGCTGCTCACCGAGGGGGTGGACGCGGCGGCCCGCGAGTTGGACCGGCTGACCGCGCTCTTCGGCGCCGAGACGGTGGCCGTGGAGCTGACCGACCACGGCCATCCCGTCGACGCCGACCGCAACGACGCGCTCGCCGAGCTGGCCGCCGCGGCCGGGTTGCCGACGGTGGCCAGCAACAACGTGCACTACGCCAGCCCTGGCCGGCGGCGGCTGGCCACCACCGTCGCCGCGGTCCGGGCCCGACGCAGCCTGGACGAGATCGACGGCTGGTTGCCCGCGGCGGCCACCGCCCACCTGCGCAGCGGCGCGGAGATGGCGGCCCGGTTCGCCGCGTACCCGGGTGCGGTGGCGCGGGCCGCCGAGTTCGGCGCCGAGTTGGCCTTCGACCTCCAGCTCGTCGCGCCGCAGCTACCGGCGTACCCGGTGCCGCCGGGGCACACCGAGATGAGCTGGCTGCGGAAGTTGACCGCTGACGGGGCGCACGAGCGCTATGGGCCACCGCAGGCGCACCCGACTGCGTACGCGCAACTCGACCACGAGCTGAACATGATCGAGGAGCTGGGTTTCCCCGGCTACTTCCTGGTGGTCTACGACATTGTCACGTTCTGCCGGGACCAGGACATCTACTGCCAGGGTCGGGGTTCGGCGGCCAACTCGGCGGTCTGTTACGCGTTGCGGATCACCAATGTCGACGCGGTCCGGCACCAACTGCTCTTCGAGCGGTTCCTCGCCCCGGAACGGGACGGCCCACCGGACATCGACGTGGACATCGAGTCCGACCGCCGGGAGGAGGTGATCCAGCACGTCTACACCCGCTACGGCCGGGAGCACGCCGCCCAGGTCGCCAACGTCATCTCCTACCGGCCCCGGTCGGCCGTGCGGGACGTGGCCAAGGCCTTCGGCTACTCGCCGGGGCAGCAGGACGCCTGGAGCAAGCAGATCGACAGGTGGGGCTCGGTCGCCACGGTCGATGTCGAGAACATCCCGGAGCAGGTGGTGGAGTACGCCAACGAGTTGCAGACGTTCCCCCGGCACCTGGGCATCCACTCCGGTGGCATGGTGATCTGCGACCGGCCGGTGATCGAGGTCTGCCCGGTGGAGTGGGGGCGGATGCCCGGGCGCAGCGTCCTGCAGTGGGACAAGGACGACTGCGCCGCGGTGGGCCTGGTCAAGTTCGACCTGCTCGGTCTGGGCATGCTCTCCGCCCTGCACTACGGCTACGACATGATCGGTGAGAGCCTCGACCTGGGTGACATGACCCTGGACGACCCGGAGGTCTACGACATGCTGTGCCGGGCCGACTCGGTCGGGGTGTTCCAGGTGGAGAGCCGGGCCCAGATGGCCACCCTGCCCCGGCTCAAGCCCCGCGAGTTCTACGACCTGGTGGTCGAGGTGGCGCTGATCCGCCCCGGCCCGATCCAGGGCGGTTCGGTGCACCCGTTCATCCGCCGCAAGAACGGCCAGGAGCCGGTGACCTTCGCGCACCCGCTGATGCGCAACGCCCTGGAGAAGACCCTGGGTGTGCCGCTGTTCCAGGAGCAGCTGATGCAGCTCGCCATCGACCTGGCCGGCTTCGACGCGGCCGAGGCCGACCAGCTGCGCCGGGCGATGGGCGCGAAACGGTCGGTCGAGCGGATGACCCGGATCGCCGACCGGCTCTACGCCGGGATGGCCGAGCGGGGCATCACCGGTGAGCTGGCCGACGACGTCTACCGCAAGCTCACCGCGTTCGCCAGCTACGGCTTCCCGGAGAGCCACGCGATGAGCTTCGCCTACCTGGTCTACGCCAGTTCCTGGCTCAAGCGCTACCACCCGGCGCCGTTCCTGGCCGCGCTGCTCAACGCGCAGCCGATGGGTTTCTACTCGCCGCAGACCCTTGTCGACGACGCCCGCCGGCACGGGGTGGAGGTCCGTCGTCCGGACATCAACGCCAGCGGGGCTGTGGCGGTGCTGGAGTCCACCCCGGAGACCCGGTGGGGCAGCGGGCCGGGGGAGCCGCCGCACGCCTGGGGGCTGGGCGGCCCCGCCGTCCGGCTCGGCCTGTCCAGCGTGCGGACCCTCGGCGCCGACGTGGCCGAACGGATCGAGGCCGAACGGGTCGCCGGTGGGCCGTACCGGGACATGCCGGACCTGGCCCGGCGGCTCGGTCTCACCGCCGCGCAGCTGGAGGCGTTGGCCACCGCGGACGCCTTCGCCTGTTTCGGGCTGACCCGGCGGCAGGCGCTGT
>NZ_JAKKFF010000103.1 GCF_022229015.1 Micromonospora foliorum
GGCGGCCGGCCCGGCGCGGTGTGCGCGGCCCGCCGCCTCGGTGGCGGCGTCCATCCAGGAACGGGCCCGACCGGCGGTGCCGCCCACCCACTCGCCGACGTCGCTCGCGCCGTCGCCGAGCCGGCGCAGCAACCCGACCAGTGGGTCGGTGGACCGGCTGAACTCCTCCCGGTACGACTCGGCAGCCGCCTTGATCTCCTCCGAGACACTTGTCGAACTGTCGTCCTCGCGGCGCGCGTAGTCCCCGGCCAGCACCCGCCCGTACGCCCCGGAGTCGATCCACTGGCGCAGCTGCGCCGCACGCGCCACCGGCACCGGGTGAGTGCTCCACGCGGTCATCCGGATCTTGTGCAGGCTGTCGCGCAGGTCGCCGCCACCGGCGTACTCGGCGGCCTGCTCTAGGAAGGCGGTGGTGTCGACCTGGGACAGGTCACCGCCGCCGGCCAGCTTCATCAGCAGCCGCAGCGCGGCGGCCGGGTCCTGCCCGGCGAGCAGGCCGGCCCGGTCGGCGGAGAGCTCCGCCTTGCGCCACCACTCCAGCATCGCCGCGATGATGGCGCGCAGCGCGATCGCGCCGACCGGCAACCAGCTCAGGTTGGCTGCCCACCGGGTGAGGATCATGAGCATGGTCTTGTAGACCGCGTGGCCGCTGCCCACGTGCCCCAACTCGTGGCCGAGCAGACAACGCAGCTCGTCCTCGTCGAGTTGCTGCACGCAGGCGGAGTTGAGCACGATGAACGGCCGCTCCAGCCCGACCGCCTCGGCGCCCAACCAGGGCGACTGGGTCACGTACAGCTCGGGCAGCTCGGCCACGTCGAGCGCCGCCGCGGCCTCGGTGTAGCGCTGCCACACCGCCGGGTACTGCCGGTGGTCGACCCGGATGCCGGAGGCCAGCACGGACAGCCGGAAACCCCGCTCGTTCCACATCCCGAAGAACGCCCGTACCACGTCGTCGAAACCACGCAGCTCCCGCAGCGCGACCAGGGCGCCCCGGTCGGCCGGATGCTCCCAGGCCCGCGAGCTGATGCCGGTGAGGGTGATCCGACGCCGCGCTGGCGCGTCCGCTGCCGTCATGGTGGCTCCCCGTTCGCCGTAGCTCCCCGCATCGTGCCGCAGTCGGTCGCCGACGTCCATGCCCCGCTCAGCGCAGCCGCACGTAGTACCGCTCCGCGTCGTGCGGCAGCGCCGGCGCGCCGTCCACCACCAGGTCGGCGTGGGTCGCGGTCTCGTCGACGGCGAAGTGCGCCCGCTCCCCCTCGTGCCAGCGACGCAGCTCGGGCAGGATCTCCGGCCCGTCCCGGGCGACGGCGCGAGCCAGCCGCAGCGACGCGGGCGCGGTGACGAACACAGCAAGCGTCAGCTCCGGCCGGACGACCGCCCGGGCAGCGGTGACCCCCTCGACCACCAGCACCGGAGCCACCGGAACCGGAACCGGTCGGGGCAGAAAACGTCGCCGGACCCAGCTGTAGCGCCGGTAGGCGCCCGGCTCCCCGTTCCGCAGCGAGGCGAGCACCCCCTCGTCGAGCCGGGGCCAGAAGGTGACCTGGTCGTCCCACCCGTCGAGCAGGTCGTCGGTGTGCACCAACGGCGGTCGGCCGCCCAGCGGCCCCGCCAGGGCATCCGCGAGCCGCGCGGCGAACCGGCTCTTGCCCGCGCCGCTCGGCCCGTCGACCGCGACCAGCCGGGTCCGCCCCAACCGCGCCGGGCCCGCGAGCACCCGACGAGCCAATTCGGCGTACGCCTCGACGACCGCCACGGTCGGCCCGCCAGTCTCCGGGTTCAGCACAGCCTCCCGTCGTGCATGACCGAAGTATGCCCGCTGGGCTCCTTCGGCTAGTTGGGCCCGCTGGGCCGGTGTGCCCGGTGCGCCCGCTGGACCGCTGGACCGCTG
>NZ_JAKKFF010000104.1 GCF_022229015.1 Micromonospora foliorum
GTGGAGAAGTAGTCCACCCCGGTCAGGCACATCACCTTCCACCAGGCGTGGGGCGTGGCGTGCGACCCTCCGCTCTCCGGGCCCGCCGGCTGCACCCGGTGCTGGAGCAGCCACCGCGTCACCGTCCTCGACGGTGGGCGCAGCGAGCTGGGCACCTCCACGCGAGCGGGCATCGCCGCCTGGCCCCTTGGACGCGAATCGGCGCCTCGGTCGGTAGCAGCGCCGCGGGCAGTGTTCTGCCTGCGGCGCGACCGCGGGTGTTCGTCCGGCCTATTGCCCATGTCGGCTCCGTCCCTGCGTCGGTCGCCTCGCCTCGCGACCATCGCAAGATCATGAGTGCGGCAAACAGCGGACACACTACCCACACCACTGGACGGCGACTCATCCCAATACCCGGCCACGGGCGATGCGCTGCAGTGCGGGTGACGGTCGCCTTCGAGTCGCGGTACACGCGGCCGGTGGCCCTGCTGCTCGCCGACAACGTCGTCCGCGTCGCCGATCCGGGGACACGTCCGGCCGCCCGGGTCACCGACGACCCGGTCGTGTTCAACCTCATGCTGTTCGGCCGGGTTTCCCCGGTGCGGGCGGCGCTCACCGGCGGCATCCGTGTCGGCGGCCCCCGGCCGTGGCTGCTGCCCACCTTCATGCGCAAGGTGCGCTGCCCGAAATGACGGGGCACGCGACGTGGACCGGTCCCCGGCGGCGGGTCAGTGCCAGAATCCGCGCAGCACCCGGCGCACGATCGCGGGGCGGAGCAGCCGGGTCGGCGGGTCCACAAGGTTGAGCACGCGCAGGAAGGCGGCGCCCAGCACGGCGTCGTTGCGGGCGGCCGCATGGAGGCGGTGCACGTACCAGTTGACCAGCCGCACCCGCGCCGAGCGCGGCCCGGGCACCTGCGGAAAGCGCAGGTCGGTGCCGACCGCGATGGACCACGGGCCGTCGATCAGCCTGCCCGCGCCGCGGAAGAAGCGTCGGGCCAGCCGGTCCGGGCCGCCGGGCAGGACCGAGCGGAGCAGCAGGCCCTCGCTGGCGGCGACCGTCATGCCCTGGCCGTACACGGGATTGAAGCTGCACACGGCGTCGCCGACCACCAGGTAGCCGAGCGGGAAGCGGCGCAACCGCTCGTAGCGTCGGCGCACGCTCGCCGGATAGCGCATCTGGGCTGGACCGCCCACCGGGACGGCGTCGCGCACGAGCCGGCTGATCACCGGCATGCCCAGCGACTCGGCGTACAGGGTGAAGCCCTCGTGGTCCGCCGGCGGCTGCTCGCCGAGCATGCCACTGAGCGCCACCGCGAAGCGGCTCTCCTCCTGGGCGGCGACGATGCCGGTGCGGGGGCGACCCGGCACGGCGTTGGTCAGCGCTCCGAGCAGACCGTCGAGATGATGGGACTCGCGCTCGTAGATGCGGGTGACGTAGGTGACGTCAACCGGAACCCGCTGCTCCGACGGCGTCGGGTAGCCGAGCTCGGCCAGCCAGGCCGGGCTGCGGGACGCCCGGCCGCAGGCGTCGACCACCAGGTCCGCGTGAATCCGGTACTCGGTGCCCGTGCGCGGCGTCACGAGCACACCGGTGATCCGGCTGCGGTCCTCGGTGCTCAGCAGCGCGGTCGCCTCGGCGGGCGGGCAGAACCGGACGTTGGCCAGTTTCCGTACCCGCGCGCGCACCGTGCCCTCCAGCAGCGGGCGGCTGACCCCCACACCGACCAGGTCCGACGCGGTTCGACGCATCGGGTAGCCGTCGTTGCACCAGTGCACCTGATCGTGCAGGTCGACCAGCGGCGCGCCGGCGGCGCTCAGCTCGTCGCTGAGGCCCTCGAAGAGTTCGTCGAGCGCTCGCCGGCCCTGGGCCAGCAGCACGTGTAGTTGGCGGGACTGCGGAACTCCACGCCGTGCCGTCGCCACCTCGGGCAGCGTGTCGCGGTCGACGATCGTGACGGTGTCGTACGCGTCGCTCAGCACCCGGGCGGTTATCAGGCCGGCCATGCTGGCGCCGAGCACGACCGCGTTACCTGCGGGGACCATGGCTGTGATGCTAGGTTGGCCGGCCCGACCGGTCGTCTCCCGACGTGCGCACCCGACAGGACGCGGAGTCGGTCTGCTCCATAGTCGACACGTTCGGCCGTGCCTCAGCGTTCCCTGCGACGACTCAATCAGCACGGATGGACTACCGAGCTCGACCGACAATCCTGGGGCATCGACATAGAGCAGACCTGGCCCGGTGACGACCGACGACCCGTTGGGCACCGTTCAAGGCCGTTCAGGGCGCCGCGCTGCTCCCAAAGCTGCTCCCCCGATCCGCAACTCGCACCGGCCAGCCGAGCCGCGATGGTCACCCGTAGCGAAGCCCTCGATCCTCGAGTAGCAGGACGTCGGCACCATCCGACACTCGGCGACGCCCCCCTTCCACAACGTGCACTGGAAGGGCGACATCGATTCAGCCTGGACTGCGTCATTTGCCGACGGACCGGCCGCACCACCCGGCTGACCCACGGGGCTGAACACGGCACCTGCTCCGGTGACAGCAGGACCGGCCAGCACTCGGCGGCCGCGCGGATCTCAGCCTTCAACCACACCTCAGAGCAGGAACGGACGATCGTCGGCCCACTAACTGATCCCACCCGTTCGACCGCGGCTGATAGCGTGCGCCGAACATGAAGATCATGGGGGAAACATCGATGAACCGAACTCGACTCGTCCTGACTGGCGTGGCCGTTGCGGCGGCGATCGCGATGTCCGGCTGCGATCCGCAGCCCAAATCTGAGGGCACCGCAACCACGCCGTCCCCGGCGGCCTCCAGCGCCACCCCGGCCACCACCGCGGCCAGCACCGCGGCCAACGACGCGGCCACAGTGAAGGCCTGCGCCGACATCACGAAGGACATCAAGGACAACGCGGCCAAGATCAGCAAGGCCGAGAAGATCGGCCCGCCAGCCGGGCACTTCGCGGTCAGTGCCCAGTGGGCCGCCGGCTCGGTCGCGATCCTGGCGCACTCGATGGGCGCCAACGAGGCAGTCACCGCCGCCTCCGAAAAAATCCAGAACGAGATGATGAGCCTGAGCGACGCGTACAACAAGTCCGCCGACGCCAAGCCCAGCATGAAGGCCCTGGAAGCCGCCATCAAGGAGCTGGACACCGCCTGCTCGGCCGCCTGACCGGTTCGACCACGCAATCGGCGGTGACCGTCACCCGGACGGTCACCGCCGATTCGCATGTCCGTGCGGCCTGCGGGATCTGGGTCAGCGGCCTCTGAGTAACGCACGGTCAGCCTGCGCGACGCCCAGCGGAGCTTCCGCGAAGAGCGGCGCGCTGTTCCCGGCGAGCCGCACATCCCTCCAGATATGTGGCTACTGCTGACGGAACCGATTCCGTACGGCGGTGACCTCTTCCGGAAACGATCCGTCGTCGTCGACGGGTGTCCGAGAGGTGGCGACCCCAGTCGTCAAGGGCGGACCCGCAGCACACTTCCGCCCGCTCACCTGCAACGTTCTACGTCGATCTACGGCTCACCTGCAGGCGTGGCGTTAGGCGACCCGAGACACCGGCCGGGGCCAGCCATCCCGGAACCCAGGACCTGTACGTGGGCCATAAGATCCACGTCTATGGTCCGCACCACACCTCCGCGTCCCCTAGACATCACCGCGCTCTTCCCTGAACTGCGGGAACATTCCATCACCGCTACCCGCCTGCATCCCCGACCCGGCGCCCCGGCCGTTACGGACAGCTCGGTCGGCGGACCGCTGTTGTGGCCGGCCGACGAGGTATGGCCGGTCTGCGACGACGCCGGGGCGCACGAGCCATGGAACCTGACCACCCCGACCGCCCTGCACCGCAGGCGGGAGATCCTCGCGACCGCGGAAGCCCGGGAGCCGCTGCCGGGCGGGGACTTCTTGACTGTGGAGGAGCGGGCCGAGCTCGACGCGGCCGATGCTCTGGACCTGGACGACCTGATCGAGGATCCCATTGCGTTGGTCCCGGTCGCGCAGCTGTACCGACGAGATATCCCGGACTACGCCGGTCCGGACGGCACCGACCTGCTCCAGGTGCTGTGGTGCCCGGTGGACCACTCGGACCGGCACTACAGCCCTCGCGTCTTCCTCTACTGGCGCGACAGTTCCGCCGTCGGCCCGCTGCTCGAAGCGCCTCCCGAGCCGCCGGTGATCAGCGACATGTACCTGCCGCTTTCGTGCGTGGTGCACCCCGAGCAGGTCCGCGAGTACCAATACGCCGATCTGCTCCCCGTTGACCTACGCGAACGGCTCGACGAGTGGGACGAGGACGAGAGCCGTCCCCACTATCAGAACGACTTGTCGCTCGCGCCGGGATGGAAGGTCGGCGGATACGCCAACTGGTCACTGACCGATCCGTACCCGATGGATTGTGCTGCCTGCGGCACCACGATGACCTTGATTTTCACCGTCGACTCAGGCGACTGGAACGGCATGCATTGCAGCTGGCGCCCGTCCGAGGAAAACCCGACTGCTTCCCCAGACATCGTTGGCGTGCAGATCGGGCGCGGCTACTCGCTGTACACCTTCTGCTGCCCCGAATCAATCGATCATCCCCCGGCCACCGCTGTGCAGTGACGCGGCCTCCCTCCATGGCTTGCCGGCCTTCGAGACGCACCCAACTCACTCGACATGGGCGGACGCCGCCGGCTGACGTCCGGGAGCACCATGGCTGACATCTCCGGGTCCGTCGGAGTGGTCGTCACAGCGGATGCGCTGATTAGGGCGCCACCGGGTGAAATTGCTGCCCAGCACGATCCCGGCGCGTTCGAGTGTCGGGTGATCAACGAAGGGGACGACCGCGTCGACGGGCAGATGCGGTGCTGCGACCAGAAGCTCCCGCAACTGCGGTGCCGCGGCGAGGCCATGCAGGGCTGCCGGGTGGCGGAGGTGACGCATCCCGAGGCACTCGGTCCGCGTCAGCATGGTGCTGGAGCCGAAGTCCGGAAGCCGTTCGACGGTGAGCGTTTCCAGCCACAGCCACTGCAGTACAGGCAATCGTGTCACCGGGGTGAGGTCGCTGAGCTTTCGAACCCGGCGCAGCGCCAGGTAGCGAAGCGTGGGGATCTCGGTGAGCCAATCGCTGTTCGTCAACGACCCAAGGGTCAGCGCCAAGGCCTGCAGGTGCGGCAGGGCAATGATGGGCAGGACGTGGTCGACGGGGAGCCGCCACAGCGACAGGTCCCGCAAGCCCGGGTTGGCGTGCAGCAGCTTGGGGAGACCACGCCGGTGCTCAACGATCCTCAGCCGGCGAAGCCGACGAAACCGGGCAACCGGAGCCAGGTCGAAGGGCTTCCGAGTCTCGCCGATGTCAAGGAACTCCACCTCAGCGCTCAACTTTTCGGGGCTTGCCGTCACCGCCGGGGAGCGGCACTCCCATGTCCGCCGCGTCCGACAGCCCCCTCGAAACGGGATAGCCATGTCGGACCGGCCGGTGCGATGATCGACATCTGGGTCGCTAGCTCAACTGGATAGAGCATTCGACTGAGTAGCGTGTCCGCTCCCCGCTTGCGCGGTGATGGGTGCGCTTCCTTCTCCTAGTTGGATCGAAGGGTTCGGGGTTCGAGTCCCCGGCGACCCACTGTGCCGCGGCTGCGGAGCGGCATCTGCCGGAGTTGACCGGAACGGGGAACCACGTGCTCGAGAAGCTGATCATCCAGAAGACCCTGCGCGTGCCGGTCAACACTGGCGCGGCCGGCGATAGCACGGCGGTGGCCCGGCAATTGGACGTGGCGCTACTCGATGTCGGGTTTTCGGCGTCGCGCGCTCTGCTGGAGCACATCGGCGCCCTGGCCCCCGCGCCGGCAATGGACCTGGCAGCCATGGTCGTCTCGGCGGTGCGCGAACTGGTGGGCGACCATGTCCAGCACAACGCCTATTTCATCGGCTTCCCTGATGACGTGCCGGACACCGCCGAGT
This sequence comes from Micromonospora foliorum, assembly GCF_022229015.1. Lineage (GTDB taxonomy): Bacteria > Actinomycetota > Actinomycetes > Mycobacteriales > Micromonosporaceae > Micromonospora > Micromonospora foliorum. The sequence continues at coordinate 5,927 of NZ_JAKKFF010000104.1, forward strand.
TCTGGACGGATCGGCTGCGGGCGGCCGTTTTCACCGGCGGAGGCACGGCAACCGACGAGCAGCTGCGGGACGCCGCCGCCTCGGGTGCGGTGAACCTGCTGGACCTGCCGGCTTATGGGACCTACCAGCACACCTATGCCGAGCTGTTGGCCGCGCACGACGAGCTGATCACCGCAGCCGGTGATCGGGTGACCTTGCTACGCCTCGGCGACGCCGTCGACGTAGAGGCAACGCGGCTCTATCTGGCCCTGGCCAGTAGCTCAACGCCGCTTGGCGAAGCGGACCTCGCGATCCTCAGCGAGCTCGCGGTCGCCTGCGTGGACGGCGCGCAGCCGGCCGAGATCCCGGTACGGGAGAACCGCGCCGTGCTCAACGGGATCCGGCTCGTCCTCGGCCGGCCGCTGGTCGGCGTGGACACGACGACCGACGTGCTGCGCCTCGCCTGCCAGGTCTCGGGCGGGGACGCATCGCTCGTGACACCCACGCGATTCCGCGCCTTCCGACGCCCGGAGCGACGCGTGCTTCTCGCCGCGCTGAACGATGTCGTCGGCGCGAGTCCAGGCAAGCTCGGCGATGTCGTCCGCTACGCGGAGCGGTGGAAGCGGCTCGGGGAACGGCTGCACCCGCACGAGTACGACCAGTGGCCGCACGCACAGGCGGTGTTCGAGGTCGCGCGTGGCGAGCGGCGAATAAGCAACCTCGCCGGTCGCGCGGAGGCGGCGATCCGCGCCGGAGCCATCAGTTCGGCCACCTCGGTGCTATCTGCGGCGCCGGGCCTGCTCCTGCGATCTGCGGACCGGCTGCTGCGGCTGGCGTCGGAGCCGGAGCGAACCGCTGTCGTCGACGCAGTCGCCGACGCGCTCGGCTCGGCGTCGGGCCGAGTGCTGCTCTCGCTGCGGGAGCATGTCGACAACCGGCTGACGCCAGCGTCGGCCCGCATGTACGCGAGCCGCTCGCGCAGCGCGTGGGTAGGTCCCGACGAGCGGCCACCGCTGCCCGCCGAGCTGGTGGCCGAGCTGTCGTCGCTGCTCGACACCGAGATCAGCGCCCGACTACCGCAGCAGGATCGACCGCTGCTAGTGGACCCGGAGGTGCTCGACATCGCACTGCCGCTGTCCGGCAAGGCAGCAGAGGGCGGCTTCGCGGTCCTGCCAAGGGGCTCGCGGGCATCGGTGTCTGGTGAGCTGCTGCGCTTCTTCATGTACTGGCGCCAGGCAAGTCGTCGTACCGACTACGACCTGTCGGTGCTGCTGCTCGATGACGAGTTCCATGGTGCAGGCCAGGTGTCGTGGACGAACTACCGCCACAACGGTGTGGTTCATTCCGGCGACATCACCGACGCGACGAATGGTGCAACCGAGTTCATCGACATGCCCATGACGACCGGTGGGCACTATGTTGTTCCGCAGGTCTACATCTATACGGGTGAGTCGTTCGACGAGGTCGCCGAGTCGATGTTCGGCTACCAGACCCGCACGCAGGGCCAGCTCGGTGCCCCATTTGACGCACGGACGGTCCGGGCGCGTTCGCACCTGCGTGGCCAGGGCCGGGTCGCGCTGCCGATGGTGTTCGCCAGGAGCGAGGACGGCTGGCAGGCCGTCTGGCTTCACCTGTACCTGCGGGGTACGCCGTCATTCAACCGGGTGGAGGACAACACGTTCACCACGGCCGACCGAGTACGAGCACTGATGGAGCGGCGCTACCTCACCGTCGCCTACCTTGTCGACCGTTGGCGCGCAAGGGCCGAGGTGATGACGTGGGACGGTCGGCTGCCGGACGAGCCGGTCACGTTCATCGGCATTCAGGCGCCCGAGGACCTGCCAGACGGGTCTGAGGCATATACACTCGATCGGCTCAGTGAGCTGATCCCTGAGTAAGCAGCGACAGCCGAGGCCATGCAGGCGCTTCCTTCTATTCCGTTCAACTCGGGAACCTCCGCGCAAGCGGAGGATGTGGTTATTCCAGCGCCTGCGCTTTCCTCGGCTCTCGCGGCGAGGCCACATCTTCGTGGGCATGGAGCTGACCGGGCGTCGGCTATCGGGCGAGGAACTGCGGGCCGTGTTGGATGATCCGGCGACCGTAAGTTTGCGGCTCTTCGGCGACCTCGACGATGACGACGCAGAGATGCCCGATCCCGAACTGGATCTGCACAAGTCCTGGCACGCCCTGCACGACCTGCTGGCCGGCACCGCCAGGGCGGTGAACGACCCAGCCGCTGCGGCCGTCCTCGGCGCGACGACATCGGCGAGGAGGGCGGTTACGGGCCGCCACGCCTCCTCCATGTAGCAACGGTCCGCGTCGTCGTTGCCGCGCTCGACATGCTGGGCGTTGATACGTTGCGCGCCCGCTTCGACCCAGACGCCCTGGAAGCTCGCGGACATATATCCGGGTGGGTGGGTTCGCGGCCTTCCGGGGGTTGATTAATGCTGGCAGGTACGGCTCGTTCAGCGGTCCGACTTTCAATACCGTGACCGCATGCCCGAGTTGATTCTGCCGACCGTCCGCCTGCACGCCGCGTTCTTGGAGTGCCGCGACGACTGGGGCCCTGGCCTCCACGAGGACGGCTTCGGCCTGAGGGCCAACGACGACGTGGACTCGCCCGAAGGCTTCGCCGCTTGGGTGCACGAGCGGGCCCGACTGACCCATCCAGCCGGCGACCCGTGCCCGGACGAACAGCACGGCTCATCCCGGTGGATCGTCGATAACGGCCAGGTACTCGGGGGAATCGCCCTCCGGCACAAGCTCGACACCGGGATCGGCCAGATCGGCTACGGCGTCCGACCGTCCGCGCGCCGCCGAGGACTGGCGAGTTGGGCACTCGGCGAGATGCTCACGGAGGCTCGCGTCGTCCTGGGCCTAGATCGCGTCCTCATCTCTTGTGTGGCCGATAACATCGCGTCGGCCCGGACGATCGAACGCAACGGTGGCGTCCTCGAGGGCATGCGCGACACCGAGCATGGTCCAGTGAGGCGCTACTGGATCGCTTTAGAGCGGTGATGGGTCACGCGATGCGCAGGGCTGCCACCGACCTCACCGACCCGAGCGCCACCATCAACCCAGCCGGCGACAGCGCCGCCGTCTATAGCGACGCGGCCTACGGCGTCGGCGAGGTCCTCGAGCAGCTCAAACGCTGGGATCGACGCCAAGGCCAAGGTCCAACCACCCGTCGCTCCCGCAGGGAATTCTGATCCGGGCCCACCGGAATTTGCCCGAACCAGCAGCGTCCTCCGCGTAGTCGACGGTCAGGCTCCAGCACCACCGTGTCCGGCCGACCGCGGGCCTCGAACACCGGTGCCGCCGACATTTCGCCGAGCGGATGGCGGGCGGTGATTGCGACATGTTCACCTTGACGCAGCAGATCGGGCGTGTTAGCTCTCCCAGTCGTGTGGTCGGCGCCGGGCCGCCCACCGGGACGCCGAGGCCAGCAAGCAGCCGGCGGGGCGTCGACACGCGATTCACTATGCAAACCGGATTCACCCGGAACCGACCGTCGAGCCCCGCGCCCGACGGTAGGCTGTCCTCAAGCTATAAGACGTTGGCAGCAAGACCTCCGTGACATTAGCCAGCTTGGACAACACGGTCCACACATCTCTCAGAGGGGCTGTTCCTGATGGCTGGAGCATCTGGTGGCGGCGGGAAAAATATTGTGCTGGTCCATGGAGGATTCGTGGACGGATCGGGTTGGCAGGGCGTATATCAGATTCTCCGGCGGGACGGTTACAAGGTCACCGTTGTACAGAACCCCACGACCTCCCTCGACGGCGATGTCGCCGTAACCAAGAGTGTGATCGCCAATCAGGATGGCCCGGTGACACTCGTGGGCCACTCATATGGCGGGGCTGTAATAACCGTGGCAGGAAACGACCCGAAAGTGTCCGGGCTCGTTTACATCAGCGCGTTCGTTCCCGATGAGGGTGAATCCCTCTCGGCATTGATGAAGGACCCCCCTCCCGGAGTGTCACCACCGCCGCTCCTGCCGCCCCAGGATGGATTCCTCTTCCTGGACAAGGCGAAGTTCCCGGCGGCATTCGCGGCGGACGTCGATGCCGATGTCGCCGCCTTCATGGCCGATAGCCAGGTTGGGTGGGGTGTTGACGCCCTCGCCGGGGTGGTAACTGCGCCGGCGTGGAAGAACAAGCCTAGCTGGTACATGGTCACCACAGAGGACTCGATGATTCCACCTCCAGCCCAACGCATGATGTCTGAACGTGCGGGGTCGACGGTCATCGAGCTCGACGGCAGTCACGCGGCCTACGTAGCGAAGCCAGAACCCGTTGCCGCGCTGATTGAACGTGCCGCTGTCAGTACCGCTTCATTGCAGTAAGCCGAGGGGCCGCTACCACTACGGGTATCAGCACCAGGGAAGCCACCCTCGGCAGCGCTTCGTGCGTCGGTGAATGAAGGCCGCATCCGGCCGATGGCGCGCCCGCATAGACGATGACCTTGCGCGCCATTTTCTGAAACGCCGCGACCACCGACTACGTTACGGCCGGGTGCCGACGCCTGGTGCTCTAGTCGGTCAAACGTCCATTCGGGCGGGCCTCAATTCTGACAGAAGTGAAAGGCTGCAATGCTGCTGACGTTTGGCCGACCGCACATCCACGCCGGCCAACACCACGTCCCGCTGGCCTTGCTGCAGGTGGCAGCCGCCCAGGGTGAAGGAAACGCCGTCCTGGACTGACTCAATCCCCTGGTGGCCGGCTCGTGGTGCGACAAGGGGCGGATGGAGGCGGACGATGGCGTCGGAGCGCGGTGCCGCACTGCTGCGCCCTCCGACGAGTTCGGGACGCGCCACGTTCCTGGAGCTCTTCTTCGATCTGGCCTTCGTGGTGGCCCTCACCCGGGTCTCGCAACGATTCGCCGACCTGAACGATGACACTGGCTGGGCACTCGTCGAAGGGTTCGGTCGTACCCTGCTGCTCTTCTTGGCCCTCTGGCTGATCTGGTCGCACACCACCTGGATCACCAGTCGCTACGAACCGGAGCAGCCGGTCATCCAGGCCGTCGTGGTCGGCACCATGTTCGCCGGTCTGGTGATGGCGGTGACGCTGCCGCGCGCTATGGAGGAACGAGCGCTGCCGTTCGCGGCGACGTACGTGCTGGTGATGGTGGTGCGGCCGTTGGTGCTCGCCGCCGCGCTGCGTGGCCATCCGCGACGGCTGGTGCCGTTCCGGTTTGCCGTCTGGGCTGCGACGACCGCACCGCTCTGGCTGGGCGGCGCGTTGGGCCCCGACCGACTTCGCCTGCCGCTGTGGGCTGCCGCCCTTGCTGTCGACTACCTCGTCTGGGGCCTGGGCTGGCCGCTGCCGTGGCTCGGGGCCTCGAAGGTGAGTCGCTGGCGGATCGCTGGGGTGCATCTTGCCGACCGTCATCAGCAGATGTTTCTCATCGCACTCGGCGAGTCAATCTTGGTCATCGGCACGGTTTTCAGCGGGACGAACTACTCCGCGGAGCGGGCAGCCGCCTTCGGAGTCGCGTTCGCCACCAGCGCGCTGCTGTGGCGGATCTACTTCCACCGCGCGGGTCTGCTGCTGCCCGAGGCGTTGGGTCGAGCGGGCATGCCCGGCCGACTGGGGACGGCGTCGGGACGGACGCATTTGCTGCTCGTGTTCAGCGTGCTCGTCACCTCGGTCGGCTACGAGCTGGTGATCGACCACCCGTTCGGGCCGCCGCGGCCCAGTTGGCTTCTGTTCGTGGTAGGCGGTCCGGTGCTCTTCCTCGTCGGCCGCATGCGGCTGGAGTACGAGATCTTCGGCCGGGTTTCCCGATCCCGGATGATCGGCGTGGTGGCCCTGCTGCTGATCACGCCGGCGTTGGCCCACCGGGCGCCGATGGTCGGGCTGAGCGTGGTCGCCGCAGTGCTGTCACTGGTGGCGCTCCTCGACGCGCTGCGGAGCCGGGGACGGCCGCTGGAGGTTCCCGCGTCGCCAATCGGGCGGGAGACATCCGGCGATCGCGACTCCGAGGCGTGACCGCACGCAGGCCGCACACCGCGACCAGCCCCGAATCCGGCCAGTGCAGGATTCAGGACTTCACGCCGGGTGAGAAGTGGTGCCCACCGATCTGACCGCCTCGACGTAGTCGTAGAAATGCTCCGTCCGTTGCCCCGGGTCCCGATAATCCGGGCGAACGGCCCCGACGGCGGCGGCTACCAGGGTGATGCGGTGCAGCCGTGTGTAGAAGGCAGCCTGTGCGGCGACCGTGAACGGTTCCCGGAATGGTTCGGGGAAACTGCTCGCGGGGCCTGCGACGTCACCGCTGATGACCGACTCTGAAGCTCGCGCAAGTCTAGCTGCGATGCTGACCTCTTCGGATCCGCCGAAGAGGTCCCCAGCCTTTAGTGACTGGTCAGGGCCTTTCCGGTGAGATCGGTGTCTCGCTCTCGGCGTTCTTCTCTCGCCTACGGGAGGACAACAGCCCGGCGGATTAGCCCGGCCCGTGCGGGCCTGGATCTCCGCGGCCGATCGTGACCGGGCTTGCGCCCGGCCACGATCGGCTCGCTCGTTGGTAGGTTACGACTGTTCTGTCACTGGGACCGTGGGTCGTTGAACCAGCCGGTGGAGAACCGCTGTAAGGCGGCCAGATCGAACGTCGTGCACGTCAGTGTCTGGAAGGCGTGTATCGCTTTGAGCTCCTGGTCGTCTGACGGTGCCGGTCCGCCGACGATGCGGGTGCCTTCCGGGCTGGTGACGTAGGTGCGCAGCTGGTCGAGCTGCGCGGCCGGCAGCGACGGCGAGTACTGCACGATCACGTAGCCGTCGCCGACGACGTGCCCGAAGTCGTTGTCCGGGGTGGCCTCGCCGGGCTCGAAGAAGTCCTTGTCTGGATGGCCTCCCCCGGTACCGCTGAACCGCTCGGTACGCGGCCCGACAGTGCACGTGCCGACCGCCGTGGTGGCGGGGGCGTTCGCGCCGGTCATCTCCAGCACCGCCAGGACCCCTGCCGCGAGCACACCAACGACCGCCAGCGTGGCGAAGGCGTACCTTCGCGCGGCGGGCCATGTCAGCCGCGCGAACGCCTTGCCGACGAGCACCATGGCGACGATGCCGAGTAGCTGTCCGATCTCGATGCCGACGTTGAAGGCGATGACCCGGACGAGCAGGCCGTCTTCGGGCAGACCGAGGTCCTGCAGGCGGGTGGACAGGCCGACGCCGTGGATCAGACCGAACGCCAGGACGCCGAGCCCGAACAACCGCCACTTGTCGCGGTGACCGAACCAGCCCACCAACCCGACGAAGACCAGGCTCATCGCGATGACGACGTCGACGGCCGTCGCGTTGACCTGCCAGCCGGCGAGCGTGGCGATGATCAACGTGGTGCTGTGACCGAGAACGAACACCGAGATCAGCTTGGCGGCACGCCGCAGGTTCGCGGCGAGCAGGACGATCCCGGCAATGAACAACAGGTGATCCCAGCCGAGCAGCATGTGTTCGATGCCGAGCGGAACGAACTCCCACACGCTCATGTCGGCGGCCGCACCGCTGATTCCGTGCGCCCATGCGGCCCCCGGCGTGCTGGCGGCGGCAGCAACGCCGAGCGCCCCGGCGACGAGCACCCGGGCACCCGGGGCTGTCAGTCGTGAGGTTGGTCGGTGCGGCGACCGGTTGTCCGGGCTCACTGCGGCGGCGCCGTTTCCTCGGCCGCGACAACGTGGTCCTTGCCGTCGACGGTGACGTACGTGATCCGGAAGCCGATGTCGGTGAGTCCGGCGTGCGAGGCGAGGTGCCGGATGCCCAGCCGGGGTGCGTCCTCGGCTCGGACGCCGAACGTGCGGGTGTTGCCGTCTGGCAGCTTGATGACGACCGCGTCGTTGGTGGCCAACAGCAACAGGCCGACTATCGATGCGGTGGGCTGCTGGCTGGCGGAAGCGGCGGGAGCGGGCGATCCCGCGGTACCGGTGTTGGCGTCACCGCCACATCCGGAGAGCAGTGCGACGGTGAGCAACGCGGCTGGCACGCCGCGGGTGAAGACAGTGGACATGGTGGGTCCTTGTTCTGAAGCGGAGGGAGCCGACCCGACGGCTTTCGCGTCGGGTGGCGGTGGGTTCGCGAGCTACGTGCCCGCGCGGCGACATGCCTGGCGGCTCAGATGTGAGCGTTACCGAGGGCGTGGATGGGCCGCTGCGGCGGTGCCCGTCCGGCCGATGCCAGTGCCTGCCAGGTCCGCCGGGCGGCGATCTGACGCCGGGCGTGCCACCGGGCGCGGCGGGTGGCGTATGTGGGGGCGTGGCCGCGCAGCAGGGCGGCCAACTGGAGCAGGTCGTCGACCCAGCAGCGCCACAGAAGCGAGGTGCCGGCGCCCATCGCCGCATGGACGACGCACCCCAGCAGCAGCACACCCAGCGGCGGCATGTCGTGCTGTCCGGTGAGGGCGTGCTCAACGAACTCGGCGGCGACGAAGGCTGCGGTGCTGAGCAGGCTGGAGCGGTGTGCGGCGGCCCGCCGGGAGCGTTGTAGGTGCGCGTCCAACTGTGGTCCGCCCCGCACCGCGACCGCGAGCACAGCGAGCAGCGATCCGCCGGCCAGGCAGCCCGTCAGCAGGACGGCACCTGACAGGTGCGGATGGTGGTGGGTTTCCCCGCTACCAGGGCCGGTGTGGCCGAGCAGCCATATCGTCGCGGCGTGCGCCGTCAGCCACCCGAAGACGCCGAACAGCAGCGCCGAGGCGGCGAACAACAGCCGGCCGCCGCGCTGGGCACGTCCTCGCACCGCGTCCGTCTGCCCCTCCGGTCCCGCCGCGATCATGAATGGTTCCGGTCAGGATACGTCGTGAGCCAGCACCAAGGGGAGGTGCGAATTTGGCCGACTCCTGGCTTGTTGTTCCCTTGAGGACATTGACGGAGCCATCGCGGACATCGCCGTCGAGCGGCTGCGCTGAGCCGACCGAGCACAGATCGCCCTGTCAGACGCGGCCCGCCAGTGCGCTACAACTCGCTCACGACATGCCCGCCGGCCTCGCCGGGTCGGCGGCTCACCGGTCGTCGCAAGCGCGACGCCAGGAACGTCAGCACGGCATCGGTGGCACGAGCAGTGGCTTGTTCGTCGATACCTCCACGTGCGCGGACACCGGGCCCGCCGCGAACAGCAGCCCCGCCAACACTGCACCGGCCAGTACGCCCGTCCTCGCCCACCCTCGAACCATGATCGCTTTCAATCGCGTGGAGGCCGCGCGGAGCGCGACGTCGCCCTGGATACGTCTGGAGCCGTCCGTAGGCGGTCGACCTTCCCGACGGCCGGGCACCCGGCCACTGACTGCCGATGGAGCACGACGTCATCGGAATGTCCGGCCTCCTGCCTCGTCTCGCCAATCGCGCTCACGTCCGACCCACAGGTAGCGCCTCGAAGGCGAAGCGGCGCATGAGGTCGGGCAGGATGGCGTCAAGCGCGGTGACGCTGCCCTGCCGGTCGCCGCCTCCGTCGTGCATCAGCACGATCGATCCGGCCTCGACACCCTGTATGACGGTGGCGGCGATGCTGGCCGCTCCTGGCACTTCCCAGTCCCGTGGATCTACTGCCCAGTGCAGGCTGGTCATGCCCAGTTCATCTGCCACCGCGACGACCTGGTCGGTCCAGGCACCGCCGGGCTGCCGGAAGTACTGGATCGAGGTCTGCGCAGCGGCAGCGTGGATCGCGTTACTGGTGCGCTGCAGGTCAGCCTCGATGTCCTGTCGAGGTCGGGTGCCGAGATCGAGGTCATGGTTCCACGTGTGGTTGCACACCGTGTGTCCCTCGGCGACGATCGCGCGCACCAGGTCGGGGTATGCCTCGGCGTTCTCCCCGACCAGGCAGAACGTCGCCTTGACCTGAGCGCGACGCAGCACGTCGAGAATGAGTGGGGTCCACGTCGGGTCTGGGCCGTCGTCGAAGGTCAGCGCCACCTGCGCCGAGCCGGTGGTCATTCGCGCGCCGGACGGGCCGCCTTCTTCAGAGGAGAGCCGGACCTGGCCGTGCGCCCGCTCGGGTGCTCGCGAGGGCTCAGCGCTTGGCTTTGGCCGAACGTCGGGATCGTGTGCGCCGGCCACGGTCAGGTGATGGGGCGCCGGGCTGAGGTGCCGATCGGTGAACAACTCCCGTCCGATCAGGTAGGCGCCGCCGAGCAGCGCCGCCACCACCAGGAGCACGATGCTCGTCGCGCGGGCGGTCGTAACCGACCGCATCAGTCGACCTCACTGGCGCAGATCGCGACGGAACCTGCTGTGCCACACATGCCCACTGTCGCCCCTTCTCCCACACCCGACAGCGGCCAGGCTAGGTAGGTGGCGACCTCTGAGGGGACCAATCGGAGGAGGGTTCACCTCATCGGCTGACCCGGGCCCAACAGCGCACGCCAGCTGGCCCGCCCGGCGTCAGGGCCAGTCGGCATCGCGTGCCTCGGCGGAACTCCACGGGTCGGCCATCCGGGCGCGATCGACTCCGACGGTGGTGGCGGGCGGTGGCGAATCGGCCGGGCGCGGTCGCGGGGGCGCCGTCACGGTGGTTACGGCGGCGGGGTGAGCGCTGACGAGGGCGGCCAGCCCGGTGGTCAGCGGCACCGCAGCCACGAGGCCGAGCGTCCCGACGAGGCTCCGGACGATCTCCTGCGCGATGAACTCGCTGTTCAGCGTCTGCGCGACTCCTCGGCCGCTGCCCAGGATCAGGACCAGGACGGGCAGGGAGGCACCCGCGTAGGCCAGGATGATCGTGTTGACGACCGACGCGATGTGCGCGCGACCCACCCGGGTCGCCGCCAGGTACAGCTGCCGCCGGGACAGGGCGGGGTTCGCCGCCGCCAACTCGGCCACGGTCGCCGCCTGGGTGACGGTGATGTCGTCGAGGACGCCGAGGGAGCCGATGATGATCCCGGCGAGCAGCAACCCGTGCAGGTCGACGTTCTGGTAGAAGATTCCCAGCGAGCTGGCCTCTTCGGTGCCGAATCCGGTCAGGTGCGTGACGCTCATCGCCAGCGCCGCCAGCACGCCGGTAAGGATGAGGCTGACCAGGGTGCCCAGCAGGGCGACGGAGGTCCGCACCGAAACGCCGTGGGTCAGGTACAGCACCACGAACATGATCGTGGCAGACCCGACCACCGCCACCAGCAGCGGTGGTTGGCCGGCGACGATCGCCGGCAGGATGAACAGCAGCACCACCGCGAAGGTCACCGCCAACCCGGCCAGCGCAGCGGCGCCGCGCAGGCGCCCGAATCCGATCACGGCGAGCGCGACCAGGACCGCCAGCCAGATCAGCGGGACCCCACGTTGGTGATCGCTGATCGTGTACTGGCTGCTTGTCGGATCGGCCGGATCGGTGAGGACCAGCACGACCACGTCGTCGCCCACATCGACGCGGGGGGCTCCCGGCCCGTCAGGCACGGAGGTCTGCACGGACCGGCCGGCCTCGGCCCCCTCGGTGACGCGGACCTCGACGGTGCCACATCGGCTCACCGTCATCCCGGACGGGGTTTGCACAACCTCCTCGGGCGCGCACTCCCGCAGCTGCACCGCCGTGACGGTGCCCAGCCGGCGCTCTTCGGCGCCGGAGCGGTCGGTGGGGATGGCGTCAGTCGGCCACAGGACCACCAGCGCGACCACGGTAGCCGCCATCATCGGGACGATCACCGCGGTCATAATGCGGCGTACCCGCCGGGGCGCTCGCGGCAGCACGTGCCCATCGATGTGCTGCGCACCCACGCCGTCTCCACTCTCCGTCCGGACGTCCCTGTCACCGCAGGTTAACTGTTAGGCATTCCCTGCCGGTTGCGGCGCCGGTGTGACAGGTCGGTGTGGTGGTGGGCGCCGGGGTGGCTGTCCGGGTCGGTGTGAACGGTGGCGCTGGTCAACCGGGGTACGGCGTGAGTTAGCTGGTGTTCGGCGTCGGCGGCGATCTCGTGGGCCGCGACAAGGCTCAGCGTGGCGTCGACCACGAGGTCGGCTTCGGCGTGCAGGTGGTGGCCGATCCACCGCATCCGTACGGCGGTGACGTCGCGGACGCCGTGCACTGCCCGCAAGGTCGTCTCCGCCTGGTCGACGACACCCGGGTCGACCGCGTCCATCAGCCGCCGGTACACCTCCCGGGCCGCGTCCTTCAACACGAAGCAGATCGCGACCGCAATGGCCAGACCGACGACCGGATCGGCCCAGCCCCATCCGATCCAGGCGCCCGCGGCTGCGGCGACGACCGCGAGGGAGGTGTAGCCGTCGGTACGCGCGTGCAGCCCATCAGCGACCAGCGCGGCCGAGCCGATGCGTCGACCCACCCGGATGCGGTACTGGGCGACGAGTTCGTTGCCGGCGAACCCGACGATGCCGGCGGCGAGCACCCACGGCAGGTGAGTGACCTCGGCCGGGTTCAGCAGGCGGCTGAGCGCGGTCCAGCCGGCGGCGACTGCCGACGCGGCGATCACCACCACGATGACGATGCCGGCGAGGTCTTCGGCCCGACCGAATCCGTAGGTGTAGGCGCGGGTCGCCGCCCGACGCCCGAGTAGGAACGCGATCCCCAACGGCACCGCGGTCAACGCGTCGGCGACGTTGTGCAGGGTGTCCCCGAGCAGAGCCACCGACCCTGACACGACCACGATGACCGCCTGCGCGGCGGCGGTGATCCCGAGGCCGACGAGGGAAATCCCCAACGCCCGCAGCCCTTCGTGTGACGATTCCAACGCGGGGTCGATCTTCGCCTGGGAGTCGTGCGAGTGCGGGACGAGCAGGTGACGCAGGCGCTGCCACCACGAACCCGGCCCATCGTGATCATGGTCGTGCGGTCCGTCGTGGCTGTGGTGGTGCGCCTCGCCGGGTCCGTGCGCGGGTGACCCGTCGGGCCCGTGGCCGCGCGGACCGTCCTGCCGGTGGGCCTGGTCGGCCGCGTGATCACGATGAGGTTCGGCGTCGCCGTCGTGGCGGTGGTGCTGATGGTCCTGCACAGGCTCCCTCAGGCGCGGCGCGGAACTTCCCCGCCGGAACTGAGGTGAATAATATGTGCTCATGTACGCACGCGACAACGTTGCAGGTGCCAATGACCTGCAACAACGCCTCCCACCGGGCGAGCAGGTGACGGCGGCAACGGACATGCTGCGCCTGCTGGCCGACGGCACCCGCCTGCAACTGATGTGGCTCCTGCGCGATGGCGAGCACGACGTGAGCGCGCTGGTGGCGGCCGTGGGTGTGGCACGGCCGGCGGTGTCACAGCACCTGGCCAAGCTGCGGCTGGCCGGGCTGGTCAGGGTGCGCCGAGAAGGCCGCCGCGCTCTCTACACGACCTCCGGCGGGCATGTCCGCCGGCTGGTGACCGAGGTGCTGAACGCCGCCGCGCACCGGGTCACCGGCACGCCCGAGCACGACTGACCAGCGGGGTCGGTGCCTATTCGGGGGGCGTGGAGCGGGGGTCGTCGAACCAGTCGCGGGTGAATTCGGCGAGGGCGTCGGGGTCGACGGTGGTGCAGGTGAGGGTGCGGTACACGTGGGTCGCCTTCACGGCTGCCTTCTGCTCGGGCGCGGACCCGCCGACGACCTTCCCGCCGCTGGGGTCGGTGACGAAGCCCCGTAGCTGCGACACCTGCTCGGCGGGCAGGTCCGGTCGGTAGGTGACGATGACGTACCCGTCGCCGATCACGTGCCCGAACGAGGTCGCCGGCACCGTTTCTGTCGGCTCGAAGAAGTCCTTCGTCGGGTGGCCGCCACCGGCGGGGAAGCTCAGGTCCCGGTCGGTGACCTCGCAGTCGCCGAGCGCCTCGGACGTGGGCTGCACGGGTCGCAGCGCGTCGCCGCCGGAGGTGATCGCCAGCACCGCCGCGGCGATGACGCCGGCGGCGACGAGCACACCGTGCGACAACCGCGTGTCGCGCAGCCGGGGCAGGTAGTGGCGCAGCACGTCGCCGAGCATGAACATCGCGACCACTGCGATGAGCTGGCCGATCTCCACGCCGACGTTGAACGCCAGCACCCGCGGGATCAGCCCGTCCGAGGGCAGGCCGAGGTCCTGCAGCCGGGTCGACAGGCCCAGGCCGTGGACGAGACCGAAACTGAGGACGGCGACGGCGAACCAGGACCAGTTCTTCGGCCGGCCGCGCAGTCCGACGACGCCGACGAACACCAGGCTCAGTGCCACCACGATGTCCACCGGGACCGGGTTGATGTGCCAGTCGGCGACCGTGGCGGTGAACAGGGTGATGCTGTGCCCGAGGGCGAACAGGGAGATCAGCTTCGCGGCGCGCCGCATCTCACCGGCCAGGAGCAGGATTCCCCCGACGAACAGCAGATGGTCCCAGCCGGCCAGCATGTGCTTGGTGCCCAGCCACACGAACCCGCCGACGGTCTCGCTCGATCCGCCGACCCCGTGGGCCCAGGCGATGCCGGGTGCTGCGAGCAATGTCATGACCACCATGGCGCTGACCGCCGCCGTCCGCCTGCCTGCCGCTGACATCGCCACTCCTCTTCTCCAGCGCCCACCCGATGGGCAACGCAACGCCGCCCGGCAACTCCGGGTCGCACACGGTAGTCGGCGCCAGCGCCGAAAAAGTTCCCGACCGACGAACCACCACGGTTTGATCACGCAGCATGCAGGTCAGCCGGAGGCCGGGCCGGGTTCGGGTGTCTCTTGCTCCGTCGATCGTCGATCCACTTCACTCTCGCGCCGGCAGTGTAACCGTGGTTACATAGACGCGTGGTGAGACCTTGGGCCATGGCGAACACCGGCCCGCGGTTCCATCCGAGCCGGTCGTCGTTGCCACAGGAGGTGGGTCATGACGTCCACCGGGCCGCCTGATGTCGGCGACGCCGGACTTTCCGGACGGTGGGTGTTGTTGGCCTACCGGTTGCCGCGAGAGCCGTCGCGTCCGCGGATCGCGGTGTGGCGCAAACTCGAACGTCTCGGAGTGGCCAGGCTCGGCGACGGCCTCGTCGCGCTGCCCACCGACGCGCGCACGCGCGAGCACCTCGACTGGCTCGCCGACGAGATCAGCGAGTACGGCGGCACCGCTACCGTGTGGCTGGCGTCGCCCAGCACCGCCGGCCAGGAACGCCACATCGCGGCGACGATGCGCGCTGCCCGCGCTGCGGAGTACCAGACAGTGATCACCGAGGCGGGCGTGGCGGCGAGCGCCGGTGAGGTGGAGCGGGCACGGGTGGTACGACGGCTACGTGGGGAGCTTCGCCGCATCGCCCGGCGGGATTTCTTTCCCCCGCCCGAGCGGGACCGAGCCCGCACGGCCGTGCAGGCCCTGGCCGACACCGTCGCCCCAGTCGACAGGGAACCCGAGCAGGAGCGGGCATGAGGTGGGCTACGCGCGCCAGTGTGCACATCGACCGGGTCGCCTGCGCCTGGCTGATCCGCCGGCACCTCGACCCTGAGGCCGAATTCGTGTTCGTCGACGATCCGGCGACGGTGCCGGCGGATGCGATCCCGTTCGACATGCGTGGCGTCGACCTGGGCCATCACGGCGGCGACTGCACCTTCGAGACGATCTTGCGCCGCTACGAGATGGCCGATCCGGTGTTGTGGAAGATCGCCGAGATCGTGCACGAGGCGGACCTCGATGACGAACGCTACGACGCGCCGGAAGCGCCCGGCCTGGACGTGATGCTGCGTGGCCTGTCGATGGTGCTCGCCGACGACCATCAGATGCTGGAGCTGACCGCGCCAATGTTCGACGGTCTTTACGAGTACCACCGTCGCGGCCTGCTGCTCGACCGCCCACCCGCCTGACCCCACCGCACGCGCGAGCCTGACCGGAGCGACCGATGACAAGGACCGAACCCGCCACGGGCGCCACCAACGCTCCGGCCGGTCTCCCCCGCCCCGCGAGCCCGACCACGCCGCCCGGGGACGTGGTGTCGCTCGCGCAGGCGACGAAGGTGTGGTTCGCCATCTCCTTGCAGACCTTCGGCGGCCCGGCCGGGCAGATCGCGGTGATGCAACGCCACCTCGTCGACGAGCGACGGTGGATCGGCCAGCGTCGGTTCCTGCATGCCCTGAACTACTGCATGCTGTTGCCCGGCCCGGAGGCTCAGCAGCTGGCCATCTACATCGGCTGGTTACTCAACGGCCTACGCGGAGGGCTCATCGCCGGCACCCTGTTCGTGCTGCCCGGACTGCTGGCCCTGCTGGCCCTGTCCGCGGTCTACGTCGGCTTCGGCGACGCCACCGTCGTCGCCGCGATCTTCTCCGGCCTGGCACCGGCGGTGGTCGCGATCGTCGCCCAAGCGGTGTGGCGGGTCGGCACCCGCGCCCTGACCAACCCGGTACTGGTCGCCGTCGCCGTCGCCGCGTTCGTCGCACTGACCATGTTCGGGGTGCCGTTCCCACTCGTCATCGCCGCCGCCGCAGCCGCCGGTTGGGCCCTGCACCGGTGGCGACCAGCCCTGGTCGCCACCGGCACCGGACACGGCGACACCGACGGCCCTGCACCCCTGATCCCAGACGACGCTCTGCACCACGACCGGCCCTCGACGCGCCGACTGGCACTCATCCTGACCGTCGGCCTGACCGCCTGGTTCGCGCCCATCGCCGTGGTCGTGGCCACCACCGGCACCGCCAGCGTCTACACCCAGCAGAGCCTGTTCTTCTCCGGTACCGCCGTCGTCACCTTCGGCGGCGCCTACGCCGTACTCGCCTTCGTCGCCCAACGCGCCGTCGAGCACTACGCCTGGTTGTCCGCCGGCGACATGCTCCGCGGCCTGGCCCTGGCCGAAAGCACCCCCGGCCCCCTGATCATGGTCGTGCAGTTCGTCGCGTTCCTCGGCGCGTACCACCACCCCGGCGACCTCAACCCCTGGGCCGCCGGGATCATCGCCTCGCTGCTGACCACCTGGGTCACCTTCGTGCCGTGCTTCCTGTTCATCCTCCTCGGCGCCCCCTACGTCGAGCGCCTCCGGGGAAACCACGCCCTGTCCGCCGCGCTGACCGGCATCACCGCCGCCGTCGTCGGGGTCATCGCCAATCTCGGCCTCTACTTCGCCGTGCACACCCTGTTCCGCACCACACACACCGTCGCCGACGGACCGCTACGACTGCAGCTGCCCGACCTGACGACGGCACAGCCGATACCCATCGCGATCGCCGCCGTCGCCGCAGTGTTGATCTTCCGGTTCACCTGGTCCGTGCCGCGCGTCCTCGGCGTCGCCGCGGCCCTCGGGCTGACGGCCGGCCTGCTCAACCTCTGACCACGACCACTGACCATGGCTAAGTCAGCTCGACCGAAGCCGACGACCGGCGACTGGCGTGTGCAGGTCGGCGAGGAGCACCGGTTCGCTGAGGTGGTGCCGCTGAGGTGGCCGCCTGCGGCCGGCAGGGGCAGCTCCTCGCGAGTGCGCGCGCGGCGACTTGGCGTAGTCGACGGACGTCCGCAACCACTCCCGCAGGCGGACCGACGTCGATGGTTGCTGCGTACTGGTTGCGTACGCGGCTCTGCACTTCAAGCAGTAGGCCGACACCGCCGCCAGCGGGAACGCGGGCAGAACTCCAGAGGGGATGTGCCGGGCTCCTATTAGGCCACGTCGAACCGGCCGGCGGCGGCACGCGATGTCCTCCCGCCGGTCGACGTATCGCTAACAAGGCACCGTAGCCCGTTGTTTCCGGGTCAGACCGCCGGGAGGACGTCGGCGACCATGATGCCTGGAGTTGGTTTTTCGCTGGAAGATACGGACGGGCCCCCGGGGCCGCCCTCCGGTGAGGACCGGACGCTTCGCCTTGCCGTCCCGCCCGGTCCCCGTCACCACGGCATGGCCGGGGTACACCGCCAGGTGGAGCGTAGGGAGTGATTGTCACGTGGACGGGTAGATAGCTGATTCGGCTAAGCGCGCTGCGGGAGGTGTAATGGTCAGGCGTGAAGCGTTCCGTGGGGCGGTGGTGCTGATCACCGGGGCGTCGAGTGGAATCGGCCGCGCGACTGCCTTGGCGTTCGCGGCGGAAGGGGCCAGGTTGGTGCTTGCCTCGCGCGGCCAGGAAGCGCTTGCGGAGGTGGAACAGGACTGCCGGGCACGAGGCGGGCAGGTGTTGGTCGTGCCGACCGACATCGCAGATCCCGCCGCCGTGGAGCGGTTGACCCGGCTCGCGGTGCAGCGGTTCGGACGAATAGACGTGTGGGTCGAAGCGGCCGCTGTCGGCATCGCCGGACCACTGGGCTCTGAATCGGTGGACGAGGTTCGTCGGCTGGTGGACACCAACGTGTTCGGCACCGTGCTGTGCGCCCGCGCCGCCGTGACTACCTTCCGCGCGCAGGGCGCCGGGATCCTCGTGCTCGTCGGGTCACTGCTGTCAGTGTTCCCGAATCCTCTGGTGCCGCTGTACTCCATGACCAAGTTCGCCATCCGAGGGCTGGCCCTGAACCTTCAGCAGGAGGTCGCCCGTCACCCTGGGATAGAGGTCTGTCTCGTGATGCCCGGACCGGTCGACACGCCGTTCTTCGAGCGGGCCGCCAACCACTCGGGCCGTGAACTACGAGCGATCCCGCCCGCATATGCACCTGAGCGTCTCGCCGCCACCGTCCTCGCCTGCGCCCGCCGCCCGCGCCGACAGGTGACCACCGGGGTGGTCTCGCACCTGGCGCTGGCCGCCCACCGGATGGCACCGCGGGTCGCCGAGTCGATGGTCGCCCGGTGGAGCGCGACGTTCTTGACCAGACCGACCACAGCCGCGCCGGGACCGGGGTCGCTGTTCCATCCACCTCCGACCGGAGCGGTGCACGGCGGATATCGCCGCATCCGGGTCCGTCGTCGGCTCGGCGAGTGGCTCGGTGCCGTGCGGACCGGAATTAGGGTGAACCGCGCCGGTGCTGGTAAAGACCCCTCTGCGTAGGAGGATCTGACGTCGATCAGGCCACCGGAAAACCGCCGACGTCCTGATCCGAGGCCAGCAGATCCTTCCACCGATACCGGTTGGTAGGTAAGCAGTTCCAGGACCGCCAGCACGAACAGCGCCCGGAAAGGTTGGATCGCCGGCGTCATCTACCGCGACCCGGACACCGTCCACATGCTCAGCAACGTGGGCGGCACCAGGTACATCGCGCGCGTGGTCGAACTGAAGTAACCGCTGGCACGGCGGTCGGACACGGAAACCGGCATTCCGGAAAAACCATTGCACTAGGTGCGTAACCTCCCGGACATGGTCTCTCGCACATGGCGTAACCTGTTGCTCACAGCGCTCGGGATGGGCGTGCTCGCCGGTGCCGGTCAACTCGGCATCGCGTTCAGCTTCGGCATCGTCCAGCTCGTCGGCGCCTCCACCGGCGCCGCCGTCAACCAGTGGCCTGCCCAGCTCGTCTGGGTGGGCTGGTTCGCGGCACACGCCGCCGTAGCCGGCACCGTCGTCGCCGCCCGCCTGGCCCGCCCGTACGAGGCGCTGGCGAGCACGGGCAGATTGGTCTCCATCGCCGCCGCCGCCGCGCTGGGCGCCACCGTCGTGGCCCCGCTCTGCATCCGGCCGGCCCAGGCCGCCGAGCGCTTCTCTGTGGACCCAATCTTGGCCGTCGGCATCTGCGCGACCCTCGGCGCGCTGGTTGGCGCGGGTGCCGCTATTGCCGTACTGGTGAAGCCGCCGCTGGGTTGGAACTTGGCGGCAGTGGGCGGCGTGGTTTGGCTGCTGGCGCTCGTCTCGGTCGTCCCGTCGCTCGCAACCGCCGGGCCGGTGCCCGCCGTACGGCTCGGTGTGCTGGAGCCGGCCGGGCTCGACGCCGACGCGGCACACCGGCTGGCGATCCTGATTCTGCCGGCGGTGGCCCTGCTCATCGGCGCGGCGACCGGCGGGCTGGCCCGCTGGCGCGGGCACCCGCCGCTGGTCAACGGCGTGACCGGCACGGCCGGCACGGTGCTGGTCGCGTTCACCTATCTGACCGCCGGTCCCGGCGACGCCGTCGACCGGTACCAGATCACGCCGTACTACGGGGCGCTGCTCGCCGTCGCCGCCGGTGTGCTCGGTTCGTCCGCCGCCGCGTTGTTCCGCTGGCCGCTCCTGCCGCGCACCGCCGAAGCGCGGATCGCCGAGTCAACCGACATCCTCCGTCCGCTGTCCGCCGGCCCCACCCTGCGGCAGGCCATGAGGCCGGCCGTCGGTGGTACGACCGACGAGCCGGAGCCCGTCGACCTGGCCGGCACGGGGCCGGCCGCCGGCGCGACCGCAGCGAAGCCCCCGACCGCAGCCGAACCGCTGGGCTTCGGTGCACCGGCTGGGGACCGGGACGCCAGCGCCGCACCGGCTGTCACCGCCGCATCGGCCGCACCCGCCGACCTCGCCACACCGGCCGACCTCGACGACACCCCGGAGACATCGGAACCGGCCCCGGCAAAGGCGGCCCACCTTCCCGCGGGACCTGGCGGGGACGGCTCCGGGACCGCGGAGGCGGAGGCCGACAACACCGAACCCGAAGAGATGCCGCCCGACGGGGCCCTCGCCGCCCCGGGGACCCTCCGGATGTACCAGCCGCCGAAGACCGACCGGACGCGGGTTCAGGCGACCTGGCCGGTCGTTCCGGCGCGGCGGGTGCCGCCCTCGGCCGAGCCCGCTCCGGGCGCCGAGGCGACCCAGTCAGCCGGCATGCAAGAGAGGCCCGAACCGGCGCTCCCACCTCGGCACCGGCCGCCCCTGCCCAACCTGGACCGGGCCGCGAACTGGGACGCCCTCGCGACCGCCCAGCGCGCCGGGCCTCCGCCAACGACCGATGC
>NZ_JAKKFF010000105.1 GCF_022229015.1 Micromonospora foliorum
GCGCCGAGCACCCGGCCGGCGGTCTGCGCCGCCGCGGCGGCCCGTTCCAGCAGGTCGGCGGCCTCCACCAGATGCGACTCCGGTAGCTCGTAGGTCAGCTCGGCGAGCGCCTGCACGGCACCGGTCAGGCGGGCCCGCAGCGCCTCCTGCGGGGTGGCCAACCGCCACACCGCGGGCAGCGCGCGGGCCACCATCGGCGGCGCGAAGTTGAAGAAGGCGGCGATCACCGGGGCCGCCTCGACGGCTCCCAGCGGTGCGGCCCGGCCGGCGAAGTAACCGCGCCAGTAGCCGCGCAGCCCGACCGCCTCGTACGCGGCCCGGGCCCGGGGGTGGAGGTAGGTGACGGCGTGCACCGGCTCGAAGTACGCCCACATCGACCGGGCGGTCCGCCCAGGATCGTCCAGCGCCGTCACATGCACCTCCGCGTCCCGGTTCCGGATGCTCACCCCGGGCGGCTGACCGCCCGGGGTGACGCCGAACCTACTGCCGCTGGGTGACGGGCCGGAAGCCCCATGTGAACAACTCCATCGCGCCCCGGCGACAACCGGGACGACCCGGACAGGTCACTGGGCGGCGAGGACGTCCACCACGAAGCGCAGCGGACCGGTCGGACGCCCACCGGCGGCGGCCTCGTCGTTGCCGTACGCCAGCTCGCCCGGGATGTCGAGCTGCACCCGGCTGCCCACGGTCACGCCGACCAGACCCTGGTCCCAGCCGGGAATGACCTGGCCGACGCCGATCGGGAAGGTGGCCGGCTGCCCGGACTTCCAGGACGAGTCGAACTCCTTGCCGTCCTTGTAGAACACCCCCACGTAGTTGGTGGTGATGTTCTGGCCCTTCTGCACGGCCGGGCCCTTGCCCTTGATCAGCGGGGTGACCGCGAGCTTCTTGAGGTCACCCGTGCCCGGCGCCACCGTCGGCTTGCTGCCCAGCGCCGGGTCGGCGCCCTCGGGCAGCTGCGGAGCGGGGGGTGCACCGGCCTCGTCGGGGGCCGGGGCGGAGGCGGACGGGGTCGCGTCGGCCTGGGTCTTGGGCTTGTCGTCGCCCCCGCCGATCGTCACGAAGACGCCGATCAGCACCCCGACCACGGCGACGGCGGCGAGGCCGCTGAGCCACGCGTTGCGCTTGCGCCTCGCGTCGGCGGCCTTCTTCTCCGCCAACTGGGCGGCCAGGCGGCGCCCCGACTTGGTTGCCGGGCTCTGATCTGGGCCCTTCTGCTGCGTCCGCTCGCTCACGTCGTCGACTCCCTGCTGCGAAGTGTGGCCGGCACCCGGTGCCGGGGGGAAAGCCGACGCACACGGTACCCGCACCGCGGCCTACCGTGCCCGCCGCGGACGCCTCGGATCGCCCAGCGCGGCAGTTCCGGGTGTTTCCCGGGCGGTTATTCCGGGACGACCATGAAGTCGGTCACGAACGAGGTGACCCGGCCATCGGCGGCACGGCCGATCCAGGTGCCGTAGCAGCCGTCGCCCCAACCCGTGGACACGGTGACGACGTTGGCGCCGCTGGCCTCGTCCAACACGGCGGTGATGAGCCCCGGGACCGGGGACGAGGGCAGCTCGGTCGGGATGAAGACCTCCTCGACCCGGTCGGAGTCCCAGCCCTCCAGGACGGCGAGCGCGGTCGGGTCGGCGAGGGTGCCGACGCCGGCGTCCACCCCGTACCCGAAGTAGTCGTCCGCGCCGAGCGTGGCGACGTCCTGGTCACCCGCGACGGCCGGCTCCCAGCGGAGCGTCGGCTCGGTGGAGACGACCAGTTCCAGCGCGGCGACCCGTCGGTCCACCTCGGCGTCCTCCCGGAGCACCACCGCCACCCAGGCGCGGGCGGGATGCCGCCCCGGCGGGACGGTCACCGTGAACGGCTCCGCCTCCGGGCAGACCAGCGGGTCACACCCGACCACGCGGCCGGTCGGCAACACGATGTCGCCCACCGGGTGGACCTCGATCAGGTACCCGCCGTGCTCGTCGGTGAAGCGGGCGCCGGGCGTCAGCAGCCGGTCCAGATCAGGGGTGTACGGCATGGGGGCTCCTCCGGTCGCCAGCGGCCGGCGGAGCGTACCCGGCCCGGCGAACACCGCCGCCGCTGCCGTACGGTCAGGCGCTCTTGCGGGGTGCGGTCTTGCGCGCGGCGGTCTTCTTCGCCGGCTCCGCCTTCTTCGCGGCGGTCTTCTTCGCGGCGGTCTTCTTCGCGGCGGTCTTCTTCGCCGGCTCGGCCGCCTTCTTCTCGGCCGTCTTCTTCGCCGCGGTCTTCTTCGCGGGAGCCTTGGCCGCCTTCTTCTCGGCTGCCTTCTGCGCCGACCGGGCCGACGAGATGGGTGTCGGCTCGCCACCACCGCCACCAGCACGGGCCGGTTGCTCGCCGCGAGCAGTCTTGGCGCGCTCCACCGAGGCCTTCAACGCCGCCATCAGGTCGACCGCCGCGGCCGGGGCCGCCTCGACCTCCTCCGGCTGGACGACCTCCCGACCCTCCACCTTGGCGTCGATGACCTCCTGCAACGCGGCCCGGTAGTCGTCGGTGAAGACGTCCGGCTCGAATTCGCCGGTCATCGAGTCGATAAGCGAGCTGGCCATGGCCAGCTCCGGCGGGCGCACCTTGAGGTCCTCGTCGAGGAAACCGAAGTCCGGGGTACGGATCTCGTCCGGCCAGAGCATGGTGTTGAGCAGCAGCACACCCTCGCGGACCCGCAGCGTGGCCAGCTGCTCCCGCTGGCGCAGCGCCACCTTGACGATGGCCACCCGCTCGGAGTCGATAAGCGCGTCGCGCAGCAGCACGTACGGCTTGGTCGCCGCGCCGTCGGGCTCGAGAAAGTACGCTTTGTTGTAGAGGATCGGGTCGACCTGCTCGGCCGGCACGAACTCCAGCACGTCGATGGCGCGGGAGCTGGTCAGCGGCAGGTCGGCGAAGTCCTCGTCGGTGAGGATCACCATCTCGCCGCCGCCGATGTCGTAGCCCTTGGCGATGTCGTCGTAGGTGACCTCCTCGCCGCAGACCGAGCAGGTGCGCTTGTAGCGGATCCGCCCGCCGTCCTCGCGGTGGACCTGGTGGAACCGAATGTCCTTCTCCTCGGTCGCGGAGTAGAGCTTCACTCCGATCGAGACGAGCCCGAACGACACGGCTCCCTTCCAGATGGCACGCATCCTGCGCTCCCTTCCCCGGTATTGACCATGCTCGCATCCGAAAGAACCGGACGCGAGGTGTTCGGCCTGGTACTACAGTCGGGTCGTGCCCGGAGCGCCGCTCAAGCCGATGCTCGCGATGACCGGGCCGCTCCCGGCGGGCGACGGCTGGGCTTACGAGTTCAAATGGGACGGCATCCGGGCGCTCGCTGACATCTCCGGTCGTGCTCAGCATCTGTACGCGCGATCCGGCGTGGAGATCACCGCCGCGTACCCGGAGTTGGCCACCCTGCCCGAGCAGGTCGACGACGCGCTGCTCGACGGCGAGGTGGTGCTGCTCGGCGAGGGTGGGCAGCCGTCGTTCACCGCGCTGGCCGAGCGGATGCACGTCCGGGACCGGAACAAGGCGGCCCGGCTGGCGGCGGTCATGCCGGTGACGTACATGATCTTCGACCTGCTCCGGTTGAACGGTGACGACCTGACCGGCTGGCCGTACGAGCGCCGCCGGGAGGCGCTGGACGCGCTCGGGCTCGGTGGCCCCCGCTGGGCGGTGCCCCCGATGTTCGCCGACGGGCCGGCCACCTACGAGGCGGCCGGAGAGCACGGCCTGGAGGGTGTGATGGCCAAGCGGGTCGGGGCCGTCTACCGCCCGGGGGTGCGCTCGCCGGACTGGGTGAAGGTCAAGCTGGAGGTGACCGGTGACTTCGTCGTCGGCGGCTGGCGACCGGGCGCGCGCCGGATCGGCGGTCTGCTGGTCGGGGTGCCCGGGCCGGACGGCCGGCTGATCTACCGGGGCCGGGTCGGCGGCGGGATCGGCGCGGCCATCGAGCGGGAGCTCCTCGCCGAGCTGGAGCCGCTGCGCTCCGGCGCGTCACCGTTCGCGCCGGGGGTGCCGCGCGAGGATGCCCGGGGGGCCATCTGGGTAGAACCACGGGTGGTGGTGGAGGTGAAGTACGGCCAGCGCACCCCCGACGGCCGGCTGCGCTTCCCCCGGGTGCTGCGGTTGCGCCCGGACAAACCTCCGGAGGAGGTCGACGATGCCGGCTGAACGGCTACGGGTGGACGTCGAGGGTCGCGCGTTGGAGCTGTCCAACCTGGACAAGGTGCTCTACCCTGCGGCCGGGTTCACCAAGGGCGAGGTGATCGACTACTACACCCGGATCTCCCCGGTGCTGCTGCCGCACCTGCGGGACCGACCGGTCACCCGGATCCGCTATCCCAACGGGGTGGACGACAAGTCGTTCTTCGAGAAGAACACGCCGGCCGCCACCCCGGACTGGGTGCGGGTGGAGAACCTGCCCGCGCCCGGGTCGACGAAGGGCCGGGAAACCATCGACTACGTGGTCGCCGACGATCTGCCCACCCTGGTCTGGCTGGCCAACCTGGCCGCGTTGGAGCTGCACACACCGCAGTGGAAGGTCGGCGAGCACCCGGACATGATGGTCGTCGACCTGGACCCGGGCCCGCCCGCCGGGCTCGCCGAGTGTTGCCCGGTGGCGGTCCTGATGCGCGACCGCCTCGCCGACGACGGCATCGAGTCGTACCCGAAGACCTCCGGTAAGAAGGGCATGCAGCTCTGCTGCCCGATCGCGGGCACCCAGTCGTCCGACCTCGTCTCCGACTACGCCCGGCGGATCGCCCAGGAGCTGGAGAAGGCCCACCCGAAGCTGATCGTGTCGAAGATGGCGAAGAACCTCCGACCGGGCAAGGTCTTCATCGACTGGAGCCAGAACAACGCGGCGAAGACCACCGTGGCGCCGTACTCGCTGCGGGCCCAGTCGGTGCCGTCGGTGTCGACGCCGCTGACCTGGGACGAGGTCGAGGCCGGCGCGCGCGGCCGGAAGCCGGCCGTCCGGCAGTTCACCGCCGCCGAGGTCCTGGCCCGGGTCGAGAAGTACGACGACCTGCTCGGCCCCCTGCTCGACGGCGGCCCGGAACTGCCCCGCTGAAGCCAGGTGACGATGGATGCCCGGATGCCCGGATGCCCGGGGGGCGGTACCCGCCACGGAGTGTTGCGGGCCTCGACGTCCCGCTCGGACCGCTCAGCACCTTTGCTCTGCTTCCCTATACGCGACACCGCGTTCAGCTGGGACTTTGTGACGGCCGCGTAGCCGAGGGGCGGAAACCTTCCTCGCAGAGCGTGCGTGTCGCGTATGGGTAAGCAGAGCAAAGGCTGTGAGCGGGGGCGGTGGCGCCAGTACCGGGGTCACCGGATGTGATCGGCCGGCGCCCCCCGAGCGGGCTGGCGGCGGCGACACCGGCTGCGATGAGCGCGGCGGGCACGCAACCGCCACCAGCCGGCCCCGACCAGGGCGACCGTGACGACGGTGACCGCGACGTCGCCGGCCAGGGCG
>NZ_JAKKFF010000106.1 GCF_022229015.1 Micromonospora foliorum
CCCCGAACGCGCCGACCAGCAGGCCAACCGCCGCCGACGCGGCAACCGTGGCGGACGGCCACCGGTATTCGACAAGCAGCTCTACAAACGGCGCAACGTCGTCGAACGCTGCTTCAACCGGCTCAAGCAGTGCCGCAGCGTCGCGACCCGCTACGACAAGACAGCCACGTCGTACCAGGCCACCGTCACCATCGCCGCGCTACTCCAATGGCTGTGAACCTTTGAAGACACGGCCTAGGGCTCCCGCGACAACTTTCGGCCATTCGGGTGCGGTGTTAGGGTCCGACCACCGCCCCGGATGGAGGAACGCGATGGCCTCCGACCACGTCGACGTGCTGATCATCGGCGCCGGCCTGTCCGGCGTCGGCGCCGCCTGCCACCTTCGTCGTGACTGCCCGGACAAGACGTACGCGGTGCTGGAGGCGCGCGACGCCATCGGCGGCACCTGGGACCTGTTCCGCTACCCGGGCATCCGCTCCGACTCGGACATGTTCACCCTCGGCTACTCCTTCAAGCCGTGGACCGCGCCGAAGGCCATCGCCGACGGCACGACCATCCGGGAGTACGTGCGGGAGACCGCCCGGGAGTACGACGTGCCGCGGCACATCCGCTTCCGCCACCGGGTGCTGCGGGCCGAGTGGGACAGCGACACCGCCCGCTGGACGGTGCACGCCCAGCGCACCGACACCGCCGAAACCGTGGTGCTGACCTGCTCGTTCCTCTTCGCCTGCGCCGGCTACTACCGCTACGACGAGGGTTACACCCCACCCCTGCCCGGTGTCGACGGGTACGCCGGGCGGCTGGTGCACCCGCAGCACTGGCCCGCCGACCTTGACCACACCGGCAGGCGGGTGGTGGTGATCGGCAGTGGGGCCACCGCGGTCACCCTGGTGCCGGCGATGGCGCAGCGGGCCGCGCACGTGACCATGCTCCAGCGCTCACCGACGTACGTTCTGGCGCTGCCCGCCCGCGACCGGCTGGCCGACGCGTTGCGGCGCTGGCTGCCGGCGAAGGCCGCGTATCCGGTGGTGCGCTGGAAGAACGTGCTGCTGTCCACCGTCAACTTCCAGCTCAGCCGGCGTGCGCCCGGCCTGGTAAAGCGGGTGCTGCGCCGGGCCGCGCGGGGCCGGCTCCCGGTGGGGTACGACGTCGACAGGCACTTCTCGCCCCGCTACGACCCGTGGGACCAGCGGCTCTGCGTGGCACCCGACGGTGACCTGTTCACGGCCGTGCGCGACGGCACCGCGTCGGTGGTCACCGACACCATCGACACCTTCACCGCGAACGGCGTCCGGTTGGCCTCCGGCGTGGAGGTGCCCGCCGACATCGTGGTCACCGCCACCGGGCTCAACCTGCTCGCCCTCGGTGGCCTCACGCTGCGGGTGGACGGCGTCGACGTCGACCTGCCGAGCACCGTCGCCTACAAGGGCATGATGCTCTCCGGGGTGCCGAACTTCGCGCTCACCGTCGGCTACACCAACGCGTCGTGGACGCTCAAGGCCGATCTGGTCGCCCGCTACGTCTGCCGACTGCTGCGGCACCTGGACCGCACCGGCCAGCAGGTCGTCACCCCGCTCCCACCGCCCGACGCCGGGCGGGTTCCGCTGATCGACCTGCGCTCCGGCTACGTGCTGCGCGCCGTCGACACGCTGCCCAAGCAGGGTGCGACCGCGCCGTGGCGGCTGCACCAGAACTACGCCCGGGACGTGCTGCTGATGCGGCACGGCCGGCTCACCGACGAGGGTGTGCGTTTCTCGCGCGCCGGCGAGGTGACCGCGTCCGACCGCGCCCGACGTCCCGTCGCGTCCGAGCGTCGGTAACCGCCAGCGGAGGAGCAGGATCGTGCAGAGGTTCGACTTCGACGGCGCGACCGCGGTGGTCACCGGGGCGGCCAGTGGCATCGGCGCGGCGCTGGCCCACGCGTTGGCCCGCCGAGGCAGCGATCTGGTCCTGCTGGACCGTGACGCCGAGCGGTTGGACGCGGTCACCGCCGCGATCCGCGCCGAGCACCCGGATCGTCAGCTCGCCACGTACCTCGTGGACCTCGCCGACCAGACCGCGACCGCCCAGGTGGCCGCGGAGATCGGCCAGCGGCACCCCCGCGTCCGCCTGCTGATCAACAACGCCGGCGTGGGCCTCGGCGGTCGGTTCGACCAGGTGACGTTCGACGAGTTCAGCTGGGTGATCGACGTCAACTTCCGGGCCGTGGCGCAGCTGACCCACGCGTTGCTGCCCACCCTCCGGGCCGAGCCGGGCGCGCACCTGGTCAACATCTCCAGCCTGTTCGGGCTGATCGCGCCGGCCGGGCAGACCGCGTACGCGGCGAGCAAGTTCGCCGTACGCGGCTTCACCGAGGCGCTGCGCCACGAGCTGGTCGACGACGGCATCGGGGTGACCTCGGTGCACCCCGGCGGCATCCGCACCCGGATCACCGAGAACGCCCGGATCGGCAGTGGTGTCTCCCACGACGAGTACGCGGCCGGTCGGGCGCAGTTCGAGAAGCTGCTGACCATCGCGCCGGAGCGGGCCGCCGAGGTGATCCTGCGCGGCGTCGAGCGGCGTCGGGGTCGGGTGTTGATCGGCTGGTCGGCGAAGCTGCCCGACCTGCTGGCCCGGGTCATGCCGGCCTCGTACAACCGGCTCCTGGTCACCGGCCTGAACCGGGGCGTGGTCCGCCCGGCGCCGCCCGCCTCCGGCGTTCCCGCGCAACGCCCCGCCGACACCCGCGTCGACCCGGCCCGCGAGGTGGCGTGACCGCGGCTCAGGCCGGGTCGACCACCGCCGCGCTCGGGCCTGCGTCCCGGCCGCGAAACAGTATGGTCAACACCACGAGGGCGACCAGCAACGCCGCCACCGCGTACACCGGGGCCGGGCCGAGCGGCGCGAGCAGTGCCAGCAGCGCGACGGCCGGGAAGGCCACGACCACCGTGCCGTGCTGCTGCCGGCGTACGTGCAGCACCCAGACCGTCAGCAGGAAGACGGCGACCGGGACGGCCACCGCGTACCCGGCGACCCTTCCCGAGATGTGCGCGAGGTGCCGCTCGTGGTCCACCGACACGCTCAGACCCGCGCCGACCGCGGCGACCGCCGCGAAGATCAGGTAGTGGCCGTAGCCCCACACCAGCGTGTACGGCATCCGGTCGGGCGCGTCGATGGGTCGGTCGAAATACAGCCACCAGAGGGCGAACACGATCACGGTGGCCGCCGCCGCCAGCGACCAGAGGCGACGGTCGCCGGCGTCCACTCCGGTCTGGATGGCCACCGACGTGGCCAGCACCACGTCACCGAGCACGATCAAAGTGAACAGCCCGTACCGTTCGGTGATGTGGCGCGGATGCCAGGGAGTCATGCCCGGCCGCTCGGCCACCGCCGGCACCAGCAGGTCGGCCACCACCAGCAGCAGCAACGCCGCGGTCCCCCAACCCGGCGGCAGGGCCAGCCGGAGCAGCCAGCCGAGCTGGACGACGGTGACGCCGATGGCGTACCGGCGGGCCGCCCGGCGGTGCGCCGGGTCACCGGCGGCGGCCCGGCACCACTGCACGACGAGCGCGATCCGCATGACCACGTAGCCGTACGTGATGACGCTGAAATCGCCGTCGGTGAACGCCCGAGGCACTCCGGCGGCAATGATCAACGCTCCGGCGATCTGCACCAGCGTCGCGATCCGGTACAGGTCGTCGTCGGTGTCGTAGGCCGAGGCGAACCAGGTGAAGTTCATCCACGACCACCAGATCGCGAAGAAGACCATGAGGTACCTGGTCAGCGCGTGGCCGAGCTGATCCTCGGAGACGGCGTGGTGCAGGTTGGCGGCGGCCTGCGACACGGCCACCACGAAGCACAGGTCGAAGAAGAGTTCCAGCGGCGTGGCTGCGCGGTGTGGCTCGTCGCGACGACGTGGCCGCATCGGCCGGTAGAACGGCCGCACCGACCGAGGCTGGGTCACCGCGACTCCTCAGGCCCCGCCGGTCAGCCGAGCCGACGGCCGTGGGTCAGCCCCTCCAGCACCAGGGTCAGCCCGGCACCGACCAGCCACACGTCCTTGGCCAGTCCCGCGCCCTGCTGGGTCGGGCGGATGCTGCCAGGTTCGCGCATCCCCGGCGTCTTCAGGTACAGCTGCACCAGGCCCGCGCCGAACGCGGTCAGGCCGAGCCCGACCAGGGGCGCCGGAACGAACGGCGTGATCAGCGCGGCCCCCAGGGCGATTTCCGAGTACGACAGCAGTTTGGCGAAGCGCGCCGGCCCCAGCTGACCGAGTTGGGGCATGGCGGCGACCGCCATCCCGTGCATGCCCTCCGCGGCGGCGCCCTCCAGGTTGCGCTTGCCGAGACCCGAGTTGAGGAAGTACGCGCCGATGCTGAGCCGTAGTGGCAGGTGCGCGAGTTTCATGGTCACTCCCGTTGGCCGTGGTCGAATGCGGCCCGCGTACCCCGGACCGCCCGCGATAACCCGCCGGGCCGGCTGGGCTGGCCGTGGTGGTCGCGGTAGGTTCGCCGGGGGCCAGCGCCGAGCCCGTGGCACACCCGCCCACCCCGGCACCCGGCCCTGCCGCAGACCACCAGCAGGAGGCGAAGTGAGCCAGGAAGTCCGGGGAGTCATCTCCCGCAGCAAGGGCGCGCCGGTCGAGGTCACCACCATCGTGGTGCCCGATCCCGGGCCCGGTGAGGCGATCGTCCGGATTCAGTCGTGCGGTGTCTGCCACACCGACCTGCACTACCGTGAGGGTGGCATCAACGACGACTACCCGTTCCTGCTGGGGCACGAGGCGGCGGGCATCGTGGAGCAGGTTGGCGAGGGCGTCACCGACGTCGCCCCGGGCGATTTCGTGGTGCTCAACTGGCGGGCGGTCTGCGGCGTGTGCCGCGCCTGCCGCCGGGGTCGGCCCTGGTACTGCTTCAACACCCACAACGCCACCCAGCGGATGACTCTCACCGACGGCACCGAGCTCGCCCCGGCGCTGGGCATCGGGGCGTTCGCCGAGAAGACCCTGGTGCACGCCGGGCAGTGCACGAAGGTGGACCCTGCGGCCCGTCCCGCCGCCGTGGGTCTGCTCGGGTGCGGGGTGATGGCCGGGCTGGGTGCGGCCATGAACACCGGCAACGTCAGCCGGGGCGACTCGGTCGCGGTGATCGGCTGCGGCGGCGTCGGGGACGCCGCGGTCGCCGGTGCGGCCCTCGCCGGCGCCACCACGATCGTGGCGGTGGACACCGACAGCCGCAAGCTCGACTGGGCCCGCAAGTTCGGCGCCACGCACACCGTGAACGCCTCCGAGACCGACCCGGTCGAGGCGATCCGCGCCGCCACCGGTGGCTTCGGCGCCGACGTGGTGATCGACGCGGTGGGCCGACCGGAGACGTGGAAGCAGGCGTTCTACGCCCGCGACCTCGCCGGCACGGTGGTGCTGGTCGGCGTACCGACCCCGCAGATGCGGGTCGAGCTTCCGCTGCTGGACGTGTTCGGGCGCGGCGGGGCGCTCAAGTCCAGTTGGTACGGCGACTGCCTGCCCAGCCGGGACTTCCCGATGCTCACCGAGCTGTACCTGCAGGGCCGCCTCGACCTCGACGCGTTCGTCACCGAGGAGATCGGGCTCGACCAGGTGGAGAACGCCTTCGACCGGATGCACCACGGCGACGTGCTCCGCTCGGTGGTGGTGTTCCCGTGACCGCCCGCGTCGACCACGCGGTCACCTCGGGCACGTTCTCCCTGGACGGGCAGACGTTCGACGTGGACAACAACGTCTGGGTGATCGGTGACGACCGCGAGTGCGTCATCCTGGACGCGCCGCACGACGTGGCGGCGATCCTCGCCCTGGTGGGCGACCGGCAGGTCCGGGCGATCCTGGCCACCCACGCCCACGACGATCACGTCCGGGTGGCGCCCGAGCTGGCCGAGGCCACCGGCGCGCCGGTGCTGCTGCACGCCGCCGACCGGGTCCTCTGGGACATGGTCCACCCGCACCTGCCACCCAACGGCGAGTTGCACGACGGGCAGAGCATCGAGGTGGGCGGCACCACACTGCGGGTGCTCCACACCCCCGGGCACAGCCCGGGCGCGTGCAGCTTCCACGCGCCGGAGCTGGGCGCCGTGTTCACCGGCGACACGCTCTTCGCCGGTGGTCCGGGCGCTACGGGCCGCTCGTACAGCGACTTCGACACCATCGTCCGGTCGATCCGCACCCGCCTGCTGACCCTTCCCGCGGAGACGGTCGTACACACCGGCCACGGCGACGACACGACGATCGGCACCGAGGCGCCGCACCTGCAGGAGTGGCTGGACCGCGGCCACTGACCCCTGCCGGCGGCTCGGCCGGGCCGACGTGTCGGCCCACTGGCGCGTGGTCGACGGGCTCACCGTTCGTCGGCCGCGCCCAGCACCGGTTTGACGTCCAGGATCGGGGTGCCGTCGAGGGCCTCCAGGTCGGCCACCTCGACGCGTATCCCGTCCACCGCCAGGACCCGCACCCGGTGCAACCCGATCGGGTTGGGCCGGTGCGGGGAGCGGGTGCCGAACACCCCGGTCTCCGGTCGGCTCTCGTCGCCGCGTGGGTGCACCGTCAGCACGTCGCGCCGGGCGCGGTCCAACCAGGTCAGCACCAGCAGCTCCGCGCCGATCCGCAGGTCACGCAGAGCCCGCTCGACCTGCGGG
Organism: Micromonospora foliorum; assembly: GCF_022229015.1. Classification (GTDB taxonomy): domain Bacteria; phylum Actinomycetota; class Actinomycetes; order Mycobacteriales; family Micromonosporaceae; genus Micromonospora; species Micromonospora foliorum. Next base: position 6,643 of record NZ_JAKKFF010000106.1, read on the forward strand.
TCGAAGACCAGCCATGCCGTCGGCGCGCCCTCGTCGCCCTGCCGTGGCGCGCTCGCCGCGTCGGTCAGCGGCGAGGCCACCCGGCCGACCGGGTGCAGCAGGTACGCCTCATCGCTCAGTGCCTCGACCATCCTCGCTCCCTCCTGGACGGTCCCAACCTAGCCCGGCCGCGGCGCTAGGATCCCGCTCATGGCCGCCGACTCGCCCGCCCCCGTCGTCCGTCAGCTGCGCCTGGTGGTGGAGGCCGCCGATTATGAGGCCGCGGTCGCGTTCTTCCGCGACGCGCTGGGCCTACCGGAGGAGGCGGCGTTCAGCGGTGAGGGCGATGCCCGGGTGGTGATCCTGGACGCCGGCCGCGCCACCCTGGAGATCGCCAACCCCGCACAGAAACGCCTGATCGACGAGGTCGAGGTGGGTCGGCAGGTCGCGCCGCGCATCCGGGTGGCCTTCGAGGTGGACGACACGGAGGCGACCACCGCCCGTCTGGTGGCCGCCGGGGCGAGCGAGGTCGCGCCGCCGACGCGTACGCCGTGGCAGTCGCTCAACTCGCGCCTCGACGCCCCCGCCGGCCTACACATCACCGTCTTTCAGGAACTAGTCACGCCGGACAAGGGTGTTGGAACGGGGGATGCGGAGTCCGGACAAGACGGCGACAGCTGAGGCGGGCCACCGTCCAACGTCCGTTGTTCCCAGCGGTCCCGGTCCCAACCGGCGCTCCACCACGCCGAGGGCTCCTGCCCCCCAGTTCGGCTCCTGCCCCCCGGTTCGGCTCCTGTCCCCCGGTTCGGCTCCTGCCCCCCGGTTCGGCTCCTGTCACCTGCGGCTGCGTCCGGCGGTGCTGACCCGGGCGACCTTCTGCGCCCTCCGGCACGTCCTCGTCCGGTACGGCCAGCCGCACGGCAACCTCAACTTCACCCACCGTGCTGGCCTGGACGCTGACTCACGGTAGCGACCAAACCGCCAGCTGCCGCCCTCCCAACACCTTGCATGGCCCCTTTGCTCTGCTTACCTATAGGCACCACGTCCCGTGAACTGCGATTGGGCGCTTTCCGCCAGCGACAGAGGTCTCCGACCATGGTCGCGGAACGTAGCCGGTGCGTATAGGTAAGCAGAGCAAAGGCCAGCGTTCGGACATTGCCCTCAGGTTCCGAAAACACCCTGCGTCACGGAAACACCTCCGTCACGGCCGTCTGGCCTGATGTCGGCAGTGCCACGGTGTCCGGTTCGGTGTCGTGACCGGTACCGCACCTGGCTGACGTTCGGGCCTTTCCGGAATGCCCGACACGTGAACCCGGTTGTGTCCCCCGTACCGCCGGAGCCCAAACCCCTTTCCGCGGTCATCTCCCGAGGAGCGTTCACCCCGGAGCGCTTCGCACGATCGAAAGGGCAACCATCGTGAAGGTCGACTTCACTCGATGGCTCCCCGCCATCGCTAAGGACTCGTACCGCAAGACCGCGCTGAGCGTGGCGGGTGTGGCCGCCCTCGGCGGTCTGGCGCTCGCGCCGACCGCAGCCGCCGCCCCGGTCACCACCGGACCGCACCAGGGCGCCGTCGCCGCCATCGACCTCGCCACCGGCAAGGCCGCCACCTCGGCACACCAGGATGAACAGCCCGTCGAGTCGGGCCTGACCACCGGCTCCGCGACCGGCAAGCCGCCGGCCGGCAAGCCGAGCCGCGCCCAGCTGATCCCGCACGGCATCGAGGGCGCACAGTCGCGCGTACCGCTCGACGACGCGCAACTGGCCAACGCCCGGGCCATCGTCGACGCCGCCAAGAAGACCGGCGTCGGTGACCGGGGCGCCGTGATCGGCGTCGCCACCTCGCTGCAGGAGTCGAAGCTGTACAACCTCGGCCACCTCGGCGCGTACAACGACCACGACTCGCAGGGCCTGTTCCAGCAGCGTCCGTCGTCCGGTTGGGGCACGCCTGACCAGATCACCGACCCGGAGTACGCCGCCACGGCGTTCTTCAGCGCACTCAAGAACGTCGGCGGCTGGCAGGACCTGCCGCTGACCACCGCCGCGCAGACCGTGCAGGTCTCCGCCTTCCCGTACGCGTACGCGCAGTGGGAGGAGCAGGCGGCGGACATCGTCCAGCAACTCTGGTGACACCCGCACACGAGGCCGGCCGGCTCCCTTCGACGGGAGCCGGCCGGTTCTTCGTGTTCGCGTACCTCAGCAGGCCGGGTAGAGGCGGCGGGTGCCGACACCGGCCGCGTACGCGGCCCGGTCGCTGAACCGGCAACCGTAGTCGGGTCGGGCCACCACCGCTGGGTCGGTCACGGTGTCGCCGGCCGGGCGCTTGCCGGTGCGTACCCAGGACACCAGGTCGTCCCAGGCGGCGCTGGCCTCCGCCGGGGTGAACTCGCAGTGCTGCGTGGCCCGGATCGCCCGCTGAACCACCAGCTTGCTGCGACCGTGCCGCGCCACGTCGGTGGCGTACGCCTGCTCCATGCTGAATGGTACGAACAGGTCACCGAGACCGTGCAGGCTGAGCACCGGCGCCGTCGGGCGGCCGGCGATCTGCGGCACCTCGGTCAGCGTCGGCAGGAGCCGCTGCCACACGTTCTCCGGGGCGACCCGCTGCACTGTGGCGTTGACGTTCACCGGGCTGTTCGGGGTGTACCGGGTGAGCAGGTTGGTGGACAGCTGACCGGGCCGCTGCGCGGGGGAGTTGCCACTCCCGGTGGGCACGCTGATCGAGAAGAGGAAGTCCTTCCAGAGCGCGAACGCCGCGTCCGCCCCTGGACGTGGCCCGCCGGAACGGTTCACCGTGACCGCCCGCAGTTGCTTGCCCCGGTCGGTGGTGGTGTCCGGCCCGGTGGGGGTCAACCCGGCCAGGCCGAGCGCCACCTGGATGCGGGGCACCGCGTTGGTCAGGTAATCAGCCGGCGTGGGATAGGCCGGCACCCCGGCGAGCGCCTGCGCGACCAGGTTGTAGTCCAGGTAGAAGTCGAGCAGCGTCTGGTCACCGAGCACCCCGCACATCGGCAACGCGCCGTCGTAGAAGCCCGGGTACTGCTCCAGCGAACGACCGATGACGTACCCACCCATCGACACCCCTGCGACGTAGGTGTGCTGCGGCCGGCGGACCGTCCGACCGAAGTGGTCGGCGAGGTCCTTCGTCCCGAGCACCCCCGAGCGGATGTCGAAGCCGTTGCGGTCGTACGAGGACGACGCCCAGGCGTACCCCTGCTCCAGGAGACGCTGGCGCAGCCCGAAAGCCGGCGGTTCCGGCGAGAGCACCGTGCCCTGGCCGCGGTAGCCGTGCGCCCACAACACCAGGTCGCCGTTCCACCGGGCGGGGACCTCGATGATGTACCCGGCGTGGCGGTGCACGCCCTGCCGTACCGTCGTCGGCTTGTCGCCCACGACCAGCGGGGCCAACGGCGGATTCTCGATGGTGTAGCCGGGCAGCGGCTCGCCGCCCTGCGCGTCACGGCCGGTGGCGCCGGCCGGCGCGGCACCGGCCAGGCCGACCGCGAGGGTCAGCGTCGCGGTGGCCGCGAGCAGCCGGCGGACGGTACGAACGGGTGTGGACAGCATCGATGCTCCCCATCGGACGGATGTCGCCCGGGGGCGACCAGCGGGACGGTTGCCTACCGGCCGGTAGCGTCCCTGAACCTAGAACCGCCGTCGACCAGTGTCAATGGGTACGCTGATCGGCCAGTCAAGCAGGACTGTCCAGCCGTACCCGGTAGTTCGGGCCGGTGGGCCGATCGGGTTGACTGGTCGCCGTGGACGAGTCGATCTGGGAGGCGGCCCGTGCGTCGCGCAGCTGGCTGGACGCGGCGAACGGCACCGGGCAGACCGAACTGACCTGTCGCATCCTCAAACTCACCGAGGAGGCGGGGGAGGCGTCGGCCGCCTGGATCGGCCTGCTCGGGCAGAATCCGCGCAAAGGTGTCACCCACACCCGCGAGGACGTCGCGGCGGAGTTGGCCGACGTCGCCTTCACCGCGCTGGTAGCCATCGAAAGCCTGGGCCTGGACGCGCAAACGGCCCTGGACGCCTGCGCTGCAAAGGTGCGCTCCCGCCTGACGGACCAACAACGTCCCTAGCGTCCGGTCGCGCCCATTCACCCTCCGCGCGCTCGCGCGCCCGTTGCCTGCGCGCCCGCCGCCCGTTGCCTGCGCGCCCGCCGCCCGCCGCCCGCCTCCCGCCGCCTGCGCGCCCGCCGCCCGCCGCCCGCGCGCCCGCCGCCCGCTGCCCGCTGCCCGCGCGCCCGCCGCCTGTGGGTTGTCGTCCGCCGCCCACCGCTGCTAGCCGTCAGGGGCATGTGGGCGATATGTGAGTTCTGCCCTGTCTTAGGCGTTCTACCCAGGCCGTCGGATCCGTGATCAACTCGGTTTCCTTGATGTCGTGGTGTCCGCCCGTTCCGAATGCCCCGACATCAAGGAAGCCGAGTGGATCATGCTGGCGCGGGCGGTCTGGGTGCCGTAGCCATCCGACCGTCCGGCCGGCCTGCCCGGTTTGCGCGAATTCGGTGTGGCGGGCCGCACTCGTGGGCCGGAATCGTGGCCGGGCCGGGGTCGTTACATACCCTGACGATCGCAGCACCACCGACCGGCCACCCGACCCTCACGGGTCTGGGATGCGGCTCCCGCACGTTGGAATGCCAGCCTCGGCCGGTGGTTACAGTCCCCACGAACGGCCGACCAGGCACCGCCTCGCTGAGAGCGCGGTAGGTGGGCCACCCCCGGAATGACCCCGGCCCTCGGGCCGTTGCAGTCCTGACGAACGACCGCAGGCGCCGCCTCGACGAGGGTGCCGACGGATGGGCCGCCCCCCGGAATGACCCCCGGCCCCCGGTCGTTACACCTGGACCCGGCGCCACGAGCCCCGCTCGCAGGCCGCCGACCTTAAAGACTTCCCCCTTGTATGTGCAGCGCCGGACGAGGTGCTCACACCCCGCCGCCGCCCCCCTTTTGGCGGTTGGGTGTCCTACCCCCGAAGGAGCTACCCCTCATGAACACGATCTTCCGTAAGAGCATGCTGTCCGTTGCTGGTCTCGCGTTCGCCGGTGGTGTCTTCGCCGGCCCGATCGCCGCCCACGCCAACCCGGCCGTGGATGGCAAGCCCGCCGCGGTGGCCGTGCAGACGGCGGCGCCGAAGCCGCAGGGCGACCAGTCCCACATCACCCTGAATGACGAGCAGACCGCCAACGCCAAGGCGATCATCGCCGCCACGAAGAAGGTCGGCCTGCCCGAGCGGGCGGCGGTGATCTCGATCGCGACGA
>NZ_JAKKFF010000107.1 GCF_022229015.1 Micromonospora foliorum
CGCAGGTCGTCGTCGGCGTCGGTCACCACCCGGCGCAGGCCGGGAGTCAGGTCGTCGCGGGCCAGCAGCGCCGCGGCCGCCTCCTGGGTGGGCTGCGCCACGGCGTAGCGGGGGAACGCCAGGGCCGCCACCCGGTCGGCCGTCCAGGCGGTACGCCGGTGCGCGGCGGCCGGCATCTCCGCGAAGTACCGATCGACGTACGCGGCGGTCAGGTCGGCCTGTTCGGGTTGCCAGAACCCCTCGGCGATCGCCTCCAGCAGCCGACCGGACAGCTCGGTGTCCCGCAGGATGATCTCCCAGGTCGCCTGCTTGACCACCGGGTCGGGCAGGGCCGCCCGGCAGTGGGCGGCCCGTTCCGCGCCCGTGGAGCTGTTGTCGGCGGCGGCCTCGATGGCGATCTCCGCCTCGCCGGCGGCGCCGAGCACCACCAGGCGGCGCAGCACCGCCCAGCGCAGCTCCGCGTCGACCTTCAGACCGGCCGGCACGTCCCGGCCGGCGAGCCAACCGACGAGGAGATCCGCATCGGTGGTCGCGGCGATCCAACCTCGTGCGGCGGCGAGCTGCAGCGACTCCCCGGCCGGCGCGCCGTCGAGCAGCCGCTGGCACGCCCCCGCGACCCTGGCCAGCGCCGTGGAGCGGGCCAGCGGGTCGAGGTAGCGGTCGACCAGGGACCGGCTGAGCGTCAGCACGTCCTCGGCGATGATCACCTCGGTCTCGGCGGGGAGCGCGGCGACCATCAGGTCGACCAGGCCGGTGACCGGCCGCTCGCCGTCGGTCGCCGCGTCCAGTGCCTCGCGCCACAGCACCGCCCTCGCCAGCGGGTCGGTCAGCGCGGGCAGCACCTGCGGGACGGCGTCCGCCGACGCCGGGTCGAGGCGTACCTTCGCGAAGGTGAGGTCACCGTCGTTGAGCAGCAGCAGCCGGGCCGCCGGCTCGCCGGTCAGCGCACCGAGCACGGTGCGGCCCCCGTCGGCGTTCGGGTCGATGTCCACCTCGTCGCGCCGCCCGGTGCCGTCCGTCGCGTAGCGCCCCACGCCGATCCGGTGTGGACGCAGCACCGGGTACGACTCGGGCGCGGTCTGCACCACGGCCACCTCGGTGTAGCGGCCGTCGGCGTCCACGGCGACCTCGGCACGCAGCGTGTTGACCTGCGGTCGGCGCAACCACAGCTCCGCCCAGGCGGACAGGTCCCGTCCGCTGCTGGCGGAGAGGCTGGCCAGCAGGTCGGCGAGGGTGGCGTTGCCGAACCGGTGTGCGGCGAAGTGCGCGTTCAGGCCGGCGAGGAACGCCTCGTCGCCGAGCCACGCGACCAGTTGCCGCAGCACGCTGGCCCCCTTCGCGTACGAGATGCCGTCGAAGTTGAGCAGGCCCTCCTCGGCGTCGGCCACCTCCTGCGGGGCGATCGGGTGGGTGGAGGGCCGCTGGTCGGCGGCGTACCCCCAGGCCTTGCGACGCATGGCGAAGGTCGTCCAGGCCTGATCGAAGCGGGTCGCCTCGGCGGTCACCCGGGTGCCGAGGTACTCCGCGAACGACTCGTTCAACCACAGGTCGTCCCACCAGCGCATGGTGACGAGGTCACCGAACCACATGTGGGCCATTTCGTGGGCGATGGTGCCGGCCCGCTGCTCGCGCTGGGTGTCGGTGACCGCCGAACGGAACACGTAGTCGTCGCGGAAGGTGACCAGGCCCGGGTTCTCCATGGCGCCGCTGTTGAACTCGGGCACGAACGCCTGGTCGTACTTGCCGAACGGGTAGCGCTCGGTGAAGAGCTGGTGGAACCGGTCCAGACACTGCCGGGTGACGGTGAATATCTCGTCGGCGTCGGCGTCCAGGTGCTCGGCGAGCGACCGGCGGCAGTAGATGCCCAGCGGTATGCCGTCGTGCTCGGCCCGCCGGACGTGGTACGGCCCGGCGATCAGCGAGAAGAAGTACGTGGCCAGGGGCGCGCTCGGGGCGAACTCCCAGCGCCCGGGGGCCGGGTTGGCGGCCAGCTCGGCGTTGCCGGCGACGATCCACTGCGGCGGCGCGGTGACCGAGAGGGTGATCGGGGCCTTGAGGTCGGGCTGGTCGAAGGCGGCGAAGACGCGCGGCGCGTTGTCGAGGAAGGACTCGGCGTAGAGGTAGGTCTCGCCGTCGGCCGGGTCGACGAAGCGGTGCATCCCCTCCCCCGTCTTGGAGTACGCCATCTCGGCCTCGACGACGAGCGTGTTCTCCGTGGCCAGGTCGTCGAGCGGCAGCCGGTTGTCGGTGAGCAGGTCAGGATCGAGGTCGCGGTCGTTGAGGCGTACGCCGAGCAGTTTGGCGGGCTTGACCTCGGCGAAGGTCGCGGCGCCGACGGTGGCCCAGAAGCGGATCTCGACGCGGGAGCGGAACAGATCGCCGTCGCCGGTCAGGTCGAGGTCCACCTGATAGGACTCGACAGTAATCGCCGCGCCACGCGCGGTCGCCTCTACACGGGTCAGGCTCGGCATCCGCTTATCCTGCCCGATGGGGATCGGCACCCGGTCACCACACGACCCTCGGCACTGGAGGAAAGAACCATGGCGCAGCACCCCAAGGGCGACTTCGACCTCTCTCGGGCGGTCTGGCAGCGGGCCGAGGGGGACACCTCCGACAGCGCCGTCGAGGTCGCCTTCGTCGACGACCTGATCGGGATGCGCAACTCGGCCGAGCCGGACGGGCCCGTGCTGGTCTTCACCCAGGCCGAGTGGGACGCCTTCGTGGCCGGCGCGCAGGACGGCGAGTTCGACCTGGACTGATCGTGCCCGCCGACCCGTCGGCGGTGGATGGCCGTGCCGGTGCCCGTGGTCGGGACACCGGCACGGCCACGCGGGCGGGCCGGCCGGCGCACTCCCGGATCGGCCACCCGGGGCTGGTGGTCAACCATCGCCGGGACCGTCGCCGTCGCCCCAGCCGAGGCCACCGGGGCCTGGGGCGTGGTGGAAGCCCGGATGGTCGGCCACGTCGACGCAGCGCTCACCGTCCGGGCCGACCGCGCCGCAGAACAGCCGCTCGGCCCGCTGCCAGGCGTCCGCCGGTGACAGGGCCGCCGCCCCGAGTGCCACCTCCGGGCGGAGCAGGCTCAGCGCCTCGGCGTACGCCACGGCCAACTCGCGCGCCTCGGCCGGGCCGGGCGCGGTGAAGCCCAGGTGCACCGTGAAGAACCGGTGCGGACGGGTGGGCCGCCGCGGCGGCCCGATCAGCGACCGGCCGTCGCGGCCTCCGCCCAGTGCCCCGGCCGCTCGCCGCTGCCGCCAGTGCGGCGATCTGTTGTCGCGCATCCGCCCTCCCCGTGGTTGTCCCACCAGCAGCAAACCAGGTTCCGCCGCCCCTGGGAGGGGCCAGCCGGGCGGGATTCAGCGGCGTCGACGGGGGTAAGCGCAGTGGTCGACGGCGACCAGCCGCACCTGCGTGTGAGGAGACCCGATGGCCACCATGCCGGCCGACCGCAGCCCGGACAGCACCCTCGCACTGCTCCGCGCCGGTTACCGGTTCGTCGGCGAGCGCTGCGAGCGGTACGGCAGCGACGTCTTCCGGACCCGGATCCTGCTCGCCCCGACCATCTGCCTGCGCGGCCGGCCGGCCGCGGAGCTGTTCTACGACAACGACCGCTTCCAACGCGCCACCGCGATGCCGCTGCGGGTGCAGCGGACGCTTACCGGTCGGGGCGGGGTACAGGGGCTGGACGGGTCGGAGCACTCCGACCGCAAGGCCATGTTCATGTCGATCATGACACCGGCGGCGGTCCAGCGGCTCGGCCAGCTCTTCGACGACGAGTGGCAAACCCGGATCACCGCCTGGGAGGGCGCCGGCCCGGTGTCGCTCTACGACGAGCTGGGTCGGTTGCTGACCCGGGTGGTCTGCGCCTGGGCCGGGGTGCCGCTGCCCGCGTCGCAGGTCGAGCGCCGCGCCGTCGAGCTGCACGCCATGATCGAGGCTCCGGCGGTGATCGGCCCCCGGCACTGGCGGGGACGGCTGGCCCGCTACCGCGCCGAACGCTGGCTCGCCGACCTCATCGAACGGACCCGGGTCGGTTTCGCCCCGGCGCCGCCCGGCAGCGCCCTGGCCGTGATCGCCGAGCACCGGGACCAGCGCGGCAACCTCCTCCCCCGGCGGATCGCGGCCGTGGAGCTGCTCAACCTGCTACGCCCGGTGGTCGCCGTCGACCAGTACATCGCCTTCGCCGCGCTCGCCCTGCACGACCATCCGTCCTGGCGGGAACGGGTACGTGGCGACGACGAGGCCACCGAGCACTTCGTCCAGGAAGTGCGCCGCTACTACCCGTTCTTCCCGATGGCGGCGGCCCGGGTCCGGCGGTCCTTCGACTGGCAGGGCCACTACTTTCCGAAGGGCCGCCGGGTGCTGCTCGACCTCTACGGCACCAACCACCACCCGACGCTCTGGCCCCAACCGGAGCTGTTTCGCCCGGAACGGTTCGCCGGCCGGCGGGTGGACCCGTTCGAGCTGATCCCGCAGGGCGGCGGCGACCACTGGGCCGGGCACCGCTGCGCCGGCGAGTGGATCACCATCGATCTGATGAAGCGGGCGGTCACCAACCTGACCGCCGCCATGCGCTACGACGTCCCCGTCCAGAACCTGGCCCTGGACCTGCACCGGATGCCCGCACTGCCGCCCCTCGGCCTGACCCTCACCAACGTCCGCCGCACCGGCTGACCCCCGCCCCGCCGACAGCGGTGACCGGCGAGGCGGGTGTGCCCAGCCCGTCAGGGATGCAGGACGCTGCGCAGACAGCCGTCTTCCTTCTTCTCGAACAGCTCGTACCCCTGGGCGCCCTGCTCCAGGGAGAGCGGGTGGGTGGCCAGATAACCGGGATCGATCTCGCCGGTGGCCAGCCGGTCGAGCAGCATCGGGATGTAGCGCTGCGCGTGCATCTGCCCCATCCGCAGCACCAGTGCCTTGTTCATGGCCGCGCCGAGCGGAAACTTGTCGACCAGACCTGCGTACACACCGACGATGCTCACCGTGCCGCCCTTGCGGCAGGCCATGATCGCCTGACGGACCGAGGTCGGACGGTCGGTCTGCAACCGCGCGGCCTGCTTCACCCGGTCGTACGCGTAGGTCGGCCCCACGTCGTGCGACTCCATCCCGACGGCCTCGATGCAGGCGTCCGGCCCGCGCCCGGCGGTCAGCTCGCGCAGCGCCTCCAGCACGTCGGTCTCCGCGTAGTTGATCGTCTCGACCCCGATCCGTTCGGTGGCGGTGGCGAGCCGATCCGGAAATCGGTCGATCATGATGACCCGCTCGGCGCCCAGGACTTGCGCCGAACGGGCTGCCATCTGACCGACGCCACCGGCACCCCAGACGGCCACCACCTCGCCGCCGGTGAGCCCGCAGAAGTCCGCCGCCATCCACCCGGTGGGCATCGCGTCGGAGGCGAACACCACCGAGTCGTCCGGCACCCCGTCGGGTACGGCGAAGGCGCCGAGGTCGCCGAACGGCACCCGGATGTACTCGGCGTGTGATCCGGCGTAGCCACCGGCGGCGTGCGAGTAGCCCAGGATGCCGGCCGGCGAGTGCCCCCACAGCTTCTCGGTGAACACCGGTTGCGGATTGGAGTTGTCGCAGAGCGAGTACTGCTCGGTCCGGCAGTACCAACAGCCACCGCAGGCGACCACCGACCCCACCACCACCCGGTCGCCGACCCGGTGCCGCCGTACGCCGGGGCCGGTCTCCACCACCTCGCCCATGAACTCGTGGCCGAGGATGTCCCCCTCCCGCATCGCCGGCAGGTACCCGTTGATCAGGTGCAGGTCGGAGCCGCAGACGCTGCTGGCCCGGACCCGGACGATGATGTCTCCCTCGGCGCGGATCCGGGGCTCCGGCACGTCGCGGACAACCAGCTTGCCGACGCCTTCCCAGCAGAGCGCCCTCACGCCCGTCCTCCCGTCATCAACGTCTCCCGCACCTTGTCGGTCGCCTTCTCCTGGCCAGGGCTCCGGCCGGACGGGTCGTTCCGGGTGTCCACCACCTGGCCACACTCGATCAGCGCCTTCACCCGCCGCAGCGCGTCCCGCAGCGCCAGGTCCGGCTCGTCGCCGCCGACCAGGCCGGCCAACCGACGCACCGGCCCGGAGCGGTAGCGCAGCTCGGCCCGGATCTCGGTGCCCCGCCCCTGCGGGGCTTCGGCCAGCTCGATCCGCCCCAGCTGCGGCATCGGCCCGTCCTCGACCCGCCACCGCAGGGTGCCCGCCTCCTCCACGGTGATCTCGGCCCGCCACTGCGTCTCACCGCCGGCCCGGTCGCGGGCCACGCACCGCCAACGCCGCTCGTCGAGCTGCTCCAGCGTGGCCCACCCGGCCAGCGCGCGGTCCAGCCGTTCACGATCGGTCCAGAAGCCGATCACGTCGTCTCGAGACCGGTCCACGGTCACCCCGCGACGCACCACGTACCAGCCGTCCTGCCGCTCCGGCTGATGCCGACGCCGACGGCGCGCCGCCGCCCGGCCCACGCCGACCGCCGTCGCCGCGGTGACGCCCAGCAGCGCCCACCTGGTTCCGTTGTTGGTCATCACGTCTCTCTCCTCCACCCGGACAACCGGGCATGGACAGCTCTTAGGGCAGCGCTACCCGCGGCCCGGCAGTCGAAACGACCCGCTGTTTGATCGACGGAAATGCGGGCAGATGCTGCTCAACACCGACCGCGAACCTGTCCGCCACGGAGTTGTGATGTCCTCGTTCAGCCCTACCGGAGACGTCCGGCCCGCCGCACGCCGGTCGGAGGTCGATCACGAGGGCGCCGGCACGTCGCCGGTCCGCCTACCGATGACGTACGTGCTGCCGCTGCGCTGGCACGCCGACACCGGCCTGGCCGAGCTGACCGACTACCTGCGC
>NZ_JAKKFF010000108.1 GCF_022229015.1 Micromonospora foliorum
CGGGGGTTGCCGAGCCGGGGGTTGTCGACGCCGCTGGCGCGGCCGGGGTGACCGGCGCGGGCGGCGGCTCAGCCGGCGGCGGGCCGTCCGGCGGGGTGGCGTCGACGGGAATGGGCGCACCGAGCCAGCCCTCGCCGTCCCAGTAACGCCGGGTCTCGGTGTCGGCGGGGTCGACGTACCAGCCGGGTTGAACGCTCACGCCGTCGCTCCGCTTCGCTTCGCGGCGGCGCGAGGCGCCACGCTACTGAGCCTGCTGGTTTGCTCGCTGCCCTCGCTCACTGGGACACCTTAACGACGACAGTGCCGGCGAACTTGTCGTGGAGGCACTGCTGCCACGGCTTGTCCCAGAGCTGCCACAACCCGTCGAGGTAGCTCAGCCCCGGGAAGAAGCCAGAGAGCTGCTGCACCAGGAACCGCTTCGCGGCGGCCGGGCGGTCGAGGGAGCGCGTCGGATCCAGCGGCACGATCCGCAGGTTCATCATCTTCTTGCCGAAGGTCTGGCCGGTCTTGAACATCATCTCGACGTGATAGACGTACGCGAGCACGAGCGATATCGCGATGATCCCCAGGTCGAGCCAGAGCAGGGGCAGCAGGAGCTCGCGAACGAAGTCGACCTCGCCAAGCGAGCCGTCCGACGCGAACAGGGTGATGTCGGGCGCAACGACAACGAGGAAGATGATCGCCGCGGGCACCGCGAGCACCAGGCCGACCACCATGAAGACCGCGGCGTCGAGCAACATGGCCAGTAGTCGATCGCTGAAGCTGGCCAGCGGCTGTCCACCCGGGGTGAGCGTCGGGGGCGGGAACGCCGGTCGCGGTGGTCCGCCGTAGAACTGCGGCGGGGCGTACCCGGGTGGGGCGTACTGCGGCGGCGCGGCGTACCCGTGGGGGTGTGGGCCGGGTTGCGGCGCGAAGCCGCCGGCGGTGGGTCGGGGCCCACCGGCCGGCGGCGTCGGGTACGACGGAGGTTGCGTCACGCTCGCAAGTGTTACAGGTTGCCGCGGGCTTCCTGTTCCCGCTCGATCGCCTGGAAGAGCGCCTTGAAGTTGCCCTTGCCGAAGCCCAGCGATCCGTGCCGCTCGATCAGCTCGAAGAAGACCGTGGGACGGTCCTGCACCGGCTTGGTGAAGATCTGGAGCAGGTAGCCGTCCTCGTCCCGGTCGACCAGGATCTTGCGGGCCTTCAGCTCCTCGATCGGCACCCGCACGTTGCCGATCCGCTCGCGCAGCTCCGGGTCGTCGTAGTACGAGTCCGGGGTGTCCAGGAAGTCGACACCGGCGGCGCGCATCGCGTCGACGCTGGCCAGGATGTCGTTGGTGGCGACGGCGATGTGCTGAGCGCCCGGGCCCTGGTAGAACTCCAGGTACTCGTCGATCTGGGACTTCTTGCGGGCGATCGCCGGCTCGTTGAGCGGGAACTTCACCTTCCGGGTGCCGTTCGCCACCACCTTGCTCATCAGCGCCGAGTAGTCGGTGGCGATGTCGTCGCCGATGAACTCCGCCATGTTGGAGAAGCCCATCACCCGCTTGTAGAACTCGACCCACTCGTCCATCCGGCCCAGCTCCACGTTGCCGACCACGTGGTCGACGGCCTGGAAGAAGCGCTTCGGCTGGATGCCGGCGTCGATCATCGGCTGCCGGTCCACGATCGGGCCCCGGGCAACAAAGCCGGGCAGGAACGGGCCGGCGTAGCGGGACCGGTCGACAAGCGTGTGCCGGGTGTCGCCGTACGCGGCGATGGCGGCCATCCGGACCGTGCCGTGCTCGTCGGTCACCTCGTGCGGCTCGACGACGCTGGCGGCGCCCTGCGCGACGGCGTGCGCGTACGCGGCGTCCACGTCCGGGACCTCCAGCGCGATGTCGCTGATCCCGTCGCTGTGCCGGGCCACGTGCTCGGCGCCGTCGGCGTCCGGGCGCACCGCGCCGGTCAGCACGAACCGGGCCGAGCCGCTGGTCAGCACGTACTGGGCGTGGTCCCGGTAGCCCTGCTCGGGGCCTCGGTACGCCACGCAGGTCATGCCGAAGGCGGTGGAGTAGTAGTGGGCGGCCTGCTTGGCGTTGCCGACCAGGAAGTGCACGTGGTCGAGGCCCCGGACCGGGAACGGGTCGTGGCTGATGTCGTGGTCGACAGCGCCGACGAGCCGGTCGACGTCGACGTCCTCGGTCGACAGGGGTCGGTCGATCGCCTGGGTCATGGTGGGCTCCCTCGCGTACCGGCCGGCCTTGTGGGCCGCCGTGGTCGGTTCTTGTGGCGAGGATCGCTGCCCCGACCCGGGGTGGGCAACTGTTGCCACAAAGGCTGGTCAGGTTGCGCATTCGGTATGGTGTTCACTCATGAATGGTGAGCAGAATGTACAGCTCGACACGCTCGACGTGCGCTTGATCGAACTGCTCGCCGAGGAGCCGCGGGTCGGGGTGCTGGAGTGCTCCCGGCGGCTCGGGGTGGCCCGGGGGACCGTGCAGGCGAGGCTGGACAAGCTGGTCGAGCGGCGGGTCATCGAGGGCTTCGGCCCGGAGATCTCACCGGCCGCGATCGGGTTCGGGGTGACCAGCTTCGTCACCCTGGAGATCAGTCAGCGGCACGGCCACGACCCGGTCACCGCCCACCTCGCCGCCATTCCCGAGGTCCTGGAGGCGCACACCATCACCGGCTCCAGCGACCTGCTCTGCCGGATCGTGGCCCGCTCCAACACCGACCTGCAACGGGTCATCGACCAGATCGTGTCGTCCGCGGGCATCACCCGGGCCTCGACGATCATCGCGCTGGCCGAGCAGATCCCCTACCGCACGCTGCCGCTGGTGCGCAGCGCTGTGCGGGCCGAGGGAAGAGCGCTGTAACACCTCCGAGCCCAGAAAGCGCGACGACACGGCGGCGCGAGCGTACGGAAGATCCGTGATCGTGGCTACGGTGTGCGGGTGGCGAAGGGGAGCGTGCGCGGTGGGCTGCTGCTCGGCCTCGCCGTGGTCGTCGCTCTCGCCGCGACCGGCGTGTGGAACCCGTTCCCCGGTTTGTGGGAGTGGGTGGACCGCAGCGAACCCATCTCCGAGCCGGACGTGGTCTGGCAGCAACGGGTCGGCGGCACTCCGCGCAGCGTGACCATCGCCGGCGACGCGGTCGTGGTCGAGCAGCGCACCCGGGTCGAGGCCCGCAGCCTGGCCACCGGCGCCCAGCTCTGGGAGCGCAAGGCGGACTGGGCGGCGGTCGCCGGCGGCGACCGCGACCCGGTCGTGGCGGTGGGCAAGCTCCTGGTCAAGGGGTACGAGCTGCTCGACCCGACGACCGGGGTGACCCGGCGACGCGACGGTGACGCGGTGGCCGTCTGGACGTACCGCAACCTGTTCCTCGACGCCCGGTGCACGGACGCCACCGACTGCACGCTGAGCGCCTGGGACCCGCGCGGCACCGCGCCGCTCTGGACGGCCTTCCTGCCCGGGGTGCACAGCGGCCTGCTCGCCGACAACCCCGGTCTGCGCGGCACCCGCCGGCTCACCGCCACCCGGATCGACGACGGCGTGGCCGGGGCGGAGGCCGCGCCACCGCTGCTCGGCTTCCCGGTCGACGGTCGGGTGCACGTGGTCGACACCGCCACCGGCCGGGTGTTGCAGAACGTCGAGCCCGGCCGGGACGAGCGGCTCTCCGTGGTGGGCGGCCGGCTGCTGCGGATCGCCGCCCGCTCCCAGGACGGCACCTGTTACTTCGCCATCTCCGCGCGGGACTCGGCGACCGGGCAGGAGGCGTGGCAGCGGGCCGGCGTCAACCTGCGCACCGCCGACTCCGCCGGCTGTGTGCAACGCGAGGACCCGCAGGGTGCGCGGAACGTGCTGATCGGCGTCGCTCCGGACGCCCGCGAGGCGGTCATCGACGGGTACGACGGCCGGCTGCTCTGGGTCGGTGAGCCGGGCACCAGGTTGATCGCGGTGGACGATCGTTTCGCGGTGTTCCGGGCCGCCGACAAGCGCTCGGTGATCGCCCGTGAACTGGGCACCGAGAAGGTGCTCTGGACGCGGCAGGCCAGCGGCAAGGCCGGAGCCGCGCTCACCCCGTACGCGGCGGTGGTGGCCGACGAGAAGCCGTCGCGGCTGGCGGCACTGGACCCGCGCACCGGCCGGGAGCTGGCCGCCCTGCGCACCTCGGCGAACGCCCTCGCCGTCGGCTCGCAGGGCATGATCATTGGGGAGGGGCGGGAGATCGGGTACGTCCGCTGGGGCACGTCCGGAAGCTCGCCCACCCGGCCACCCGGCGACGGTGGGAATCCCGGCCCGGGCGGCACCGGCCCCGGCGGTCCGAACAACGGCGACTGCGGGCCGAAGGGGGAACTCTGCCCCGACCCGGACGGCGGCAAGGACGGCTGAGCGGGCGGTTCGCCCGATGATCCGGACGGCGGCCGGGCCCGACGCGCCTGGTGGATGAGAGCGGCGTCCCAGGACCCGCCCGGCGGGTGGGAGTGATCGACCGGTCTGCCCTAGGCTTGCCGCTCATGAGCAGTGCCGCCGCATTCTCGTACGCCCCTCTGCTGCCGACCGGCCCGGACCAGACGGACTATCGCCTGGTCACCGACGAGGGCGTGGACGTCGTACACGGCCCGGGAGGCCGTCGGTTCCTCACCGTGGAGCCGGCCGCGCTCACCGCGCTGACCGCCGAGGCGATGCACGACATCGCGCACTTCCTGCGCCCCGCGCACCTGGCGCAGCTCCGGACGATCATCGACGATCCGGCCGCCTCGCCGAACGACCGGTTCGTCGCCCTGGACCTGCTGCGCAACGCCAACATCGCCGCCGGCGGTGTCCTGCCCATGTGTCAGGACACCGGCACCGCCATCGTGATGGGCAAACGCGGTCGGCACGTGCTGACCGACGGTGCCGACGCGGAGGCCATCTCCCGGGGCGTCTACCAGGCGTACACCAAGCTCAACCTGCGCTACTCCCAGCTCGCCCCGCTGACCATGTGGGACGAACGGAACACCGGCAGCAACCTGCCCGCCCAGGTGGACCTGTACGCCGAGGACCCGGACGGGCACCCCGACGCGTACAAGTTCCTGTTCATGGCCAAGGGCGGTGGCTCGGCCAACAAGTCGTACCTCTACCAGGAGACGAAGGCGCTGCTCAATCCAACGCGGATGATGCAGTTCCTGGAGGAGAAGCTGCGGCTGATCGGCACCGCCGCCTGCCCGCCGTACCACCTGGCCATCGTCATCGGCGGCACCTCCGCCGAGTACGCGCTGAAGACCGCGAAGTACGCCAGCGCCAAGTATCTTGACGCGCTGCCCACCTCGGGTTCGATGAGCGCGCACGGCTTCCGCGACCTGGAGCTGGAGGCGGAGGTGCTGGAGCTGACCCGCAACTTCGGCATCGGCGCGCAGTTCGGCGGGCGGTACTTCTGCCACGACGTACGGGTGGTCCGGTTGCCCCGGCACGGCGCGTCCTGCCCGGTGGCGATCGCGGTCTCCTGCTCCGCGGACCGCCAGGCCGTCGCCAAGATCACCCCGTCGGGCGTGTGGCTGGAGCGGCTCGAAACCGACCCGGCGCGGTTCCTGCCCGACGTCACCGACGATTCGCTCGACGCCGAGCTGGTCGTCCGGGTCGACCTGAACCGACCGATGGACGAGATCCGCGCCGAGCTGTCGAAGTACCCGGTGAAGACGCGGCTCTCGCTCTCCGGGCCGCTGGTGGTCGCCCGGGACATCGCGCACGCCAAGATCGCCGAGCGGCTGGACGCCGGTGAGCCGATGCCGCGGTACCTGCGTGACCACGCCGTCTACTACGCTGGCCCGGCGAAGACCCCCGAGGGGTACGCGTCCGGCTCGTTCGGCCCGACCACCGCCGGCCGGATGGACGCCTACGTGGAGAAGTTCCAGGCCGCCGGCGGCTCGCAGGTGATGCTGGCCAAGGGCAACCGGTCGGGTCAGGTGACCCGCTCCTGCCAGCAGCACGGCGGCTTCTACCTCGGCTCGATCGGCGGCCCGGCGGCCCGCCTCGCCCAGGACTGCATCAAGCACGTCGAAGTGCTCGAATACGCGGAGCTGGGCATGGAGGCGGTCTGGAAGATCGAGGTGGAGGACTTCCCCGCCTTCATCGTGGTCGACGACAAGGGCAACGACTTCTTCGCCGAGGTCACCAAGCCGGTGCTCACCGTCGGCCGCCGCTGACCCGACAGGCACGCAAACGGGCGCCGGGCAAAATAGCCCGGCGCCCGTTCTGTCGTCCGTGCTCTGCCGACATCGGTACGCCCGCCCCGCTGGGGTGGGACGGGCGCACCGCCCCCGTCGGATGCCGTCACCGACAACCCGGACCGAGTGTGCTGCGCACCGCTGTCGATCCGCTCTCAGATCACTATCGCCTGGCCGAGGCGGTCCGTCACCACCGGACTACTCTGCTGGAAGTTGCACCATTGATGCGGGAGAGCAGATGCGGTTCGGGATCCTGGGGCCCCTGCGGGTGGGTGGTGGCGAGTCCACTGTCACCGCGGGACGCGACCGGATCGTGCTCGCCATGCTGTTGTTGCGGGCCGGCCGGCTGGTGCCGGTCGACGAACTGGTCGACGCGGTATGGGAGGACCGGCCGCCCGCCACCGCCCGCGCCCAGTTGCAGACCTGCGTGTCCCGGTTGCGTCGCCGGTTCGCCGAACTCGGGCTGGCACCGGAGCTCATCGTCACCGACCCGGCCGGGTACGGCATGCGTATCGCACCGAACGACCTGGACACCGAGGTCTTCGCCCGGGGCGTGGAGGCGGCCCGCGCCCTGGTCGCCGCCGGCCGGCTGGCCGAGGCGCGTACGGGATTCCGCGCCGCGTTGGCGCTGTGGCGGGGGCCGACACTCGCCGGCATCCCGAGCCGTAGCGTCCGCCGCCGCGCGCAGGCGCTCGACGAGCAACGCCTCACCGCGTTGGAGGAGTGCGTCGACGTCGAGTTGCGCCTCGGTCAGGCAGCCGAGCTGATCGAGGAACTGGCGGAGAGCGTCGACCGGCACCCGTTGCGGGAGCGTCTGCGAGGCCAACTGATGCTGGCGCTGTCCTCGGTCGGGCGGCAGGCCGACGCACTCGCCGTCTACCGCGAGGGCCGGCGGATCTACGCCGACGAGCTGGGCATCGAACCGGGGGTCGACCTGCAGGAGCTGCACCAACGGGTGCTCGCCGGCGACCTGGCCCTGGCCGGCCGACCGTCCGGACCCGCCGGCGCGGTCCGCTCGCTGCCCCGGGCGATCGGGGACTTCGTCGGTCGGCAGGAGACCGTGGCCCGCCTGGTGAAGGAGGTGGAGGCGGGTGCCCGGATCCAGCTCATCGACGGCATGGCCGGCAGCGGCAAGACCACCCTCGCGGTGCACATCGCCACAGCCCTCGCGGACGACTACCCGGACGCCCAGCTCTACATCGACCTGCACGGGCACAGCGAGCGCACCCCGTTGACGCCGGCCGCGGCGGTCGCCACGCTCCTGCGGCAGCTCGGTGTGCCCGCCGAGAGGGTGCCGACGAGCCAGGACGACCGGTTGGCGCTCTGGCGCAGCGAGCTGGTTGGTCGGCGGGCCCTGCTGGTGCTCGACAACGCGGCGACCGCTGACCAGGTGACGCCGCTGCTGCCCAACGGCTCGCACTGCCTGATCCTGATCACCAGCCGCCGTCGGCTGGTCGGGGTGGATGAGGGGCGACCGTCGTCGCTGCCCGTGCTCGACAGCGACGAGGCGGTCGAGTTGCTCGGGCGGGTCGTCGGCGTGACCCGGGTGGCGGCGGAGCCGCAGGCGGCCACCGAGGTCGTCCGACGCTGCGGACACCTGCCGCTGGCCATCCGGCTGGCCGGTGCCCGACTGGCACACCGACCCCGTTGGCGCATCGCCGACCTGGCCGAGCGGCTGACCAGCCGACCGGATCCGCTGGCCGAGTTCGAAGCGGGCGAGCGGTCGGTCGGCCGCGCCTTCGCCCTGTCGTACGCCCAGGTGTCCCCGGTCGCGCAGCGCGCATTCCGGTTGTTGGGCCTGCACCCCGGGGTGCGGTTCGACCCCCCGGTGGCCGCCGCTCTCACCGGGCAGCCGCTTCCGAGGGCGCAGGACCTGCTCGACGAGCTGGTCGACGCGAACCTGGTCGAGGAGACGGAGCCCGGCCGCTACCGGCTGCACGACCTGGTACGGGAGTACGCGCGGACGCTCGTCGCCGAGCCGGAGTGGGCGGGCGAACGGCGGGACGCCATCGAGGGTCTGCTCGACCATCACCTGCATGTCGCCACGGTGATTGCCCGCAAGAGGGAACTCTCCTCCAGCTTCACCCTGGCGCCGCTGCCCGAGCCGGCGCGTCCCGATCTGGTCCTGCCCGTCGCCGAGCAGGGCCGAGGATGGTTCGACGACAACCTGGCCGCGTTGACCGCCCTGGTCCGCCTGGCCGAGGCGGAGGGCTTCCCCCGGCACTGCTGGCAACTGGCGCGAGCCTGCTGGTACGCCCAGTTCGAGAGCGGTCACCTCGACGAGCTGATCGAGACGCATGCGGTCGGACTGCGTGCGGCCGAACAACTTGGCGACGAGGGGGCGGTGGCGATGATGCTCAACTACCTCGCCTCGGCCCACTACCGTCTGGGTCGGTTCGCCGAGTCGAACCGGCTCATGGAGATGGCGCTCGACGTCTACCGCCGGCTCGGGTTGCAGAGCGATGTGCGCAACACCCTGGGGAATCTGGGCAACTCGTATGTCGCCAATGGCGACTATCGCCGGGGCCGGGAGTACCTGGAAGCAACCGCGGCGCTGGCGCGGCAGATGCAGGAGCAGGTGTCACTGGCGAACACGCTCAACAATCTGTCGATCACCCTGCTCGACTGGGGCCGGTACGACGAGGCGCTGGGCACCTGTCGACGGCATCTCTCGCTGGCGCGGGAGCTTGGCGACCCGCGACAGATCGGCAACGCGTTGGGGCACCTGGGCATGATCCGCCACCGGTTGGGTGACGCGGAGCCGGCACGTCGGTTGCTGCGCTCGGCCCTACGCCTCAAGCGGCAGGCCGGCGCCCGGTTCGGTGAGGGTGAGGTGCTGAACGAGATCGGAACGATGGAGCGTGAGGCCGGCCGTCCGGAACGGGCCGCCGACCTGCATCGTGCGGCGCTCGTCGCGATGACCGAGGTGGGCGACCGCATTGCCCAGTGCGGCTCGCGCAATCTGCTGGCCCGGGCGATCCTGGAGCAGGGGGACGTCGCCAGCGCGCTCGACCTGCACCGCCGGGTGCTCGCCGACGCCAGCCGACTCGGCGCCCGCTACGAGAAGGCCCGGGCGTTGGAGGGCATCGCCCGCTGCGTACGGGACACGGATCCGACGGCGGCCCGCGCGCACCTGGAGCAGGCGCTGGCGCTGTTCCGGCAGATCGAGTCGCCGGACCAGCACGAGGTGGAACGACTGCTCACCGAGTTGGGCTGACGGATCATCTGCGAGTCGGCCACCAGCGCGGCAGGATGGTACGCGTGACGACTCCAGAGGCGACCGGTTACCGCATCGAACGCGACTCGATGGGCGAGGTGGAGGTGCCCGCCGAGGCGCTGTGGCGGGCGCAGACCCAGCGTGCCGTGCAGAATTTCCCGATTTCCGGCCGGGGTCTCGAACCGGCCCAGATCAAGGCCCTCGCGCAGATCAAGGGCGCGGCGGCCGAGGTCAACGGCGAGCTGGGCGTGATCGACGCCAACGTGGCCGCCGCCATCGCCGCCGCGGCCGCGCACGTGGCCGACGGCGGTTACGACGACCAGTTCCCGGTGGACGTGTTCCAGACCGGCTCGGGCACGTCGTCGAACATGAACACCAACGAGGTGATCGCCACCCTGGCGAGCCGTGAGCTGGGCTCACCTGTGCACCCGAACGACCACGTCAATGCCTCCCAGTCGAGCAACGACGTCTTCCCGTCCTCGATCCACCTGGCGGCCACCCAGTTCATCGTGGAGGACCTGCTGCCGTCGCTGGCCCATCTGGCGTCGGCGTTGGAGGCCAAGGCCGCCGAGTTCGAGACGGTGGTCAAGGCCGGGCGTACGCACCTGATGGACGCCACGCCGGTCACCCTCGGTCAGGAGTTCGGTGGGTACGCCGCCCAGGTCCGCTACGGGATCGAACGGCTGGAGGGCGCCCTGCCCCGACTGGCCGAGCTGCCGTTGGGCGGCACCGCCGTGGGCACCGGGATCAACACCCCGCTCGGCTTCGCCGCTGCCGTGATCGACAAGCTGCGCGAGTCGACCGGGTTGCCGCTGAGCGAGGCGCGGAACCACTTCGAGGCGCAGGGCGCGCGGGACGCGCTGGTGGAGACCTCGGGGCAGTTGCGGACCGTGGCGATCGGTCTCTACAAGATCGCCAATGACATCCGCTGGATGGGTTCCGGCCCCCGCGCCGGTCTGCGTGAGCTGCGTATCCCCGACCTCCAGCCCGGCTCGTCGATCATGCCGGGCAAGGTCAACCCGGTGGTCGCCGAGGCCATGCGGCAGGTCTGCGCCCAGGTGATCGGCAACGACGCGACGGTCGGGTTCGCCGGATCGCAGGGCGACTTCGAGCTGAACGTGATGCTCCCCGTGATGGGTCGCAACCTGCTGGAATCGATCCGGCTGCTCTCCGCGGTGAGCCGGCTCTTCGCCGACCGGCTGGTGGCCGGCCTGGTCGCGGACGCCGAGGTCTGTTTGGCGTACGCCGAGGGCTCACCGTCGATCGTCACCCCACTCAACCGCTACCTGGGGTACGACGAAGCCGCGTCGATCGCCAAGGAGGCACTGGCCAAGCAGACCTCGATCCGCGAGGTGGTGATCTCCCGGGGGCACGTCGACTCCGGCAAGCTCACCGAGACCCAGCTCGACGAGACGTTGGACCTGCTCCGGATGACCCACCCCTGATCCGACCTAGCCCGCCCCGCCCTTGCCTGGCCTGCCCGCCCCGCCCTTGCCTGGCCCGCCCCGCCGCGCCCCACCGCGCCCCACCGCGCCCGGGCCCGCCGCGTCTGGGCCTGGCCTGGCCTGCCCTGCCCCTGCCCTGCTTGCCTCTGCCCTGCTCAGCGCAGGTGTCGGGGTCTCGCCCAGCCGAGGAATCGGGTGAAGAGCGCTGCGGGGTCCGGGCCGTCGTGCGGGTTGAGTCGGTACAGGTCGGCAGCCGCCTCGTGCAGGACCGTGCACAGGTAGATGTTCAACCCGATCCGGTCGTGCGCGTACTCCCGCCGGAGGGTGAGTCGGGCGACCGGGCACGGCCAGGGCGCGGCACAGACCCGGCAGAGCCAGAGCGGGCGCAGGGCCAGGTGCGGCCGACGTGGAGTCGTGGCACGGTCGGCCGGGGTGGTCCGGGACATGCGGCGGCCTTCCTTTCGACCTGAATCGTTTGTGGCATCACCGCGCCCCCGCTCGCCCCGAGCCGGGCTGCGCCAAGATCGCGCTCGATCCTGGATGTAGTGGCGCCCGCACGCCAGGACACCACTCTTTCCACGATTGAGCACGATCTTGCGAGGTCGGCCGGGATGGTCGTCGCGGGTCAGGGTCGGGGTGGTGAGCGTGGTCGGGTGGTGGGCGTGGTCGGGGATGTCTTGGGCGGATGCTTTGGAGCTGACTCGTTTGTGGCATCACCTTCGCCTGTCCTGGCGGGTGCGCTCCAGCTGTGGCGCGCTCGGGGCGGTGGCGCGCTCCGGCTGTGGCGCGCTCGGGGCGGTGGCACGCTCCGGCCGTGGCGTGCTTCGGCTGTCGAGTGCTTCGGCTGTGGTGTGCTTCGGGCTGTGGCGGGCTTCGGCTGTGGCTGTCTGGGAGGTGGGACCGCCCGGCACGGGGGAGCGGGCGGTCCCGTGCGGCGTCGGCAGATCCCGGGGGACGGGGAGCGGCGCCGCACTTCACAGTCTGGTGATCAGGCGACTACGGTCGGAAGGGTTTGGCCGCGTCGTCATAGTCGCCCTGTTTTGGGTGGCAGCGCCGCTGGCGACCGGCTGGAGATGATCGTCGGCGGGGTGGAGGGCGGGCACGGCATGGCCGATGGACAGATGACGGCGGCGGCGTTCCTGATCGCGGAGCTGCGCCGGGCGCGGGTTCGGCGCGGCTGGAGTCAGGACGAGCTGGCCAAGGCGGTCAACTACTCGGCGTCGATGGTCAGTGCCGTCGAGCTGGGCCAGCAGCCGCCCACCGCCAAGTACCTGGAACTCGTCGACCGCGCCCTGGACACCGGCGGCCTCTTCGGCCGGATGTCCACCGAACTGGTCAGCCTGGACAAGGCCCAGGTCTGGCTGCGCGGCTGGCGTGCCATCCTCGCGGAGGCGCGGGCGCTGCGATGGTTCGACCCGTTGCACGTTCCTGGGCTGCTGCAAACCGAGGACTATGCCCGCGCCATCTTCGAGTCGGACCGACTGCTCGATGCCGATGAGGTCGAGCGCAGGCTGGCGGACCGGATGGACAGCCAGCGGGTCCTCTATGGGGATCGCCCCCCGCACGTAGTCGCGGTGCTTGACGAGTCGGTGCTGAGGCGACGCGTCGGCGGTCGGAAGGTCATGTGCGAGCAGTCTCTGCACCTGGCGCGTTTGGCGACCGAGCATCCGCGGGTTCAGCTCCATGTGGTGCCTCGCTCGGCCGAGGAGTATCCCGGCCTGAACGGGCCATTTATCCTTGCCACCGTGGCCGACCATAGCGATCTTGCCTACCTTGGTGGCCAGATCGGCGGCCAAGAACTCGATCGCCCTTCGGATCTGTTACGTCTACAACGGACCTGGGAAGCTACCCTCGGGCAGGCGTTGCCACCGCAGGAGTCGATCGAGTTGCTGAGGGAAGTGGCAGAGTCGTGGAGTTGACCCGAGCCCGGTGGCGTAAGAGCAGCCGGAGTGGTTCCAACGACCAGTGCGTCGAGGTGGCGACGAATCTCGGGGACGTGGTCGGGGTGCGAGACAGCAAGGACTCGGACGGGCCCGTGCTCGTTGTCGACGCGTACTCCTGGCGGCTCTTCGTGGGCGCGCCCCCGCGCTGACCCGATCGCCTCGCCCGCGACGGCGGTCGGTTTCCGCGCAGCCGGCCCTGATAAACGGCTCGACGGGGTCTTGAGCAGGACGGATGATCCCGGGCTATGGGTGACGATGGCGCGGGTGTGCCGGCGGGGATCGAGCGGCTGCGGTTGCGGCGGCTGACCATGGCCGACGTGGACGCGCTGGTCGAGTTGGACAGCGACCCGGAGGTGATGCGGTACCTGACCGGTGGTGTCGCGACCCCGCTGGCCACCGTGCGCGATGAGCAGTTGCCGAGGCTGCTGGCCCAGTACGAGAGGCATCCAGGGTTGGGTCGGTGGGCGGCGCACGATCGGGAGTCCGGCGAGTTCCTGGGGTGGTTCGCGCTCGACCCGTCGGAGGACGGTACCGAGGCCGAGTTGGGGTACCGGCTGCGCCGCTCGACGTGGGGGCGGGGGCTGGCCACCGAGGGGTCGCGGGCGTTGGTCCGGTACGCCTTCGACACCGTCGGGGTGCGTCGGGTCTGGGCCGAGACGATGACGGTGAACGAACGCTCCCGGCGGGTGATGGTGAAGGCCGGGCTGCACTACGTGCGGACCTTCCACCTGCAGTGGGACGACCCGATTCCGGGCACGGAGCAGGGCGAGGTGGAGTACGAGGTGCGGGCCGAGGAGTGGGCGACCGTCGGTCAGGAGCGGCCGGCGGCCCGGCGGGCGCGGTAGGCGGTCACCGCGGCGCGGTTGCCGCAGCCGGCCTCGCAGAACCGCCGGGACCGGTTGCGGGACAGGTCGACCACCACGTTCTCGCAGTCCGGGTACTCGCAGATCCGCAGCCGGCTCAGCTCGCCGGCACGGACCAGGTCGGCCATCGCCATGGCGGCCTCCACCGCGATCCGGGTGGCCAGCGGCGCGTCGCGGGGCACGGCGTGCAGGTGGTACGGCTCGTCGTCGTGCTCGATGAGCTGGGGTAGCGCCTGGTGTTCCAGCAGCAGGCCGTTGACCACCGCGACGATCTCGGGTGGCTCGGCGTACCAGATGCGGCGCAGTTGGGGCCGCAGCTCCCGGACGGCCCGCAACTCGGCGTCGGTGTGTTCGTGCCGGCCGCTGTAGGAGTAGCGGACGAAGAACGCGTCCAGCGCCGCGATGTCGGGCAGCAACTCACCGTCCCGACCTGCGGTGTTGACCAACGCCGCGGCGGCGATCAGCGAACACTCGGTGTCATGAGCGAATAGCAACTTGACTCCTGTCATGGCTTCCGCCTAGCGTCATCAGCACAAGGATAGTTTGCTCATGACACGGTGCCCATCCCGAGGAGCGCGACATGCACTCACGACCTGCTGCCGGCGTCGGGTTGGCGCTGCTCTCCGCCGTCACCTTCGCCACCTCCGGTACCTTCGCGCGGTCGCTCATCGAGGCCGGCTGGTCAGCCGAGTCCGCGGTGATCGCCCGGGTCGGCGTGGCCGCCCTGGTGCTGGCGATCCCCGCCCTGCTGTCGCTGCGGGGCAGATGGCACGTGCTGCGGAGCAACGCCACGGCCATCGGGCTGTTCGGGCTCCTCGGGGTGGCCCTGGCCCAGGTGTGCTTCTTCAACGCCGTGCGCTACCTGCCGGTCGGTGTCGCGCTACTGCTGGAATACCTGGGCATCATCCTCGTCGTGGTCTGGATGTGGCTACGGCACGGGCAACCGCCCCGCCGGCTCACCGTCGCCGGGTCGGTGGCCGCGCTGGCCGGGCTGGCGTTCGTGCTCGACCTCGCCGGCACCGCCGACTTCCACCCGGTGGGCGTGCTCTGGGGACTGGGCGCGGCGTTCGGCCTGGCCGGATATTTCGTGCTCGCCGGCCGGGTCGACCCCCGGCTGTCCTCGGTCGCCATGGCCAGCGGTGGAATGGCCGTCGGCGCCGCCGTGCTGCTCCTCATCGGGCTGACCGGCCTGCTGCCACTGCACGCGACGTTCGGCGAGGTCACCTTCGCCGGACAGACCACAAGCTGGTTGCTGCCCATCGCCGGGCTCTCGCTGGTGGCCGCCGTCATCGCGTACCTCGCCGGTATCGCCGGTACCCGGATCCTCGGCCCCCGACTGTCGTCGTTCGTCGGGCTGACCGAGGTGCTCTTCGCGGTGCTGATCGCCTGGCTCTTCCTGAACGAGTTGCCCACCGGCTGGCAGTTGTTCGGCGGTGCGCTGATCGTCGCCGGCGTCGCCCTGGTCCGACTCGACGAACTGCGTGGGTCGCCAACGACGCCCGCAACGGCGTCGGCCTCGCCCGAGCCCGAGCTGGCGCTTGACGGTCGGTGAGTTCTGGGGTCGGTGAGAGAGTGGGCTTCGTGCTGACCACTGTGGTGTTCGATGCTGACGAGACGGTGCTGGACCTGCGTCCAGCGGTCACGGGCGGGCTGGTGGCCGTCCTCGACGAGATGCGGCGACGCACCTCGGCGGCGGCCGGGGTGACGCTCGCCGAACTGGAGTCGGACTGGGGCGCGGTCTTCGGCGAGCTGAAGGCCGCCCCGGTGGCGGAGATCCGGCGTGCCGCACTCGCCCGGTCGCTGGCCCGCGCCGAGCTGGTCGACCACCTCGACGAGATCGCGGACCTCTTCTTCGCCCACCGTTTCGCTCTCACCCGACCGTTCCCGGACGTGCCATCGGCGCTGGCCACACTCCGCGGCCGGTACACGCTGGGCTTCGCCACCAACGGCAACAGCCGCGCCGAACGGTGCGGGCTCGCCGGCGAGTTCGCCTTCGAGCTGTACGCGCACGAGAACGGCCTGCCCAAGAAACCGGCCCCAGAGTTCTACGCCGCGGTGGTCGCGGCGGCCGGGGTGCCGGCCGAGCAGATCGTGTACGTCGGCGACTCGTGGGAGCACGACGTGGTGGCGCCCCGGCGGGCCGGCCTGCGATCGGTGTGGCTGAACCGGCTCGGCCTGCCTCGCCCACCTGGCTGCACGCCCGACGCCGAAGTTTCCAACATGGCGGATCTGCCGGCCGCGCTGGCGGAGCTGGGCGTCGACGCGGTTGGTGTGTAAGTCGACCTGGCAGGTGCGTGTGTCCCTGCCGGTGTGGCCTGTGCCTGCGGGGACTGTGCCGGTGTGGCCTGTGCCTGCGTGGCTTGTGCCTGCGCGGTCTTTGCCGGTGGCTGCGCGGTCTTTGCCGGTGGCTGCGTGGCCTTTGCCGATGGCTGTGCGGCCGGCGCGCGGCTCGAACTGGCGGGATTCAGGGCCATAACGGGCGTTCAACTGGCGTAATCCGAAACGGTGTTGTGTGATGACTGCCACGTCCCTCAACGAGAGGATTTGATGTGGTGAGCAAGCGCTTCACCGCCCGTACGGTCGCGACCGCGGCAGTGCTGGCACTTACGGCTACGGGGTTGGGTGTACCGGCCAACGCCGCGCCGAGCGATTCCCGCACCTTCACCGTCGTCGCCGAGGATGGCGTCGCCGCCGACACGGCTGTCGCCGCGATCCGGGCAGCTGGCGGCACTGTCGTGTCCCGGTCCGACGAGGTCGGCATGTTCCAGGTCAGCAGCGACCGGGCTGACTTCGCGGCCAGGGCGACCGCCGCGCCGACGCTGATCGGCGCCGCCGAGCAGAAGGCCATCGGCCGCAAGCCCAAGCTGGACCGGGTCGAGCAGGAGGACCTGACGGCGGCGTCGGCGGGGGCCGCAGCCCGGCGCGGCGCCAAGATGGACCCGCTCGACGACAAGCTGTGGGGCCTGGAGATGATCCGGGCCGACGAGGCACGCAAGATCGAGCCGGGTGACCGTCGGGTGACCGTCGGCGTACTGGACACCGGCGTCGACGCCAGCAACCCGGACATCGCGCCGAACTTCAACTGGTCGCTGTCGCGTAACTTCGCGCCCGACCTGACCGACGTGGACGGCCCCTGCGAGGTGGCGAGCTGCCTCGACCCGGTCGGCACCGACGACGGCGGGCACGGCACCCACGTGGCCGGCACCATCGGCGCCGCGGCTAACGGCTTCGGCCTCTCCGGCGTCGCCCCGAACGTCTCGCTGGTCGAGCTCAAGGGCGGCCAGGACTCCGGCTACTTCTTCCTCGACCCGGTGGTCAACGCCCTGGTCTACGCCGGTCGGTCCGGCATCGACGTGGTCAACATGTCGTTCTACGTCGACCCGTGGCTCTACAACTGCACCGCCAACCCGGCCGACTCGCCCGAGGACCAGGCCGAGCAGCGGGCCATCATCAAGGCGATGAAGCGGGCGCTGATCTTCGCCCACGACAAGGGCGTCACCCTCGTCGGCGCGCTCGGCAACAACAACGAGGACCTGGGCGCACCGCGTACCGACGTCACGAGCCCCGACTACGGCGCCGACCCGTACGACCGCCCGATCGACAACGAGAGCTGCTGGGACCTGCCCACCGAGGGCCCGCACGTGATCGGTGTGTCGTCGGTCGGCCCGTCCGGTAAGAAGTCGGACTTCTCCAACTACGGCACCGAGCAGATCTCGGTCGCCGCGCCCGGTGGATTCGCGAGGGACGGCTTCGGGACCCCGACGTACAACACCCCCGGCAACCGGATCCTCTCCAGCTACCCGCTGAAGGTGCTCCAGGAGGAGCCCATCTCCGTCACCATCCCGGACCCCAAGGTGGACGCGGACGGCAACATCGATCCGCGCGTCGCCACGAGCGTGTTCAAGCAGTGCAAGGCCAACGGTGAGTGCGGGTACTACACCTACCTCCAGGGCACCTCGATGGCGTCCCCGCACGCCGCCGGCGTCGCCGCACTGATCGTCAGCCGGTACGGCAAGCCGCAGGGCCGGGGCAGCTTCGGCATGTCGCCGGACCAGGTCGAGCAGCACCTCTACCGCACGGCCGCGGAGCACGCCTGCCCGGAGCCGCGCCTGCAGCAGTACCGCAACGAGGGCCGGGACGAGACCTACGACGCGTACTGCGCCGGTGGGGTCAACTTCAACGGCTTCTACGGCTACGGGATCGTCGACGCCTACGCGGCGGTGAAGACCCCGTTCAAGCCGAACGCCCGCCCGTAGCGCACATCGCACTGCGGAGGTGGCCCAACCGCCACCGCCCCGGGGCCCGGTCGACACTCGTCGACCGGGCCCTGGGCCGTCCAGGGCCGCTGCCCGTCCGCCGCTCGGCGCCCGCCATGATCGACTCGGTCTCCATGAAGGCGCGGTGTTGGCGGCCGAAGGATCGCGCGGTTTCCAGGAACCCGAGATGATCCTGGTCATGTGGACGACCCCAGTCGCCAGCCACGGCTGACCAGCGCGTCGCGTACCTCTCGAAGCACCGCCGGGAACTCGCCGTGCAGCCGTCGGCTCGTCACGT
Organism: Micromonospora foliorum; assembly: GCF_022229015.1. Lineage (GTDB taxonomy): Bacteria > Actinomycetota > Actinomycetes > Mycobacteriales > Micromonosporaceae > Micromonospora > Micromonospora foliorum. Next base: position 18,189 of record NZ_JAKKFF010000108.1, read on the forward strand.
GCAGGACCAGCCAACCCGCGGCGACCAACTGATTCAGCCGACGGCGGTCGCGGTGCAGCTGCTCCGCGTCGGAGTGCCACTGCCCGTCGTACTCGACCGCTACCCGATATCGCGGCCAGGCCAGATCGGGGTGCAGAACAACGCCGGTGGGCAGGCGTACCGGGTGTTGAACCGCTGGACGCGGCAGCCCGCCCAGCACCAACCGCACGCGTAGGTGTGACTCCGGCGGAGACTCGGCTCCGCCGTCGGCCAGGTCGAACACCCACCGCGCTCGTCGCCCACCCGGCCGGTCAGCATTGCGAGCAGCCATGGCTGCCAGGGTGTCGCGATCGGCAAGCCCCTGCCCGAGCAGCGAGTCGACGATGGCCACCGCCCGGACCGGGTCGAGCCAGACAGCCGTCTCCCAGGCGGCCCGCCCGGGGTCGGAGCGGGGGATCGGGAGGTCGCTCTCTCTGGGCCTGAGCGGGCTGGCCGCCCTCCACCCATCGCCTCGATCGGCCGCCACCATGCCCCCTGCTCGGACGGGCACGGCGACCGGGCGGGAGAGTTGTCGTGCTGGGCGTGGTGACGATCCGCCGGCAGGTGGGCGCGCTACTCCCGTAGGTCGCGCTGCACCACGTGGACGGCCAGCGCTCGTCGGTCGTCCTGCGTCCGCCATCGGCAAGGTGATGGTGTTGACGTGCACGCGGAGGCCTCGCTGTGGGCCGATCCGCAGCGGTCGGGGCACGAGGACGTGCACATCGTCGGTGAAGCTCGCGGCGTGCGGGACGCCGTGCAGGTAGGCGGCCGACGGGCCGCCGATCACCACTCCGGGCGGTAGTCGGAGGAGGGCGGCGCGACAGGCGAGGGCGTGGTCCCGGCCCAGCCGCGAATCGGCGTAGACGTCGTGGCGCAACCGCACCCAGGCGGAGTTGCGCAGCTGATGTTCGGTGAGCAGGCCGTCCCGGACAGCGTCGGAGCCGCGGAAGACCTGCCAGGCCAGGGCGTCGGGGCGATGCGGACGTGGTGGCATACCGAGCAGCCTGCCGACCACCGACTGGCCACCGAAACCCCTGTGGACAACCCGGCCTGTGCGTGCCGCCGCACCTGTGGACAACCACGAGTTCGCCTGCCGATCATGCTATGACAGCGGCCGAAGCGGCCGACCAATCGGGCATTCGGACCGCCGATGGGCGGTGATCCACTCGCGCTCCTGAAAGTCGGGTGGTCACCGACCTCGGGATGCCGCGACTTCCGGGAACCCGAGTCG
>NZ_JAKKFF010000109.1 GCF_022229015.1 Micromonospora foliorum
CCTCGGGTACGACTCGGTGAACCGCAGGTCACGGACCGCCCGGACGACCGTGCCGTCCTCGATCAGCCAGACGCCGTTGCGGGTCAGCCCGGTGACGACGAGGCTCTTCGGGTCGAGCACCCGCGTGTACCAGAGGTCGGTGACCAGCAGCCCTCGGCGTACGCCGGCCACCAACGCGGCGGTGTCCGCGTCGACGACCGCTCCGGCCGCCGCACCGGTGGTGCTCCGGCCCACCGCACTGGCCGGGCCCGCCACCGCGCCGCTCAGCCGCAGGTTGCGGGGCATCGGGCCCCAGGTGGCACCCCCCGCGACCGCGTGCCCGGTGGACTCCGCGCCCGCCTCGGCGGCGGTCCGGCGATCGTGCGCCACCGCCCGGGTGGTGCCCGCCTCGACAAGCGTCAACGCCCGTCGACCGGTGCCCTCCGCGTCGAACGGCAACCCGGACCCGCCCAGCGGGTCGTCCACCAGGGTCACCGCCCGGTCGAACTGGGCCGCGCCCGGATCGGCGAACGACTGCCGCTCGGCGTACCGCTTGCCGTTGAAGCCGTAGAAGGACAGGTTCTGCAGGAGGTCCGCAACGGCGGCCGGCTCGAACACCACCTCGTAGTGCCCCGGCGGCAGCTCCACCGGGTCGGCCGCCGCCCGCGCCTTCGCCGCCGCCTGCGCGCCCAACTCGGCGCCGTCGAGGTCGGCCAGTCGGTCGGCGCTGCGTCGGGCCACCCCGTCCGCGCCGTCGCGGCGGGCGATGCCGTCCATCGCCGCCTCCACCGAGCGGCCGTACGCCGAGTGCCCGGCCGAGTTGGCGAACGCCGACGAACGGTGCGCGGTGCGGCAGTAACCGGCGGTGCTGAGGCCCCCGGCAGCGGCCACGAACGCCCCCACCCGGTCGGCCCGCTGATCCGGCTCGGCGTGCGCGGTGGCCTCGTCGACGGGCGGCGCGTCCGGCGTGGGCATTGGTGGGGCCAGCCCCGGCCAGCCCGGGTCGGGCGGGCAGAGCCGCGCCGCGGTCAGGGTGCGCTCCACCAGGGCGGTCAAACCGTCGGCGGTGACCACGCTGCCGCCACCGGCGGCCGTCCTACCGTCGACGTGCACCCGCAGCCGGACCCCGACCGTCGACTCGGAGACGTTCTGATGGATGCCCGAGTTGGCGAACCGGGTCAGCGCCAGGTCCGCCCGCGTCACCACCGCCTCGGCCTGCGCGGCCGGCCCGCCGATACGCCGAACCAGCTCCACCACCTGCCCGGCCAGCTCAACCTCACTCCTCGCGCTCACGCTGAAACCCCCACCCGGACGTTGCGGAACCGGGCCGGCGCGGCCGGGTGGCCGGTGTGCCCGATCTGGCCGGGCTGGCCCTTGCCGCAGTTGGGCGTCCCCCAGGAGACCGTCTCGCCGGAGAGCATGTCCATCGAGCGCCAGAACAGGGGGCCGATCCCGGTGTACGTGGGGTTGCGCAGCATCCGCCCCCGCCGCCCCTTCTTGATCTCCCAGCCGACCTCGCAGCCGAACTGGAAGTTGAGTCGCTTGTCGTCGATCGACCAGGACCGGTTGAGGTCCATCAGCACGCCGTCGTCGGTGGCCGCGATGATCTCCTCCAGCGTGTGCGGGCCGGGTTCCAGGCCGACGTTGGTCATCCGCACCATCGGTAGCCGGGCCCACCCGTCGGCCCGTACGCTGCCGCCGTAGTCGAGGCTGGCCATCGCGGCGGAATCCCGGCCGGCGAGCACGCCCACCCACCGCCCGTCCCGGACCGCGTCCCGCTTGACCGCGGGCGAACCCTCGTCGTCGAAGCCGAAGCTGCCGAGCGCACCCGGGATCGTCGGGTCGATGGTGATGTTCATCAGCTCCGAGCCGTAGCGCAGCGACCCGAGCTGGGCGAGGTCCAACCAGGACGTACCGGCGAACGCGGCCTCCCAGCCGAGGATCCGGTCCAGTTCGATGGCGTGCCCGACCGACTCGTGGATCTGCAGGGCCAACTGCTCACCACCGAGGATCAGATCCGTCTCGCCGGCCGGGCAGGGCGGCGCGGTGAGCAGCGCCCTGGACTCCTCGGCGATCTGCGCGGCGTGCGCGGCCAGATCCAACGACTCGACCAGCTCCCACCCGGTGGTGCCGTACTGGCCCCGGTAGCTCGGCCAGGACCGGCGCTGCGTCTCGCCGTCGCCGATCGAGGTGGCCGAGATGCCGCCGCCGCACTCGCGGATCCGCTGGTCGATCCGGTGGCCCTCGCTGGAGACGAACCACTTCGTGGTGTCCCAGATCTGGTACAGGCCCTCGGCCAGGTCCGCGCCGTGCTCGGCCATCGTGCGGGTCGCGTCGACAAGCAGATCGCCCTTGGCCGACAGGGGCACCCCGAGCGGGTCGATCTGGCAGCCGGAGGCCCAGCTCGCGGTGACCGCCTCGACCGGCACCAGGTCGACCGGAGGGCCCGGCACCCGCGCGCTCGCCATGGCGGTCCGCGTTGCACGCCGGCCGGCGTCGCGGGCGGCGGCGTCCGACAGATCGGGTACGGCGTGGAAGCCCCAACTCGCCCCGACCAACGCTCGGACCCCGAGCCCGATGCTCTCGTCCTGGGTCAGCTCCTCCACGTCACCGTTGCGCGCGGTCATCGACTCGTAGCGGCGGTGCATCACCCGGGCGTCGGCGTACCGGGCGCCCGCGTCGAGGGCGGCCTGGACGGCGGCGGTGGCCGCGTCGAACTCGGTCATGGACCGACCCTAGGCCAGCCGGCCGACACCCGTCAGGCGAGCAGATCCTCCGGCCGGATGGTGGCCCGCACCGGCTCCGCCAACTCCAACGCCTCGCCGGCCTTGGTCGTCGACCGCTCCACGTAGTGGGCGCCCTGTAGCTGGTAGAGGTTCACGGTCAGGCTTTCCTGCTCGACGAGCAGATACCACCCGACCCCGGCTGCGGCGTACAGGTGCGGCTTCAGCACCCGGTCAATGGTGGCGGTGTGTGGTGCGCTGACCTCACCGACCAGCAGGACCGCGTCCGCCGGCACGCAGTCGGCCGTGAGATCCAGCTCCGCCGTCACCACCAGATCGGGGTTGAGGATCCGTGTGCTGTTCAGCCGCAGGTTGATCACCGGGAGCAGGGTGCGGTCCGCTGCTGCGCAGCCGGGTTCCAACGAGGCTGCCAGGCCACCGACGATCACCTGGTGCCGGACCGACGGCGGTGGTCCGATGAGCCGGCTGCCGTCGAGGAGTTCGATCCGCTGGGCGGTCTCACCAAGGGCGAGATACTCCGACTCGGTCCATGGCAGCGCGTGGCCAAGAATGCCGACGGGAATCACCGGCCCAGTGCAGCCCACTCCGGTTCGATGAGGTCGCACCCGACGTGCGAGCACGAGATGGAAATGTCCGCTCAGACGGTTGATCGGCAAGGTTGAGCCAACAAGATCGCGCTCGATCGTAGATGTAGTGGTTTCCCGGAGCTGCGTGGCCGCAACATCCTGGTTCGAGCACGACCTTGACGCCGCCGGCGTCGTCCGCTCCCGCTCCGCGCCGCCCGCGTCGCTCCGCGACCCGCAAGATCGCGCAACATCCTGGATGTAGTGGTATCGGGGCGTCGGCGATGCCACTACATCCTGGTTCGAGCGTGACCTTGGTGGCGGTGGGCGCACCAGACCCCGCTCCCTCTCTCGGGGGCGGTGTCTGTCATCAAGATCCGCGCAGTATCAGGGATGTTGCTGTCTCTGGCGCGTCGGAGGCAGCAACTTCGGGGAAGTTGCGGAGATCTTGGCGCGGGGCGCGGGGCGCGGGGCGCGGGGCGCGGGGCGCGGGGCGCGAGGCGCGAGATGAACGGGCGTGGATGGCGAGGTGACGGGGGTGCGGGGCCGATGCCGACTCGTTACGCTCGGGCCCGCTGACACGTGCCGACTTTGTAGCTTATTTTCACCCTCGGGACTTTCCTGTAAGTTCCCTTCGTCACTGAGGGAGGTGGCCGTGGACAGCTCGGAACCGTTGCCGTCCGGCGAACCGGACGACCGCCCCGCCGTGCCGGCACAGCGCTCCGACCAGGACGCCTACCTGCGGGTGCGTGACCTTCGGGTCCGGTTCGACACCGAGGACGGCGTGGTACGCGCGGTCGACGGGGTGTCGTTCGCCGTCGAGCGGGGCCGCACCCTCGGCATCGTCGGTGAGTCCGGGTCCGGCAAGAGCGTCACCTCGCTGGCCATCCTCGGCCTGCACGACCCGAAGCGGACCACCATCACCGGAGAGATCTCCGTCGGTGGCCGGCAGGTGGTCGGCCTTCCGGACGAGGAGGTACGCCGGCTGCGCGGCCGGGACATGGCGATGATCTTCCAGGATCCACTGTCGGCGCTGCACCCGTACTACACGGTAGGCCGGCAGATCGCCGAGGCGTACCGGGTGCACCACCCGAAGGCCAACCGGCGCGAGGCCCGTCAGCGGGCGGTCGACATGTTGGACCGGGTCGGCATCCCGCAGCCGGCGCGCCGCTTCGACCAGTACCCGCACGAGTTTTCCGGCGGGATGCGCCAGCGGGCGATGATTGCGATGTCGCTGGTCAACGACCCGGCGCTGCTGATCGCCGACGAGCCGACCACGGCGCTGGACGTCACCGTGCAGGCGCAGATCCTGGACCTGCTCGCCGACCTGCAGGCCGAGTTCCACTCCGCGATCATCCTGATCACCCACGACCTCGGCGTGGTCGGCCAGGTCGCCGACGACGTGCTGGTCATGTACGGCGGGCGTGCCGTCGAGCGGGGCAGCGTCGAGCAGGTGCTCCGCGCGCCGCAGCACCCGTACACCTGGGGGTTGCTCTCCAGCGTGCCGTCGCTGCACGGCGACGCGGACGCGGACCTGGTGCCCATTCCCGGCAACCCGCCCAGCCTGATCAACCTGCCGTCGGGCTGCGCGTTCCACCCACGCTGCCGGTACGCGGACCGTGCCGGCAGCCGGTCCCGCACCGAGGTCCCGGAACTGCGCCCAGCCGGGGCCGACGGCCATCTGGTCGCCTGCCACCTCCGCGCCGAGGAGCGCGCCACGTTCTACGCCGAGGACATCGCATCCGTGGGGGTGGCCCGATGACCGACAAACCACTGCTGCGGGTACGCGGCCTGACCAAGCACTTCCCGGTACGCCAGGGGTTGCGCGCCACCGGTCTGGTGCGAGCGGTGGACGGGCTCGACTTCGACGTGCGCCCGGGCGAGACGCTCGGCCTGGTGGGGGAGTCGGGCTGCGGCAAGACCACCACCGGCCGGATGCTGGTGCGGCTGCTGGAGCCGACGAGCGGCAGCATCGAGTTCGACGGGCGGGACATCACGCACGCCGGCCGCCGCGAGTTGCGCCCGCTGCGCCAGGAACTTCAGATCATCTTCCAGGACCCGTACGCCTCGCTGAACCCTCGGCACACCGTGGGCCGGATCGTGGCGATGCCGCTGCAGGTCAACGGCATCAAGCCGCCGGGTGGGATCAAGGCCCGGGTGCAGGAGTTGCTGGAGCTGGTCGGGCTGAACCCGGAGCACTACAACCGGTACCCGCACGAGTTCTCCGGTGGTCAGCGCCAGCGCATCGGCATCGCCCGCGCGTTGGCCCTGCGGCCGAAGCTGATCGTCGCGGACGAGCCGGTGAGCGCGCTGGACGTCTCGATCCAGGCGCAGGTCGTCAACCTGCTGCGCGACCTGCAACGGGAGCTCGGCCTGGCGTTCGTGTTCATCGCGCACGACCTGGCCGTGGTCCGGCACTTCTGCCAGCGGGTCGCGGTCATGTACCTGGGCCGGATCGTGGAGATCGGTGACCGGGCGGACATCTACGAGCGCCCGCAGCACCCGTACACCCGGGCGTTGCTCTCGGCGATCCCGGACGTCACCCAGCTCGGCCCGGCGGGTCGGATCCGGCTGACAGGTGACGTGCCCACTCCGCTGGACCCGCCGTCGGGCTGCCGGTTCCGTACCCGGTGCTGGAAGGCGCAGGACATCTGCGCCACCGAGGAACCCGCGCTGATCCCGCGCGACGGCGGCCGGCAGGCCACCGCGTGTCACTTCCCCGAAGGGGAAGGAGCCGGCACGAGCCCGGAAGGGGAAGCGGCCGGCACGAGCCCGGAACCAGTCGCCGCCGGCTCGGTGGCGGAGGCCACCGTGAGCGGCGTCGAGCCGGCGGGTCGCGGGGCCGAAGCGAACGTCGAGGAGGTGTCGTCGTGAGCCTCTCCCCGGTGGAGGGTGTGGCGCTGGCCGAGATCGAGTCCGGCACCGACCCGGGCGGGCCCGCCACGAAGGGCGTCGTCGGCCGCTCACCCGGTCAGCTCGCCTGGCTGCGGCTGCGCCGCGACCGGACGGCGATGGTCAGCGGCGTACTCCTGGTCTTCTTCCTGCTGTTGGGGTTGGCGGCCCCGCTGATCGAGATGGTCTACGGGATCGGCCCGCGGGAGCAGTTCCAGAACCTGCTGGACGGCTTCGGCATGCCCCTGGGTTACGCCGGCGGTGTCAGCGGCGAGCACTGGTTCGGTCTGGAGCCGGGGTTGGGCCGGGACATCTTCATCCGGCTGATCTACGGGCTGCGGACCTCGCTGTTCATCGCGTTCGCGGCGGCCCTGATCACCGCGACGATCGGGATCGTGCTGGGCGCGCTCGCCGGCTACCTCGGCGGCTGGCTCGACGCGGTGATCAACTGGATCACCGACCTGACCCTGGCCATGCCCTTCCTCATCATCGCGCTGGCGCTCACGCCCACCATCACGCTGCGCTTCTACGGTGAGCGGGGCCAGGTGTCGTCCGCCTTCGGGGTGGGGGTGCTGATCGCCGTCTTCGCGATCTTCGGCTGGACCAGCACGGCCCGGCTGGTCCGCGGGCAGGTGATCGCGTTGCGCGAGCGGGAGTTCGTGGAGGCGGCCCGGGCCAGCGGCGCCGGGCTGGGGCACATGCTCTTCCGGCAGTTGCTGCCGAACATCTGGGCGCCGATCCTGGTGTCGTTCTCCCTGGCCGTGCCGCAGTTCATCACCAGCGAGGCGGCGCTGTCGTTCATCGGCGTCGGCCTCAGCGACGAGACGCCGAGCTTCGGCCGAATGATCTACCGCAGTCTGGACTTCCTCCAGACCGACCCGGCGTACGTGTTCTTCCCGGGCATCATGATCTTCGCGCTGGTGTTCGCCTTCAACCTCTTCGGCGACGCGTTGCGGGACGCGCTCGACCCGAAGTCGTCCCGGTAGGGGTCAAAATCATGGCGCGATTTCTGCTCAAGCGACTCTTCTCCGCCACGCTGACCCTCTTCGCGGTGAGCGTGTTGACGTTCCTGATGTTCTTCGCCCTGCCCCGCGACCCGGTCAGCAGTATCTGCTCGAAGAACTGCAACCCGGAACGGCTGGAGCGGGTCCGCGACGACCTGGGCCTGAACGACCCGCTGATCAGCCAGTACGCCGGTTACATGAAGGGCATCGTGACCGGTCGGGACCTGGGCAGCGCCCAGGGTGGCCGGTGCGACGCGCCCTGCCTGGGCTGGTCGTACGTCACCAACGAGGCGGTCTCGGACACCATCGCCCGGGTGCTGCCGGTGACGCTGAGCATCGTGATCCCGGCGGCCGTCCTCTGGCTGCTGCTCGGCGTGGGGCTCGGCATGGTGTCCGCCCTGCGTCGGGGCACCTGGCTGGACCGGCTGGCGATCGGCTTCTCCCTGACCGGCGCATCGTTGCAGCTGTACTTCGTGGGTGCGGTGCTGCTGCTGGTGTTCGTCTACAACCTGCGGCTGCTGCCGGTGCCGAGCTACACCTCCATCTTCGACAACCCGGCGAAGTGGGCCAGTGGGTTGGTGCTGGCCTGGGTGGCGCTTGCCTTCCTCTTCTCGGCCATCTACGCCCGGTTGTCGCGGGCCCAGATGTTGGAGACGCTGTCGGAGGACTTCGTCCGGACCGCGCGGGCCAAGGGCCTGGCCAAACCCAAGGTGTACGGGCGACACGCGCTGCGCGCGGCGATCACCCCGGTGGTGACGATCGCCGGGCTGGACGTGGGCGGGGCGCTGGGCGGAACGGTGATCACCGAGACGACGTTCGGCATCCAGGGGCTGGGGCGTACGGCGGTGGACGCGGTGCGCTCGGGTGATTTGCCCACCATCATGGCCACCGTGCTGATCGCCGCGGTCTTCGTGGTGCTGGCGAACGTGCTGGTGGACCTGCTCTACGCGGCCATCGACCCCCGGGTGCGGCTGCGCTGACCCGGTAGGTGTCCAGCGGGTGACCGGGGGCTGGGCCGGTGGCGAAAGTTATCGACAACTGTTACACAACTCGTAGGTTTTCTTCCTTACGATCCTCGGGACGTCGGCGGTTCTCGCCCCGACGAAACCGCACGGCACATGGGTGAAGGAGGTACTTCATGCGACCACGCGTGGCGGTTGCCGCAGGCGGCGCGATCGCTCTGGTTGTGGCATTGGGTGCGTGCTCGAAGAACACGGGCGAGGGCACCACGGTGGACACCGACCGGAAGCAGACCGGGGTCATCGCGACCGACCCCAAGGACTCGCAGGGGCCGGCGGCCGAGGTGAGCGGTGCTGCGAAGGGCGGCGTCTTCAGCGTCATCCGGGAGTCGCCGATCTCCCACCTCGACCCGCAGCGGACGTACTCGTTCGCCGGTCTGATGGCAAACCCCCTGTGGTCGCGCTACCTGACCACCTGGAAGGACGACGGCAAGGGCGGCCTGGTCCTGGTCGGCGACCTGGCCGAGACGCCGGGCAAGAACGTCAACAACGACTGCAAGGTCTGGGAATTCACGATCAAGGACGGGGTGAAGTTCGAGGACGGCCGTCCGATCACCTCCAAGGAGATCGCGTACGGCATCGCCCGGTCCTTCGACCCGGACCTGTCCGGCGGCCCGACCTACATCCAGGAGTGGCTGGCCGACACCGCGCAGTTCGACACCAAGTGGGACTTCAAGAAGAACAAGACGTCGCTGCCGCCGGGCCTCTCCACGCCGGACGCCAAGACGCTGCGCTTCGAATTCGCCAAGCCCCGCTGTGACCTGCCGTTCGCGGTCTCGCTGCCGACCACCGCGCCGCTGCCCGCCGACAAGGACACCGGCGTCGACCTGGACAAGCAGCCGTTCTCGTCCGGCCCGTACAAGGTCGCCAAGAACCAGGTCGGGGTGCAGCTCACCCTGGACCGCAACCCCAACTGGGACCCGAAGACCGACCCGGTCCGGCACCAGTACCCGGACCAGTTCGTCTGGAGCTTCGGCCCGACCGCGGACGCCGCCAACAACCGGGTGATCGCCGACAACGGCGCCGACCAGAGCGCCCTCGCCTTCAACACTGTGCCCGCCTCGCTGGTCGCCAAGGTGGCCGGCGACGCCACCCTCAAGTCGCGGACGATCCTCTCGCCGACGCCGAGCGCCAACCAGCTCGTGATCAACAACCAGCGGGTCACCGACCTGAAGGTCCGCCAGGCGTTGAACTACGCCATCGACCGCGAGGGTCTGATCAAGGCGATGGGCGGGCAGACCGTCGCCGCGCCGCTGACCACGCTGATGCCGTCGGCCACCATCGGCTACAAGGCGTACGACGCGTACCCGGCGGGTGCCAACGGCAACGTCGACAAGGCCAAGGAACTGCTCGGCGGGAAGACGCCGGAGCTGGTCCTCGGTGTCGCCGACAACTCCACCGAGCAACAGCAGGGCGCCCAGCTCAAGGCCAACCTGGAGCGGGCCGGCTTCAAGATCACGCTGCGAAACATCTCCGACGACGCGAAGCTCGACGAGATCAAGAAGAAGAACAACCCCTGGGACCTGTACCTCGGTAACTGGGCGGCGGACTGGCCGAGCGGGGCGTCGATCCTGCCGGTGCTCTACGACGGCCGCTCGATCAAGGCCGAGGGCAACAGCAACCAGGCCTACTTCAACGACCCGGCGATCAACGCCGAGATGGACCGCATCCAGGCCATGCCCGCAGCCGACCAGGGCCCGGAGTGGGCCAAGCTCGACGAGCGGATCATGAAGGAGCACGCGCCGGTGGTGCCGCTCTTCGTGGACGTTGCCTACAACGTGCACGGGTCCAAGGCCGGCGGGATCTTCATCTCCAGCGTCTTCGGCTACCCGTCGTTCGTGAACGCGCACGTCAAGCCGTAAGTCACACCGCAGACAGACAGGGGTCCCCTCCCGACAACGCCGTCGGGAGGGGACCCCTGTCGTCGTTCGGGAGTCCGGGGGCCTGATCGGATCGGACCGCTACGGTCGGGTGCTGGGCAGGGTCCTTCGGCCAGGCTCGACGTCGAAGGGAGGCCTCGTGATCGCGGCACTCAACCAGCTTGTCGACCAGCTCGAAGAGCACCTCACCGAGGAGTTCGACGTCAACGGCGTGGCCAGGGCACTCGGCACCACCGAATACCACCTGCGCCGGATGTTCTCGTCGTTGGCCGGCATGACGCTGTCCGAGTACGTGCGCCGACGCCGCATGACCGTCGCCGCCGCCGACGTCGTTCGGGGTGAGGGCGACCTGCTCAGCATCGCCGTCCGGCACGGATACGGCTCGACCGAGGCGTTCGGCCGGGCGTTCCGGGCCGTCCACGGCGCCAGCCCCGGTGACGTACGCCGAGAGGGAGGCCCCCTTCGCACACAACCGCAGCTCAGGTTCCGCCTGACCGTCGAAGGGAGCATCTCCATGGACACCCGCATCGTCGACCGCCCCGCGTTCCGGCTCGTCGGACACGCCGCCCGGGTCCCGCTCATCCACCGGGGCATCAACCCGTACATCCAGCAGCACATCACCGGACTGCCACCGCAGGAGCATCTCCGGCTCAAGGCGCTCAGCGACACCGAACCGGGCGGACTGCTCCAGGTCAGCGACGACCTCGACGCCGAGGCCGCCGAGGGCAGCGAACTGACCTACCTGCACGGGGTGGCGGTGTCCCGGAACACGCCGGTCCCGGACGACCTGGACGCCATCGAGGTGCCGGCCGGCCAGTGGGCGGTCTTCCGCACCGCCGGACCTTACCCGCAGGCACTGCAGAACACCTGGGCGGCGACCGCCAGCGAGTGGTTCCCCTCCAACCCGTGGCGACTGCGGCCGGGCCCCTCGATGGTCGCCATCCTCGAACGCGCGGAGGACTTCAGCACCGCGACGTGCGAACTGTATCTGCCCATCGAGCCAGCGTGACGTGAGCGTTCGGGTCAGGCTGGGGTGAGGAGGCAGAACTCGTTGCTCTCCGGGTCGGCGAGAACCATTCACGGGACCACCAGCTCGGCCCGGGTCCTGTTGCGGGCCGACAGCATCGCGCCCGCCGAGATCCGCTTCCGGCCGGCCGCCCGGGAAGTGGTCGTCCAGGTCGCACGCGACCCGGGCGCCCCACCGACGATCACCCAGCTCGCCATCGGCCTCGGGGTGCTGTGAGCGCGGCGGTTCCCCCAGATGGCGCCCAAGGTCACGCTCGATCCTGGATCGAGTGGCTAATTCGCGCCGGGATACCACTCGATCCTGGATCGAGCGCGATCTTGGGAGGGCGCGCGCCGCGTATCGCCGATCAGGAAGCCGGCACGGCGGACGCGCGCAGTGCGTCGGCCAGCCACTCGTACGGGAACCGTTCCGGCGGCGCGTCGTTCACGACGGTGACCAGTTCCATGTACCGGTCGAACGGCCCTTCCGGCGGCGTACGGTCCCACTCCGCGCCCTTGCGCATCTGGTCGGCCGTCTGGATCCGGAATTCGGGCGTGTCCGGGATCCCGGGGCTGTCCGGCGTCGCGAAGATGCCGGTCAGCCACCCTATCCACTGGTCGGCGATCTCCCGGCCCCTTGGCGAGTCCGGCGGCACCCGCTCGCGCGCCGCGTCCATCACCGGCTGGCCGATCGCCGCGCCCGCTTCCAGGGCGTCCAGCATCGGCGACGAGGTCATCAGCGGCCCGGCCCCGGTGGTGCACGCCTCGTGCAGCTCACGGCGTACGGCCTGGCGGACCTCGGCGTCCCGGACCAGCTCGGCCAGCTCGATCCACGCCTCCAACTGGGCCGCGCTGGGATGGTCGGGCAACTCCGGACGGGCCGCCCGCCACCACGCGACCATCCGTTCCGGCGGCTCCCAGCCGGCGGAAACCTCGGTCCAGAACTCGTCGATTAGCCGGTCACGTTCCTCGTCCGACAGGCCAACCAGCTTGTGCATCAGCGTGACCTGCTCGGCCGTGGAGTCCTGCCGCAGGATGGCCGACAGCACCGCGCGGCGGCTGCGCAGCCGTGCCTCCTGCCGGGCCAGCAGGGCCAGGTGGGTGGTGGCCAGCTCGCGCAGCGTCGCCTCTCCGGCCAGCACCCGCCGGATCTCGTCCAGGCCGGCGTCGAGTTCCCGTAGCGTCCGGACCAGTTCCAGCCGGGCGATGGCCGACACGTCGTACAGGCGGTGGCCGGACGGGGTGCTGGCGGCCGGCGTGACGACACCGACGTCCGCGTAGTACCGGACCGCGCTGACGCTCAGGCCGGTCCGCCGGGCGACATCTCCGATGGCGTACAGCTCGTTTCTGTCCACGACGCCCACTATGCGATCTCAAGCGGCTTGAGATACAAGCCCCTCATCGAGCTTCCGCCGCGGATCAGGGGACGATCACCACGCCGCCGCGGACGCCGCCCTGGGCCAGCCGCTCGTGGGCGGCCGCCGCGTCGGCGAAGCGGTACACGTCGGCGACCCGGAGCGGGATGTCGCCGCTGGTGACCAGCTTGACCAGTTCGCCCAGCCGCGTTCCGTCCGGTAGCACCTCCAGCGCGAAGGTTCGGATCCCGCGCACCGGCTCCGGGCGGAGCGGGGGTGACGCGGCCACGTAGCCGCCGCCGTCCCGGACGAGGTCCAGCAGCGAGGACCCGATCACCGCCAGGTCGACGACCGCGTCGAACGTGCCCGTCGGATCGTCGGCGCGCGACAGGAACGCCGCGCCCAGCGACTCGACGAACTCGCGGTCGTCGGCCCCGGCGAGCCCCGTGGCGTGCAGACCGGTCGCCCGGGCCAGCGCCAGGACGAACCCACCGACCTGTCCGGCGGCGCCGGTGACGAGCACTGTCGAACCCGCCGGGAGCGCGAGCAGGTCGAGTGCCTGGGCGGCGGCGAGGCCATTGGTGGGCAGGGTCGCCGCCTCGGTGGCGGGGACGCCGGCCGGCGCGGGGGTCAGCCAGGCGGCGTCGAGGACCACGTACTCGGCGTGGGCGCCGGCCGTTGTCTGTAGCCACGGCGAGAAGCCGATGACCTCGTCGCCGATCGTGAACTCGTCGACCGACGGGCCGACCGCGTCGACGCTGCCGGCAACGTCCCAGCCGGGCGTGTACGGCAGACCGGTCGGCAGCGGGGCCGGGAACCGACCGGAGCGGACCATCAGATCGACCGGATGGACAACTGACGCCGCGACCCGCACCCGCACCTGCCCCGGTCCGGGCTCGGGCACCGGCACCTCGGCCACGTGCAGGACCTCCGGCCCTCCGAACTTGTCATAGCTGACTGCGCGCATCGTCGTCTCCTTCGTGGGATTTCGTGATCACCACGACCGTACGAATCGTCGGCACTATGAGAAAGTAGGTACCGTAAAGTGCCTAGGGCACCAAAGGGAGGCAAGATGGCGACGTCGACCGCGGCGCAACGCCGCGAACAGGCCAAACGCGACTACGACGCGTTCCTGGAACAGTGCCCGACCCGTGAGCTGCTGAGCAGGCTCACCGACAAGTGGGTCGCCCTGGTGATCCCAGCGCTCGTCGACGGCCCGCGGCGGCACGGCGAGCTCGCCCAGCGCATCGCCGGCGTCAGCCAGAAGATGCTCACCCAGACCCTGCGGACGCTGGAGCGCGACGGCCTGGTCACCCGCACGGTCACCGCCTCGGTGCCGGTCCGCGTCGACTACGAGCTCACCCCGCTCGGCCATGAGCTGTTCCCGGTCATGATCGCGATCAAGAACTGGGCGGAGACGCACATGGACCGCGTCTTCGAAGCCCGCACCCAATACGACGCACGCCCCTGAGAACTTAGGAAGTCGTCTCGCCCGGTGTTGAGCCCGCCGCGGGCTCGCCATATTGTCGCTGGCGGGGGCTAGGGTCCGCGTCGTGGACGACACCTTGATGGCCCGGCAGGCCGCCCACGCCTACGTCGATCTTCTGGAGCGCCGCGACTGGCCCGGAGTGGCCGCCCTGCTCACCGATGACGTGGTCTACGAGATGCCGCAGACGCGGGAGCGCATTCGCGGCAAGGACGCGTTCCTGCGGTTCAACACCGAGTATCCCGGCGACTGGCACCTGCGGCCGCGCCGGGTGATCGCCGATGGCCGCCTCGCTGCCCTCTTGCTCGACGTTCGCGTCGGTGACGAGCAGCAGGACGCGTGTGTCTGGCTGGAGATGTCCGAGCGTGGGCTGATCAACAAGATCATCGACTACTGGCCCGAACCGTACGATCCGCCGCAGGGCCGGGAACACCTCGTGGAACGTTGGTGATCGTCAGCGGCCAGGTGTTGCGGGCATGGCGGGTTCACCTCAGACGGGTACGGGGGAAGTCGGGTTCCAGGGCGTCTCTACCTGGCGCTTTCCTCGGGCGTCTCGGAGCCGACAGAGTGCGACAGCACCAACGCTTGACCGGCGATGACGCGTTCGCCGTCGAAGGTCAGCGCCGGCGACCCGTGCAGCTGATAGCCCTGATCGAGAAGCGCGCTGACGCGGGCGCAGAATTCGGCATCATCGGGCCCGGTGATGAGGCGGTAGGCGAGCGGGTTCGTGGAATCCGACACCGCTGCATTGTCCCTGCCGCCGGATCGTGTGGAGGAGGCCTTGGGCTTGCGATTCGAGCACCGTGACACCGAGACGGACGTGAGCGTCGTCGACCGTGTGTGGCGCACCTGTAGCGATGCCGAAGACACGATGACATCCGCGGCGCGTACGTGCTGCCAACTGATACTCACGCGGATGCAGGGGCAGCTACTCGCGAGCCTGCGCGGGCCGGAGACCAGGGCGACCACTGCGCCGGTCCCGCCGAACGCCGAGTTCCTCGGTATCCGGCTCACTCTAGGCACCGTCCTTCGGCCGCATCCCGCAGCCTCGATCGTCGACGGGTACGTGCCCTTCCCGGTGACGGACTCGGGCCGGGTGGTCATCGGCGGCGAAGACTGGGAAGCGCCGACGTACGAGAACGTCGAGCAGTTCGTCCGGCGCCTGCGGGACGCAGGCGTGCTGGTGCGATCACGTCTGAAGGTTGAGGAGCACTTCACCGGGCACCTCCAGGGCCACCCGTCCAAACGGACCCTTCAGCGGCGATACCTCGCGATCACCGGCCTCTCGCAAACGGCGGTGAGGCAGATAGACCGCGTGAACGCCGCAGCCACGATGCTGCGTGATGGGCGCGACTGGCCCACCGTTGTCGAGGCACTGGGGTACTTCGACCAGGCTCACCTGGCACATGCGCTGCGGCGCTACGTCGGGCGCACCGCGCGGGGGCTGCAGGCGGGCGACGACGCGAGGATGTCGTTCTTGTACAAGATCGGCCCGTGGCCAGGCAGCTAACCTCCGATCGCCGTCGCCCCGGCGGCTGTCGCGATGCGAAATTCGGAGGAGAACCTTGCTGCTCAGCGTCAACGTCTTCGTCAGTCTCGACGGAATCGTGCAAGGGCCGGGAGCTCCCGACGAGGACCGCTCGGGCGGCTTCGACCGGGGCGGGTGGCTCGTCCCTCATGCGTCCGTGCACGCCAACGAGGTCGTCGAGGGCTGGTTCCGTGAAGCGGACGCATTCCTCTTCGGCCGCACCAGCTACGGCCTGCTCGGCGGGTACTGGCCGAAGGTCACCGCGTCCGGCGACCTGATCGCCACCAAGCTGAATACGCTGCCAAAGTATGTCGTCAGCAAGACGTTGACGGACAGGGAAGCCGACTGGAGCCCGACGACGGTCCTCCGCACTGGCGTCGTCGACGACGTGCGCCGACTCAAGGAGCTTCCTGGCAAGGAGCTCCAGGTCCACGGCAGTTGGAAGCTCGTGCAGGCACTGCACCAGGCCGGACTTGTCGATCTCTACCGGCTGCTCCAGTACCCGGTCGTCGTCGGAGCCGGAAAGCGCCTGTTCCCGGACGGAGCGACGCCCGCGACCTTCGCAACCCCCGAAGGGAGCGCGCGGACGCTGCCCGGCGGGGTTGTCTCGCTGACTCTGACCCCCACGACCCTCGGCGTGATTTCTGCGGGCGCGTACGCCGTGGAAGATGGGCGTTCGACGCCAGTCCTCGATTGACGCCAGCATGGCATTCGGCGGAGGGCTCGGTGTGCCGACTCACTTATCGAATGCTGCTTACCGCAGATGGGTGCGGAGGAAGTCGAGTTCCAGGGGGAGCAGCCGCTCGGCGGTGCCGTTCGCGGCCAGGTGGGTGGCCCCGGTCAACGGCAGCACGGCGTGCGGCCGGCCGCTGCTCAGCAGGGCCGCGGAGAGCCGGAGCGTGTGCGCGGCCACCACGTTGTCGTCGGCCATGCCGTGCACCAGCAGCAACGGGCGGGCCTGGTCCGGCCCGGTGACCGGTTCGGCGGCCAACTCGACAAGCGAGTGGTGCGCGTAGATGTCCAGGCCGTCTTCCGGCAACCCCAGATAACGCTCGGTGTACGCGGTGTCGTACAGCGCCCAGTCGGTCACCGGGGCGCCCGCGATCCCGCACTTGAACAGCTCCGGGTGGCGCAGCACCGCCAACCCGGCCAGCCACCCGCCGAACGACCAACCACGCACCCCCACCCGGCCCAGATCCAGGTCCGGGTGCTTACCGGCGAGCGCGGTCAGCGCGTCGATCTGGTCGGTCAGGATCACGTCGGCGACCCGCCGGTGGATCGCCTTCTCGAACGACGGCGCCACGCCCGGCGTACCCCGGTTGTCGATGGTGACCACCGCGAACCCGGCGTCGGCCCACCACTGCCGCTCCAACCACGCGGCCCGCGCCGCCACGACCTCCTGGTGCCCGGGGCCGCCGTAGATGTCCAGCAGCACCGGCAGCCGCCGGCCCGTCACGTGGTTGTCCGGGTAGAGCACCGCCGCCGGCAGCCGCCGATCTGTCACCCGTTCCAGCAGGGGCAGCGGAGAGTACGGCGGGGTGGCGGCGAACGAGCGCAGCTCGGCGATCTCCTGATCGCTGCGGCGCACCGTCCAGCGCACCCCGGCATGGTCCAGCGACGCGACGCCAACGGCCAGCACGTCCCCGCCCACCGCGGCGGTGTACCAACCGGAGTCGGTGGTGAGCCGACGCGCGTCCACCCCTCCGCCGATGGTGGTGCGGACCCGGAACAGGTGCCGCTCGCTCGGCTCGCCGTCGCTCGCCTCCACCAGCAGGTCGGCCGGGCCGGCGGCGGCCGGCAGCCGGCCCACCACCCGCCGGACGTACAGCGACGGCGGGGTGAGCAGGGTGCCGTCGGCGAACAGGCACCGGGCGTCGTAGCCGTCGTGGGCCAGCTCCCCACCGACCAGCACCCGGCCGTCCGGCAGGTGGGCCGGGGTGCCGGCGATCGGTTCGACCCAGCGCGGATCGGCCAGCTCGGCGTGCACCTGCGTCTCACCCGTCCGCGGGTCCACCGCCAGCACCAGCCCGTGCTGCTGCGAGCGGCGCAGCACCGTGATCAACGGGCTGCCCTCACCCCAGCTGACTCCGGTCAGGTACGGGTAGGTCTCCCGGTCCCAGTGCACGTCGACCCAGCCGTCGTCCAGGTCCAGCAGGTGCAGGCTGACCTCGGCGTTCGGCCCACCAGCCCGGGGGTACGCGACGGCGGTCGGCGCGCTGGCCGGCTCCGCCGGGTCGTGCAGGTGCCACCGTTCCAGCCGGGACTCGTCGACCCGGGCGGCGAGCACCGAGCGGCCGTCCGGCGCCCACCAGTAACCCCGGAACCGGCCGAACTCCTCCGCCGCGATGTGCTCGGCCAACCCCCAGCTCACCCCGGCGTCCTCGCCGGCCAGCAGGGTGTCGGTGCCGTCCGGGTCGATCACCCGCAGCTCACCCCGGCGCACACCCTCGGCCGCGTCCGTCACGTACGCCAGGCACTGCCCGCTCGGGTCCGGACGAGGGTCGAGCACCGGGCCGACGGCCGCCACCTCCACCACGTCCCCGTGCACCAGATCGGCCCGGAACAACCGCCCGGCGAGCGCGAACACCGCAACCCGGCCGGCCGCGTCCAAGGCGTACGAGCCGATGCCGGCGGCGCTGAGCCGCAGCCGCTCGCGCAGCGCGCGTTCACCGGGGGAGAGGGACCGGACGTCCCCGTCCTCGCCAAGCAGGGTCGCCGGGTCGGCGACCAGCCGCTCCTCGCCGGTGGCCACATCCAACAGCCAGAGCGCGTCCGCCGGATCCTCGGGACCGGCGGAGCGCAGGAAGATCACCCGGGAGCCGTCCTCAGCCACCGAGACAGCGCGTGGCGCGCCGTGGCTGAACCGGCGGGTGCGGGCGGCCAGCTCCGGAAAGTCCACACGCCAAATCGTAGAGCCGGAGCGGAGGTGATGTGGCCGACCTGGGCGGACGCGTCAGCGTTGGCCGGGCCGAACCGCCAGTTAGAGTGACCGTCGTGACGATGCTGCCCGACCGCCGCCTGCTGCTGGTCCACGCGCACCCCGACGACGAGTCGATCGGCACCGGCTCGACGATGGCCCACTACGCCGCCGACGGCGCGCACGTCACGCTGGTGACCTGCACGCTTGGCGAGGAGGGCGAGATCCACGTGCCCGCCCTGGCCCAGCTCGCCGCCGCCGAGGCCGACCAGCTCGGTGGGTACCGGATCGCCGAACTGGCCGCCGCGTGCGCCGCGCTCGGCGTCAGCGACCACCGCTTCCTCGGCGGCGCCGGCCGCTACCGCGACTCCGGAATGATGGGGCTCGCGACAAACGAGCACCCCCGCGCCTTCTGGCAGGCCGACCTCGACGAGGCCGCCGGGCATCTCGTGGAGATCATGCGAGAGGTACGACCGCAGGTGCTCATCACGTACGACCCGAACGGCTTCTACGGCCACCCCGACCACATCCAGGCGCACCGGGTGGCCATGCGCGCCGTCGAGCTGGCCGAGGCCGAGGGTTGCGCCCCGCTGAAGGTCTACTGGACGGCCATGCCGCTCAGCGTCCTGGAGGCCGGCATGACGCACTTCGCCGAGTCCTCCGACAACCCGTTCGGCGGCATCGAGGACATCGCCGACCTGCCCTTCGGCACCCCGGACGCGCAGATCGCCGCCCGGATCGACGCCACCGACCAGCACACGGCCAAGGAGGCCGCGATGCGGGCGCACGCCACGCAGATCCCGGCCAACTCCTGGCTCTACGCGATCGCCGGCAACTTCGGCGGCGAGTTCATGGGCGTGGAGTACTTCACCCTCGCGGTCGGCGAGAAGGGCCCGGGCGCCGGCCCGTACGGCTGGGAGAACGACCTCTTCGCCGGCCTATCCGCGGAGACCGCCCCGGACCGGTCCCCGGTCGCGGCGGCGGGTCTCCGGTGACCCTGCCGGCCGCACCGATGACGGTCGTGGACGACCAGGAAGCCCCGCCCCCGGCGGGGCCCCCACCGCGACTGCTGGACCTGGGCGTCCGGCTGGTCGGTGCGATCGTCGTGGTCCTCGCCGGAGTGCTGACCGGCGTGCTGGAGCTGCTGCTCGCCACGGTCCGCGTCGGCGGGCAACTGATCGGCGTGTCGGTACTCCTCGCCATCGGCGCCAACATCGTGCTGAGCTGGTTCGCGTACGAGGCGGTCGGCCGTCGCTGGGCGGTGGCGCTGCCGGCGGTGCCGTGGTTCGCGCTGATGGCGGTCGCCGCTATCCGGACCAACGAGGGCGATCTGCTCCTGGCCGGCGACAACTGGGTCGGGCTGGCCATGATCGTGGTCGGCGCGATGACCTTCGCGGTGATGGGCTTCCGGCAGATCCTCGCCCCGCAGCCGCCCATGCTCGGCGGCTGATGCCGCGTTGCTTCCGGGTTGCTGTCGGCCTGCTTTTGGGTGATGACGTTTCCCAGGTAAGGGTGGTAGATATTCCTGCCAGAGATGCGAACCCCGCGACGGGGCGTACGGCAGGAGGGTCCGGCGATGGACAAGCGGTGGCGTGACCTCGGGGTGCTGGTAGCAGCGCTGTTCGCGGTCAACGTGGTCGCCCGACTGATCACCCGGTTCGGCTTCGACGGTGACGACACCGCCGCCGACCGGGTGTCGCTGGCGATGTTCACGGTGATCGGGCTGATCCTCGCCGTGGTCGCCTTCCGCTGGGGTCGTCGCCGACCGCTGGCGGGCTGGGCTGCCGACATGGCCCTCGTGGTGCCGGTGGCGATGCTGCTGACCGTGCTGGTCGGGCCCCTGCTGGTCGGTCACAACCCGTTCGCCGGCGGTGCGGCGACGTTCTTCGCCCAGATCTGGCTCTACCTGCTCGCCACCGGCGCCGGGTTGCTGATCGGCTATCTGGTGCTCACCGCGCTCGGCCGTGACTACCGCTCTCAGCAGCTCAAGCGGTACGCCGAGGTCAAGGCGGCCAAGCCCCGCCGAGTCGTCCGCCGCTGACCAGCGCCCAGCCCGGCCTCCCGACGTCGCGGCCTCCCGACGTCGCGGCCTCCCGACGTCGCGGCCTCCCGACGTCGCGGCCTCCCGACGTTGGGGCCTTCCGTCCGGGGCTGTTCGTGCGGTCGCCCGAACGCCGCTTGATCGACTCGGCTTCCTTGAAGTCGCGGGGTTGTAGGCGCCGGGATACCGCGCCTTCCTGAAACCCGAGTCGATCATCGCGCCGGGCGGCCTCGCCGGGCG
>NZ_JAKKFF010000011.1 GCF_022229015.1 Micromonospora foliorum
GTTCAAATCCTGTCCCCGCTACCACGGAAAGTGATATGAGTCCGGCCCCCACAGTGTGGGGGCCGGACTTGTTTGGTGCCGCTGCGCAATGGTTGCCCCCGAAGGGGCCGGCACCGCGCAGGCGCCGGCCCCCCGCGGGTCCTACCGCAGGCCGAAGGCCCGGGTGACGGTCTGGGTGACGGCGTCACCGCTGCGCTGCTTGGCGGTGACCCGGATGGACACGAAGTCGGCCCGGTGCGGAGCGTTCAGCGACGCCTGCCAGGTGCCCTTCTTCTCCCTCAGGTCCTGCCGCTGCCAGGTCGCCCCGTCGTCATAGGAGATCTCCAGTTGGAGCGACGACACGGCGTCCCGAGCGGCGGTGCTGCCCACCACCACGGGCGTGATCGCGAAGTCGGTGCGGCGCTTCGTCCGACCCGCGAGGTCCACGTCCGTCCCGTAGTCCAGTTGGACCAGCGGAATGGCCTGCACCTCCGTGCTGCCGCCGGAGACGAAGCTCCACTCGGTGTGCGTGGCGGTCGAGTACGGGCTGAACTCGGGCTTGCCCCTGGTCTCGACGACGAGCCGGTACGGCAGTTTCTCCGGCGACAGGTCACCCGCGCCGACCTCCGGCCAGCCGTCGAACTGGGTCAGCAGCTTGTCGCCCTGATAGAACGTGGCGATCTGCGACATGCTGGCCCCGCCGCTGTGGGCGGCGCCCGCGTCGCCGAAGCCCTGGATGTAGGCGCTCATGGCGGTCTCACCACGGAACGGGATCTCGGTGCTGAGCAGCCGTGGCCGGGTGATGGGCCCGAACCAACGGTCCTTCTGGACGCTGCCCGGCCGGTAGGCGATGGCCTCCGTGTTGGACCGCGCCCAGTCGGCGACGTCGGCGTACTGCATCCACCTGATGCCGCCACCCGCGGATACCCAGTCGGTACGCGGCCCCGGCGCGACCGGCTCGAACGGGAACCCGCGTGCCGCCGCGTACTCGTACGGCGGAAAGTCCGTCCGCGTCTCGCTGGACTGCTTCCCGGGGGGCGGGGAGAAGGTGAGATCGATCCGGGCGAGGTTGCGCGGGTCGGTCTTGGCGGACGGATCCTGCGGCACGCCGCCACGGTGGTAGTCCACGAGGTCGTACAGGTACTTCGCCCGGGGGTGAGCGACCACGACCAGTCGTACCCCGGTGCGGCCCGCAGCGGTGATCCTCTGGATCAGCGCCTCGCCCTCGTCCATGGTCACCGAGGCCACCGGGACCGGTCCGGTCGTCACGGCGTCCGGGTTGCCGTACCAGTCGCTCTTGCGGCCCGCGCGGTCGTTGACCACGACGAGCATCGCCGCGCCGGCGGTGTGCGCCGCCGCCGCCTGATCCGTGGGGGTCACCGAGTCGTCGCCGCGCACGACCACGGCCCTGCCCCGGGCGGAGAGGCCGGCGTAGTCGGCGGTGCCGCCGACGCCCGCGAAGACCGCGTCCAGGCGCGAGGTGCCGTCGGGTAGCGGCGGGGAACCGGGCTGCACGAGCGGGTCGCTGAGGTGCCGGCCGTGGTAGCTGATCGCCAGCGGCGTCTGTTCGGCGCGGATCCGGGTGGTGAAGACGAAGCTGCCCTTCTTCACCTTGTCCCTGGTCGGCAGGGCCCACAGGCTGTCGTAGGCGGCGCCCGGCCAGAAGGTCTCGCGCAGGGCGCTCCAGTCGGTGGGTGTCGGCTCGCTGGAGGTGAAGGAGCGGTAGACGTCGATTCTGCTGTTGACGACGGCGGTCGGCTGGGGTGTCGCCACCTTGACCTGACGGGCCCGCGCGGCGTCGAGTTCCACGACCCGGTTGGTCGTCAGGTCGACCTCGGGAGCGGTCAGCATCGCGAGGCCGAGGGAGCGGGGCCCGCGCAGACCCTCCACGTCCGCCGCCGCTACGACGGTGTAGGAGCCGGGGGCCAGGCGGGCGGTGAGCTTCCCGTCCGGCACCCACATGAAGGCGGAGCCGGTCTCGGCGTTGACGACCTCGACCTCGCCGCTCATCGGCCGGCCGGCGCGGTCCTTCAGGTGGATGGTGAGGTCGTACTTCTTGGACTCGACGGCGACCCCGACGGCGGTGTGCACCTCGCCGGCCGCGAAGCGGGCCGCGACCTGGGCCGAGTACCTGCCGGCGGGAAGGCCGGCCGGGGCTACCACGACGTCGGCCGTCGCGCTCTCCCGAGCGGGCACCGTGACGCGGTCGGCGGTTGTGGTGAACGTCTGCGCGGGGGAGGCGCCCCGGTCGACGGACAGCTCCAAGGTGATCGGGCTGTCCGTGGTGTTGGTGTAGGTGATCGTCCGCTTGATCGGCGCTGGGGTGCTGCCCGGCGACCACCCGACGAGTCCGGCGTCCACCGACCCGGACGCGATGACCTGGTCCTGGTGGTAGGCGGCGGCGACGTTCAACCGACCGCTGCCGGCCTGGTAGGCGGTGTAGTCGGGCGTGCGGACGCTGGTGCTCATCAGCGCGTCCTTGAGCTGGCGCGCACTCCAGGTCGGGTGCTTCTGCACCAGCAGGACGGCCGCGCCGGCGACGTGGGGCGCTGCCATCGAGGTGCCACTGTCGACGCGGTAGTAGCCCTCACCCCAGGGAATGTGCTGCGAGCGCGCCGCCAGCACGTCCACCCCGGGAGCGGTCATGTCGGGCTTGAGGGCCTCGTCGTTCATCCGGGGCCCGACGCTGGAGAAGTCCGCCAGGTGGTCGGAGGTGTCCACCGCGCCGATGGTCAGCGCGGCGTCCGCGGTGCCCGGCGCGCCGAGGGTGTACGGATCTGGTCCGCTGTTGCCGGCGGCGACCACGAAGAGCGCGCCGGTCTCGGCGGTCAGCTGGTTGACGGCCTGGCTCAGCGGGTCGTCCTGGGTGTGCCACGCGCTCACGCCCAGGCTCATGTTGATCACTTTGGCGTGCTCGGCCCGCGCCGCCCACTCCATTCCCGCGATGATCCCCGAGATGGACCCGCTGCCGTTCTCGTCGAGGACCTTGCCGATCACCAGGTCGGCGTCGGGGGCCACGCCCCGTTCCCTGCCGCCGGAGGCGGCGCCCGTCCCGGCGACGGTGGAGGCGGTGTGGGTGCCGTGCCCGTTCCGGTCGATCACGTCCTGGCCGGGGATGAAGCTCTTGGAGGCCACCACCTGGTCGGCGAGATCCGGGTGGGTGGTGTCCACCCCGCTGTCCAGGACGGCGACCCGGACACCGTTGCCGGTGCCACCCGCGGCCCACGCCGCGGGCGCGCCGATCTGGGCGGTGGTGTCGGCCAGGGTGGCCTTCGCCTTGCCGTCGAGCCACACCTTGTCGACGCCGGCCGTGAAGGAGGGCGCCGGGGTGGCAGCGCTGCGGCCGGTCGGCGACTGCGCACCGGTGAGGGCCGACCAGAAGCCCGCGGCCTGCGCCCGGCGGGTACGGATCGCCTCACCACGGACGGAGGGGAGCTCCCGCGTGGTCTGCGCGCCCGGCAGCGTGGTGCCGGTCCTGAGCTTCGCCGAGCCCGTCGTACGGGTGACGATCAGGGGAAGTTCGGCGGTTCGCGCGTCGTCGTAGCCCTGGGCGATGAGTTGGGTGACGTCGAACAGTTGCTTGTCGAGTCGGCCGGTGGCGAGGTACGGCACCGCCTCGTCCGGGTACACATAGGTGTCCCCGCCCTCGGTGGAGATGCGTACCGAGCCGGTGGCGCCCGGCGCGCGCTTGACGTCCACCGAGGGGGTCGCGCCGTGGACGCCCGGGGTCACCGTCACCCGGTCGCCGGTGATCAGCGTGACGGTGACGGGCGTGCGGTCCGCGTTGCCGCTCGGAGCGGGTCTCGTCGGCGGCGGTGTGGGCGGTGGGGCGCCGTGCGCCGCCGTGGGGGTGAGGAGAGCGGCGACGAGGGTGACGCCGACCGCTGCCGCCGCAGATCTTCGGGTGCGAGAGATCGGCGCACTGTCTACAGAGTTGACCATGTGGCGAATCCGATCACCTCCGGAGATTCATGTAAAGATCATCATCTTTGCCGGGACGTTGCGGGCGCGTTGCGCGCTGGCCGGAGGGTTCCGGACGATTCCGGTTCCGTGATTCGGCGTGGACCGACGTGCCGAGGTTGCGCCCTTCGGCGAGGATGGGCACATGTCTTCATTCGGTAAGTGGTGGGGCCGCCTGAGCGCGGTCTTCGGTGCGGTCGTACTGGCGGTCTTCGTGCCCGTGGCGGCCTGGGCGTCCACGGGCACCGGCGAACTCGTGGTGGAGGCCGCCCGGCGGCGCAGCCGCGGCGGTTTCGGGATACTTCCGCTGCTCTGCTGCCTGGTGGTGGTCGCGATCGTCGTGTTCCTGGTGCTGCGGCTGATGCGCAACCGCCGGGGTGGTCCGCCGCGCTGACCGGGCCGGAGGCCCGACAGTCACAGGCGGCCGGCTCCGGGCCGGCCGCCGGTGCTCACACCGCCAGCGCCGCGATGGCCTGGGACAGGAAGCGCGCGGTGGCCTCACGGGTGCCGTCGCGCTTGACGCGGATGCGCTCGGCGGCGGTGACCAGCAGGGTGCGTACCTTGGCGTGCCCCCTGGGCGGCGGCGCCGGCGCCGGCCCGAGCAGGTCGGCGATGCTGGTGCCGAACGCGGCGGCACGTCGCTGGGCCGAGTCGGTGATGCTGCCCTCGGCGTAGCGGCGGACCGCGGCGCTGGCATTCAGCCCGCGCTCGTGGCCGAGGACGGTGCCAACCTCACCATTGGTGGTCAGAAAGTTGATCACGTCGGCGACCACGTCCGGGTGGCGGGTGCCCCTGAACGCCGCCCAGTACATCGACGCCCGCGCCCACTGAGCCCCCGGCGGGCCGGGGAAGCCGACGATGCCCAACTCGGATTCGGTGAGGCGTTGCAGCTCCGGTAACTGGTGCGACCAGGCGAAGGACGCGGCGGTCACCCCGTTCACCACCAGTTGCCGGGCCGGCTCGCCGCTGTCGGCCTGCTCGACCAGCGCCGCTCCCGGCGTGGCTCGCTCCCGGCGGGCCCGCTGCCACAGCTCGAACCACGCGATCAGCTCGTCCGCGCCGAAGCCGAGCTGGTTGCCCCGGTAGAACTCGCCACCCTGCGACCGCAGCCAGAGCCAGAGCGCCCGGTAGTCGCCCGACCCGTCCATGGTGCCGGCCACCCGGCCGTCGCTGGCCTCGGTGACCTGCGTGGCCCAGGAGATGTAGTCGGGCCAGGACATCCCGGTGCGTGGCTCCGGCATCTGCAGCTCCCGCAGCAGGTCCCGGTTGAACGCCACGACGGCGTGCGTCTGCCCGGCGGCCACCGCCATCGTCCGCCCCTCCACCGTGCCGTAGCGGATCAGACCCTCCGGCAGGCCCCGAAGATCCAGGTGGCGGTCGGTGAGGTCGAGGATGACCTGACGTTGGGTGTACTCGGTCAGCATGGCGTCGTCGATCTGGATCAGGTCCGGTACGTTCCCGCCGCTCGCCTGGGTGGCCAGCCGGTCGTAGTAGCCGTTGGCGCCCTGCCAGGTGACCCGGAAGGTGACCCGGGGGTTGCGATCCGAGTAGAGCCGCAGCGCCTTCTCGGTCAGCTCCGCCCGCTTGGTGCCACCCCACCAGAAGACCGACAGCTCGACGGGCCCGTCCTGGGTCGAGGTGGCGGCGCCGTCGCTGCATCCCGCCAGCCCGCCGGACGCGAGCAGAGGTGCGCCGAGCAGCGCGCTGAGCAGTCGGCGCCGGCCCGGGTCGGCGCCGAGGCGGTCGAGCGGGGGGCGAACAACGGGCACGGGGCTCTCCTGGACCTACGGGGGTGGCGGTCGGACCATTCACGCAGGCAGCGCACGAAGGTGTCAACGTCCGTCCGGTCACCCTCGGCTGGGTGGTCGAATCAGGCCCTTCCAATGTCGCGTGGTGTACTAGGGCGCGTGGAACTTCTGCACTCGGGCAAGGTTCGGGACGTCTACGCCGACGGCGACGACCTGATCCTGGTGGCCTCGGATCGCATCTCGATCTACGACGTGGCGCTGCCGACGCCGATTCCGGACAAGGGTCGCCTGCTCACCGCGCTCTCGCTCTGGTGGTTCGAGCAGCTCGCCGACCTGGTGCCGAACCACGTCATCTCGGCCACCGACGTGCCCGCCGAGTTCGCCGGGCGGGCCATCCGCTGCCAGCGGCTGGACATGCTCCCGGTCGAGTGCGTCGCCCGCGGTTACCTGACCGGCGGCGGCCTGCGGGAGTACGAGCAGACCGGAGCGGTCTCCGGCGTACCACTGCCGCGAGGGCTCGGCGAGGCGTCGATCCTGCCCGAGCCGATCTTCACCCCGTCGAGCAAGGCGCCGATGGGCGAGCACGACGAGCCCATCACGTACGACGACGTGGTGGACAAGGTGGGTCAGGCCACCGCCGAGCGGCTACGACAGATCACCATCGACGTCTACCGGCGCGGCGCCGAGCTGGCCGCCGACCGGGGCATCCTGGTCGCCGACACCAAGATCGAGCTGGGCTGGGCACCGGACGGCACCCTGGTCCTCGCCGACGAGCTGCTCACCTCCGACTCGTCGCGGTTCTGGCCGGCCGAGTCGTACCAGCCGGGCCGGGTGCAGTTCTCCTACGACAAGCAGTACGTGCGCGACTGGGCCACCGGCAGCGGCTGGAACAAGCAGGCCCCCGCCCCGGACATGCCGGCCGAGGTGGTCGAGGCGACCCGGGCTCGCTACGTCGACGTCTACGAGAAGCTCACCGGCAACCGCTGGCAGTGACCGCCGCGGTGGCGGTCACTCCACCCAGTCGAGGGTGCGCCGCACGGCCTTGCGCCAGTGGCGCAGCTCCCGGTCGCGCAGGTCCGGGGCCATGGCCGGCTCCCACTGCGCGTCGGGACGCCACTGCGCCCGCAGGGTGGCCAGGTCCGGCCAGAAGCCGACCGCCAGGCCGGCCGCGTACGCGGCGCCCAGGCAGGTGGTCTCGGTGATCCGGGAACGGACCACCGGCACGTCGAGCACGTCGGCGAGGAACTGCATGAGCAGGCCGTTGGCGGTCATGCCGCCGTCCACCCGGAGACGGCGCAGCGCCACATCCGAGTCGGCGTTCATCGCGTCGACCACCTCGCGGGTCTGCCACGCCGACGCCTCCAGCACCGCACGCGCCAGGTGCCCCTTGGTGATGTAGCCGGTCAGGCCGGCGATCACCCCGCGCGCGTCGCTGCGCCAGTGCGGGGCGAACAGCCCGGAGAACGCCGGCACCACGTAGCAGCCGCCGTTGTCGTCCACGGTGCGGGCCAACTCCTCCACCTCGGCGGCCGTGGAGATCAGCCCGAGGTTGTCCCGCAGCCACTGCACCAGTGAGCCGGTGACCGCGATGGCGCCTTCGAGGGCGTACGCCGGTGGTTGGTCCTTGATCCGGTAGGCGACCGTGGTGAGCAGGCCGTGCGTCGACGGGACCGGGCTGGCACCGGTGTTGAGCAGCAGGAAACTGCCGGTGCCGTAGGTGCACTTCGCCTCACCCGGCTGGAAGCAGGTCTGCCCGAACAGGGCGGCCTGCTGGTCGCCGAGCGCACTGGCCACCGGCACCCCGGCGAGCACCCCGGCGGCGGTGCCGTACACCTCGGCGGAGCAGCGGATCTGCGGCAGCATCGCCGCCGGAACGCCCACCGCGTCCAGCAGTTCCGGCGCCCAGTCCAGGGTCGTGAGGTCCATCAGCATGGTCCGGCTGGCGTTTGTCACGTCGGTGACGTGCTCGCCGGTCAGCTTCCAGATCAGCCAGCTGTCCATGGTGCCGAAGAGCACCTCGCCGCGCTCGGCGCGCTCGCGCAGGCCGTCGACCTCGTCGAGCAGCCAGCGCAGCTTCGGCCCGGCGAAGTAGGTGGCCAGCGGCAGGCCCGTGCGGGCCCGGAACCGCTCCTCGCCGTACGCCGAATCCAGCTCGCGCAGCAGCGGCCCGGTCCGGGTGTCCTGCCAGACGATGGCGTTGGCCACCGGCCGGCCGGTGGCCCGGTCCCAGACGACTGTGGTCTCCCGCTGGTTGGTGATGCCGACGGCGGCCAACCCGGTCGCGTCGGTGCCCGCGGCCCGCAGCGCCTCGGCGACCACCTGCTGGACGTTGTCCCAGATCTCCTCGGCGTCGTGCTCCACCCAGCCCGGCCGGGGGAAGATCTGCCGGTGCTCACGCCGGGCCACGGCGACGATGTCCCCGGCCCGGTCGAAGACGATGCACCGCGAGGAGGTGGTGCCCTGGTCGATGGCGGCGACGTACTGGGGGGTCACCGCAGCACCGTACCCGGACGGCGGCGCGGCGCGACAGGCGTCACGGTGGGTGGGTTCCGGCCCGCCGCCGCTGGCGGCCCATCCGCTTCGCCTACGATGTGCGAACGTGCGCGACATCGCAGTTTTCAGTGGAACCGCCCATCCCGACCTGGCTGCCGAGATCTGCGCCCACCTGGGGGTGCCCCTGCACCCGGTGCGGGTCTCCCGGTTCGCGAACGACTGTCTGGAAGTCCAGTTGCAGGCCAACTGCCGGGAGCGGGACGTCTTCCTGATCCAGCCGCTGGTGCCGCCGGTGCAGGAGCACCTGGTCGAGCTGCTGCTGATGATCGACGCCGCCCGGGGTGCCTCCGCCGGTCGGATCACGGTGGTGCTGCCGCACTACGCGTACGCCCGTTCTGACAAGAAGGACGCGCCGCGGATCTCGATCGGCGCCCGGCTCGTCGCTGACCTGCTCACCTCGGCCGGAGCGGACCGGGTGCTCGCGATGACCCTGCACTCGCCGCAGGTGCACGGCTTCTTCAGCGTTCCGGTGGATCACCTGCACGCGTTGCGGGAGTTGGCCACCCACTTCCGGCGCTACGACCTCAGCAACACCGTGGTGGTCTCACCCGACCTGGGTAACGCCAAGGAGGCGGCGGCCTTCGCCCGGCTGCTCGGCACGCCGGTCGCGGCCGGGGCGAAGCAGCGGTTCAGCGACGACCTTGTCAAGATCAGCGCGGTGATCGGCGACGTGGCCGACCGGGACGTCATCGTGTTGGACGACGAAATCGCCAAGGGCAGCACGGTGGTCGAGCTGATGGAGCATCTGCGTGGCCTGAAGGTCCGGTCGATCCGGCTCGCCTGCACGCACGGCCTCTTCTCGGGCGACGCGTTGCAGCGGCTCAGCGACCAGGACGGCGTCCTGGAGATCGTCTGCACCAACACGGTGCCCATCCCGGCCGCCAAGCGGGTCCCCAAGTTGCAGGTCCTGTCGGTGGCCCCGGCCCTGGCCGAGGCGACCCGCCGAATCCACAACGGCGAATCCGTCTCCGCGCTCTTCGCCTGACCCGCAAGGCGCGGTTGGCACGGGGGCGCGGTCAGCGCGGGGTGTGTTTGTGGTTGGTCAGGCCGGTGCTGATCCGGACGGTGGTGCCGGCGGTGCCGGTGACGACCTCCATCGCGTCGGTCAGCTCGCGGGCCAGCCAGAGGCCCCAGCCGCCGGCGGTGTCCGGGGCCGGCCGACTGCGGTCGCCCAGCCGCTGCGGGCTGATCCCGTGCCCGTGATCGGCGACCTCGCAGACCAGCACACCCGACTCGTGCCAGAGTCGCAACCAGCCGCGCCCGCCGCCGTGTCGCACCGCGTTGGTGATCAGTTCGTTGATCGCGAGCACGAAGTCGTCCAACCGTTGGCCGCTCAGACCAGAGGCATGCGCGCAGGAGGTGACCGAGTGTCGAATCTCGGTCACCTGAGCCTGGTCGAAGGCTTCGGCGATCAGGAGGGCAGGTTCGATGGGCACAACCGTACGCGGTGCGTGCGGGTCTGCGTTCGTCATGGGCCCGTCCCGGCGGCGCATCTCGGAGTATTTCGCGGCTTTTCCACCGTACGTCAGGGTTTCCTGAACCGCACTCGCTGCTCGCCGTGCGGCGGCCCGGTTGTGGCATCCTGACCGCCATGCCGTCGCCGCCGGGTGGGTTCGAGGTGCCGCTGTGGCGCGCGCTCACCGTGTTCAGGCTGGCCTCCCTGGCGTACGTCTGCGCGCTCGCGGTGCGCGACGCCGACCGGTACGCCCACCCGTACGCCGTCGGCGTCCTGATCCTGCTGATGATCGCCTGGACCGGGGCGACCGCGATCGGGTACGCCCGACCGGCCTGGCGGCGCTGGCCGCTGCTGCTGGCCGACCTCGGGGTGGTGGTGGCCATCGTGCTGGCCACCCCGTGGGTGGTCGGTCGGACGGCGCTCACCCACGGCGTACCCACCCTGGGGGTGGCCTGGATGGCCGGGCCGGTGCTGGCCTGGGCCGTCTCCGGCGGCCGGCGGCGGGGCACCGTCGCCGCGTTGCTGGTCGCCGGCGCGGACCTGGCCACCCGGGAACGGATCGGCCAGTCCTCGTTCACCGGGGTGATCCTGATGCTGCTCGCCGGGGTGGTGGTCGGGCACGTGGCCCGGTTGGCGGCGAGCGCCGAGGAACGGTTGCAGCGCGCGGTGGAGTTGGAGGCCGCCACCCGGGAGCGGGAGCGGCTGGCCCGAGGCATTCACGACTCGGTGCTCCAGGTGCTGGCGCTGGTGCAGCGGCGCGGCGCCGACCTGCCCGGGGAGG
>NZ_JAKKFF010000110.1 GCF_022229015.1 Micromonospora foliorum
CACGAGCCGGCTGGTCGGCGACCAGCCAAGTCCTGCCGAACCGCATAGAGGGTGCCACGTCCGGACACGCTGCTGGAAGGCCCAGGAGGCCTGCGCCGTCGAAGACACGGCAACGGCCCCGAGGGCGGCGGACCCCCACCCCTCGGCCTGCCACTTCCCCGAACTCCGCCCCCCCCCGCCCTGACAGCACCTGAACCCTGCTGTCGATCATGAAGTTATTGCCCTGACACGCCGAGGCGGAGGGCAATAACTTCATGATCAACGCGGGAAGGCGGGAGGAGGGGGAGGGGGGGAGGGGCGGGGGGGTTAGCGGGGGGTTAGGCGGTCGGTGCCTAGGCGGTCCTGGAGGACCTTGGGGATCAGGACGCTGCCGTCGGCCTGCTGGTACTGCTCCAGGATGGCCGGGAAGAGCCGGCTGGTGGCCAGGGCCGACCCGTTGAGGGTGTGCACGAAGCGGGTCTGCTTACCGCCCGGCTCGCGGTAACGGATGGCCGCCCGACGAGCCTGGTAGTCGCCGGCCCAGGAGACCGACGACACCTCCTTGTACTTGCCGGTGCTCGGCATCCACACCTCGATGTCGAGGGTCTTCTTCATCGAGGCGCTGGCGTCACCGGCCGAGAGCAGCGTGCGCTGGTAGTGCAGACCCAGCCCCTCGACCAGACTCTCGGCGTGGGCGAGCATCTCCTCCAGCGCCGCGTCGGCCTGCTCCGGCAGGGTGAACTGGAAGATCTCCACCTTGTTGAACTGGTGCCCGCGCACCGTGCCGCGCTCGTCCGAGTGCGAGCCGGCCGACTCGCGCCGGTAGCACGGGGTGTACGCGAACGCCTTCAGCGGCAGCTTCGGGGTCTCCAGGATCTCGTCCTGGTACGCGCCGAGGATCGCCGTCTCCGACGTGGGCAGCAGGAACTGGCCGCGCGGGGCGGACGCCGAATCCAGGTGGTAGACGTCGTCGTAGAACTTGGGGAACTGCCCGGCGGCGAAGCCGGCCGAATCGAGCAGCAGGTGCGGCGGGAGCAGGAACTCGTAGCCGGCCCTGATGTGCTGGTCGACGAAGTAGTTGAGCAGCGCCCACTCCAGCCGGGCGCCGACCCCGGTGTAGATCCAGAAACCGGACCCACCGAGCTTGACGCCGCGCTCGTAGTCGACCAGGCCCAGCGCGCGGCTCAGCTCCACGTGGTCGCGGACCTTCTCGATCACCGGCGGCTCACCGAAGGTCTTCACCACCCGGTTGGCTTCCTTGCCGCCGGCCACGACGTCGTCGCTGGGCAGGTTGGGCAGCTCACTCATCGCGTCGCGCAGCCGGGACTGCACCTCGTCCAACTGGGACTCCAGGTCGGCGAGCTGCTGACGCTCCGCCTCCGGCGCGGCGACCTGCGGCTCCTCGCCGGCCCGCTTCGCCTGCGCGTACGCCCGGGCCTCGGCCTTGCGGCGCTGCCGCTCGGCGTCGATCCCCGTGATCAGGGCGCGGCGTTCCTGGTCGAGCCGCTGGATCTCGTCCAGGGCACGGGTGACCTCGGCGGGATCCAGACGCTTCGCCAGCGCGGTCGCCACCGCCTCGCGATCCTTCCGGATCAACTCCATGTCGAGCATGCTGCTCCGTACGCCTCCGTCCGGGGTTCACAGGTGAACCACCAGATGCTACCGTCGCGGGCTTTTCGTCCCGGGACGGGGAGTGCTGGCCGCCGGCTCAGAGCCGGATCGGCATGAGCACCGAGTAGGTGTCCGCGTCGTCCGGTCGGCGTACGGCCAGCGGGGCGATCGGTCCGTCCAGCTCCAGCACCAGTTGCGGCGCGCCGGCCGCGTTCAGCGCGTCCAGCAGGTAGCCACCGTCCACCCCGACCCGGAGCACGTCGGTGCCCAGGTCTGCGGCGGGGAGCAGCCGCAGCCCGCCGTGGTCGTCGACGCCCAGCACGGTGACCGCCCGGGTCGTGCCGTCGTGGTCGCAGGCGACCGTGGGGGCCGCCGGGTCGGCCAGCGCTGCGCGCAGCGCGGCCACGTCCACCGGGATTCGCCGCGCGGTCGGCCGCTCGCCGACGGACTTGCGCAGCAGCCGGTGGTAGTCCGGGAAGTCGTACGGCAGGGCGGTGCCGGTCACCGTGCGCTCGGCCACCCGCACCCGCAGGTCCGCCCCCGCCACGGTCAGCCGTACCGGCCACGTGTCGGCGGTGTCGAGCAGGGGCCGGAGCTGGTCGACGAGGGCCACCGGCACGAACACCCGCACCGGCGGTCCGTCGACGTCGGCCCCGGCCCGTGCCAGCGCGAGCCGGTACCTGTCGGTGGCGACGAGCCGGACCCCGTCGGACTCCACGTCGAACAGCACGCCGGCGAGCATCGGCAGCTCCGGGTCGACGCCGACGGCGAAGCGCACCGCGTCGAGCGCGGCGGCCAGGCCGGCGGGG
>NZ_JAKKFF010000111.1 GCF_022229015.1 Micromonospora foliorum
AGCCCACCGCGGCGACCACGCCCACGGCGGCGACCAGCAGCACGACGCCGCCGGTGACGGCGGCGCGCAGCCGCGAGCGTCGGGTGGCGCCGGTCACCGGCCACCCCCGAACTGCGGTGCGTGCTGCCGGCACTTCTCCATCGCGGCCTTCATGGCCGGATCGCCGATGTTGATCGCGTTGCCCCCCGCCCCGATCCGGACCCGCCCGTCGGCGTCCGGGTCCGGGAAGTCCGGCACCCCGTTCTCCCGCATGCACTTGGCCAACGCGCGCATCTGCTCGGCCTGCTCGGGGTTGAGCTGCGGGCCCTGCCCACCGTTGGGCAGCTTGTCCTGGCACTTCTCCATGGCCGCCTGGACCTTCTGCTGATCCACGTCCGCGCCGAACCGGAAGCCGGGACGGCCACCCGGCTCCGGGTCGGGCATGTCCACCCCGTTCTCCCGCATGCACCGGGCGAAGGCGAGCTGCCGGTCCGAGTCACTGACCGGCGTGCCGCTCGCCGTTGCCGCGGCCTTCGCCCCACCGGCGGTCGCGACCCCGCCGCCGTCGTCGCCTCCCCCGCCGCACCCGGACAGCGCCAGGGCGAGCAGGACGGGGATCGCAAGCATCTGTCGTCGCATGGCGTCCGCTTCCGCTCAGGTCCGGCGTGGTTCGCCGAACGTGGCACTCAGTGCACGGCAGTGGGCGTATCCCCGGCGTTACCGTCGGCGGTTATGCCGCCGTTACCGCACCCCGAGCACCATGGAGGGGTGAGAGTGCTGGTGGTCGAGGACGAGAACGTGCTGGCGGACGCCATCGCCGAGTGGCTGCGTCGGGAGTCGTTCGCGGTCGACGTGGCGTACGACGGGGACGCCGCGTTGGAACGGCTCGGCGTCAACGAGTACGCCGTGGTGGTCCTGGACCGGGACCTGCCGGTGGTGCACGGCGACGACGTGTGCCGGGCGATCGTGGACGCGGGCGGCGAGACCCGGGTACTGATGCTGACCGCCTCGGCGGCGGTCCGGGAACGGGTGGCAGGGCTGGCGCTCGGCGCCGACGACTACCTGACCAAGCCGTTCGCCCTGGTCGAGCTGTCGGCCCGGGTGCACGCGCTGACCCGCCGGTCCCGTCCGGCGGCACCGCCGACGCTGCGTCGCGCCGGCATCCAGCTCGACCCGGCCCGACACGAGGTACGCCGGGACGACCGGCACGTGGCGCTGTCCCGCAAGGAGTTCGCGGTGCTGGCCGAGCTGCTGCGCGCCGACGGGGCGGTGGTCTCCGCCGAGGACCTGCTGGAACGCGCCTGGGACGAGCACATCGACCCGTTCACCAACGTGGTCCGGGTGACAGTCATGAAGCTGCGCCGCAAACTCGGCGACCCTCCGGTGATCGAGACGGTCCCCGGTGCGGGGTACCAGATCCGATGAAACGCCTGACGATCCGCGCCCGGCTCACCCTCATCTACGGGGGGCTCTTCCTGTTGGCCGGCATGGTCCTGCTCGCCGTCACGTACGTGCTGGTGGATCAGCGGATGCCGCAGCCGTTCGGGGTGAAACTGCGCGACCTGCCGAAGACCACCCCCACGACGCCCAGCGGGCAGAACGTCGACAACCTGCGCGCCCTGTTGCAGGAGGTGCAGGACGAGGCGAAGCGCAACGCGTTGGAGTCGCTGCTCACCCAGGGCGGCATCGCGTTGATCGTGGTGTCGACGGTGGCGATCGCTTTCGGCTGGTTGCTCGCCGGCCGGGCGTTGCAGCCACTGCACCAGATCACCGGCACGGCCCGCCGGATCGCCGGCGCGGACACCGCCGGCCGTGGTCTGCACGAACGGATCGCGCTGACCGGCCCTCCCGACGAGGTACGCGAACTCGCCGACACGTTCGACGAGATGCTGGAACGGCTGGACCGTTCCTTCGACGGGCAGCGCCGGTTCGTGGCGAACGCCTCGCACGAGCTGCGTACCCCGCTGGCACTCAACCGCGCCCTGGTGGAGCTGGCGGTCACCCGCCCGGACGCCTCGGCCGAGACCCGGCGACTCGGCGAGTCGCTGCTGGCGGTCAACGAACGCCACGAGCGGCTGATCGACGGCCTGCTGACCCTGGCCGACTCGGAGAACGAGCTGACCGAGCGTACGCCGGTCGACCTGGCCGAGGTCTGCGCGCACACGACCGATCAGGCCGGGAAGCAGGCCCCCGACGTGCGGGTTCGGCGGGCCCTGGCCCCGGCGCCGACCAGCGGCGACCCGGTGCTGTTGGAGCGGCTCACGTTCAACCTGGTGGAGAACGCGTTGCGGCACAACCTGCCCGCCGACGGCTGGGTGGAGGTGCGCACCGGGCTGGTCGACGGCCGACCCACCCTCACGGTGACCAACACCGGCCCGGTCATCCCCGGCTACGACGTCGAGACGATGTTCCAGCCCTTCCGTCGGCTGTCGCGGGAGCGGGTCGTCGGCGGGCGGGGCTTCGGGCTGGGGCTGTCAATCGTCCGCGCGGTGGCCCGGGCCCACGGCGGCACCGCCGAGGCGCAGCCCCGCCCCGACGGCGGTCTGATCGTCACGGTCACCCTGCCGCCGGCCTGACCGGCGGCCCCGCCTCAGCGGAAGAACGCGCGCAGAACGGCGGCGGTCTCGGCCTCCAGCACCCCGCCGTAGACCTCGGGGCGGTGGTTGAGCCGACGGTCGCGCAGGACGTCCCAGAGCGATCCGGCCGCACCGGTCTTGGGCTCCCACGCGCCGAACACGACTGTGGAGACCCGGGCCAGCACCAGCGCCCCGGCGCACATGGTGCACGGTTCCAGGGTGACCACCAGGGTGCAGCCGTCCAGCCGCCACCGGCCGGCGCGCTCGGCACCCCGGCGCAGGGCCAGCACCTCGGCGTGGGCGGTGGGGTCGCCGGTCAGCTCCCGCTCGTTGCGTCCGGTGGCCAACTCGGTGCCGTCCGGCCCGTAGAGCACCGCCCCCACCGGCACGTCGTCGACGTCGGTGCTGACCGCGTCGTCGACGGGTGGACCGGCGACGGCGACCTCCAGGGCGCGGCGCATCCACAGCTCGTGCCGCTGCCGTCGGCCGGCCTCGCCCAGGTCGGCCAGGCCCTCGTTGGCGCCGGGCCCGGCGCGGCCCACCGCCCCCGGGGTCGGCTGGCCCGGCCCGATCGACTCCAGAGACGGATCGGTCGCGTCGGCCGGCTCAGACCTCACGCAGCTCCTCGACCTCGTCGGCGCAACCGAGCACCTGGCAGATCTCCGAGGTGACGTCCGCCGGCATCATTCCCTCGTGGGTGCAGAGGGTCAGCAGCTTCTGCGCGGAGATGCCCAGGTTGGCCAGCAGGTCGGCGTCACCGACCGGGTCGGCCTCCGGGTCGACGACGGGCTGCTCGCTCTCCTCGTCACCGGTGCTCACCGGGCGTGGCTCCTCGTCACCGTCGAGCCCGGTGACCGAGGTCTTCAGGTCACCGACCAGCAGCGACCCCAGCTGCGACTCCTCGGCGTACGCGGAGTCCGAACCGAACACCCGCAGGTCCTCGCCCTCGTCCAGGCGCAGGATCACCAGGTACGCGTCATCGGCCTCGACGAAGAGCAGCGACACGTCGGCCTCCAGGTCGACGTCCCGCAGCCGGTCGGCGACCTCGTCGATGTCGGTGGCGCCACGCAGGCTGACCTCGGCGGCGGTCCAGCCACTGTCGTCGCGCACCACGGCCGCAGCGAAGTACGACACGGTCCCCCCAATAGCCCTCGACACAGCGTCGACTCGTTACGCGTGCACGTTAGCCGGTCGGGTCGGCGGGCGACCCGTCAACGCCCCGAAGGGCGGGTCATTCCTGACAAAGTCGGTTCAGCCGACGACTCTGCGGCGGGTGGCGATGAGCTGGCGCAGACGCTCGGTGCGCTGCCGCTGCGGTCGGCTGCGCTGGCGGACCGCCCGGGCGCCCGCCAACTCGGCCAGCAACTGCAGGCGACGGCGACTGCGATCGGGATCCTGCCGCGGAGTGGTCCAGGCCATAGTCCCGAGCGTGCCCAGTCTCGGCGGCCACGTCAAGACGGCGTTCGCTACGCAGCCAACCGGGCACAGGGTGCAGTCACCGAGCGGGGTTTCGGGGCCTGTCCGTGCCGGTCACCACAGCGGCCAGTCACCACTTGTCGCCCAGCGGACCGCCACCACCGCGGCGGCGATGCTCCAGCCACCCGCCGTGACGATGGCGACCCCGGTGGCCACCCCTCGGTCGCCGTAGCGGACCAGCACCAGGGCGGTGACCCAGGCCAGCAGGCCGGCGATCACCGTCCACCACGCGTAACTGGCAACGTCGGTGCCGAGCAGGCCGAACAGCAGCAGCCAACCGGCCGCCGCGCCGCCGCCGGCGGCGACACCGCCACCGGTGACCGGGTGCGGCTCGCGGTAGGTGGGCCGGGTCGGAGGCCCGGAGGGGAAGAGACCCGACGGGGTACGCGGCACCGGGCGGGCGGCACCGAAATCCGGGCCAGGTTCGGGTCGGGCAATGGTCACCGTCGCTGCCCTCCCTCACGCGTGCCGCTCGTGCCCACGGTACCGGCTCTGCCAGGATGACCTGATGTCCTCGCCGACGATCAGCCGCCGCGCTCGTCCGGCGTACCCGATCCTGCTGCTGCTCGCCCCGGTGCTGGCCGCCGGCTGCGCGACAACCCGGCCGGGGGTGCCCGACGGCGCCGCGCCGACGCCACCGTCGGTCTGGGCGACCGCCGAGCAGCCGGCGTCGCAGTCGCCCACGCCGACGGCGACCGACCCGAGCCCCCCGGCGCCGTCGTCGGCCAGGCCGTCCGCCACGGCACCCCGCACCGGGCTGAAGCATGTCTTTCCGGTACGCGCCGACGATGTCGACTACCACCCGACGCACGGGGCGTACCCGGCGACGGACCTCTTCGCCGACTGCGGCGAGCCGTTCGTGGCGGTGACCGACGGGACGGTGCTGGAGGTGAGCCGCGTCGACCGGTACACCAAACGTGGGCGGCAGGGGCCGGACAACGGCGG
This sequence comes from Micromonospora foliorum, assembly GCF_022229015.1. Taxonomy (GTDB): domain Bacteria; phylum Actinomycetota; class Actinomycetes; order Mycobacteriales; family Micromonosporaceae; genus Micromonospora; species Micromonospora foliorum. Next base: position 4,977 of record NZ_JAKKFF010000111.1, read on the forward strand.
CCTGTCGGTCGCCCTGCTCGGCGACGACGGGGTGCGCTACTACGGCTCACACCTGAGCGTGGTGACCAGCGGCGTCGACGCCGGGGTGCGGGTCCGTGCCGGGCAGCAGCTCGGCAAGGTGGGCCGCACCGGCAACGCGAACAACGTCTGCCACGTGCACTTCGGCATCTCGCCGGCGTGCGCCGGCACGGACGGCTGGTGGATCCGGCGCGGGGTGATCTGGCCGGCGCGTTACCTGGACTCCTGGCGGGGTGGCGGCAACCGGGAACCGGCCGCCGAGGTCACCGCGTGGCAACGCCGGCACGGCTGCCCGAAGGCGCCCTGACATGGCCCGCGCGAGAGATCCCATCGCCGACCTGCGCCGGATCGCGTTCCTCCTGGAGCGCGCCAACGAGGCCACCTACCGGGTACGCGCGTTCCGGTCGGCGGCGAAGGCGCTGGCCGGCATGCCTGCGGCCGAGCTGACCGAACGGGCCGGCAACGGCACGCTCACCGAGCTGGCCGGGGTCGGTGACGTCACGGCCCGTTGCGTGGCGGAGTCCCTCGCCGGTGAGGAACCGGTCTACCTCCGCCGGCTGGTGGCGACCGAGGGCAGCGACCTGGACGCCGAGGCCACGGCGCTGCGCGCCGCCCTGCGCGGCGACTGTCACACCCACTCGGACTGGTCCGACGGCGGTTCGCCCATCGAGGAGATGGCGTTGGCCGCGGTGGAGTTGGGCCACGAGTATCTGGTGTTGACCGACCACTCGCCCCGCCTGACGGTGGCCCGGGGGCTGACCGCGAACCGGCTGCGCCAGCAACTCGACCACGTGGCAAAGGTCAACGCGGCGCTGCCCGAGGGTTTCCGGATCCTCACCGGGATCGAGGTGGACATCCTCGCCGACGGCTCCCTCGACCAGGACGACGACCTGTTGGCGCGGCTCGACGTGGTGGTCGGGTCGGTGCACAGCGGCCTGAAGGACGAGCGGTCGAAGATGACCCGGCGCATGCTGAAGGCCGTCGCCAACCCACACCTCGACATCCTCGGCCACGTCACCGGCCGGATGGTGTCGTCCCGCCCGGCCGGGGTGACCGGTCCGGGCGACCGGGGGCACCGCGCCCGGACCCGGGCGGAGAGCGACTTCGACGCGGACGCCGTCTTCGCCGCCTGCGCCGAGCACGACACCGCCGTCGAGATCAACTCCCGGCCGGAGCGGCAGGACCCTCCGAAGCGCCTGATCCGCCGGGCACTGGAGGCTGGCTGCCGGTTCGCCATCAACACCGACGCGCACGCGCCCGGCCAACTCGACTGGCAACGATTCGGCTGCGAACGCGCCGCCCTCTGCGGCGTCCCCGCCAACCGTGTCATCAACACCTGGTCGGCAGAGCAACTGGTGACCTGGACGCACAACCGCCCCTGACCAGCCCACCAACGCCCGCCCGACGCCCGGCCAGCCCAACGCCCGCCCGACGCCCGCCCG
>NZ_JAKKFF010000112.1 GCF_022229015.1 Micromonospora foliorum
CCCTCGGCGGCGTCCGCCAGCCCCCAGGCGTACGCGGGCGGGCCCGGGTCGGTCAGCTCGACGGCGTCCGGCAGGGCCCCGGCGTGCCCCTGGTCGCCGCCGGTGCAGGCGACCCGGCGCAGCGCAGTGCCGTCGCGCAGGTAGATGGCGGCGAACGGCACGTCCAGGGGGTGACCGTCGATCACGTCGATCAGCCGGGCGCTGGTGGCGTCCACGTCGACGGTGCGCCCGTCGCCGCGCACGGACAGGTCGCGCAGCAGACGGAGCCGGCGTTCGCCGACCACCTGCTGAGTGACCTCGCTGCACACGGTCAGCACGCCGACGGTGCGCCCGTCGTCGTCCCGGGCCGGGGCGTGCGAGACGCTGAAGTACGCCTCCTCGCGGTAGCCGGCCCGCTCCAGCAGCAGTTGCAGCGCGGGGACCCAGCTGGCCACCCCGGTCGCCATGGCCTCCTCGATCAGCGGGGCGAGCACGTCCCAGCCCTCGGCCAGGGTCACCCGCACGTCGTTGCCGAGCGCGGCGGGGTGCTTGTCGCCGATCAGCGCGGAGTACGCGTCGTTGTAGAGCTGGGAGTAGCTCTCACCCCAGAGCAGCAGCATGGGGTACCGGGAGGAGAGCACCATGCGAACGGCGGCGCGCAGGCTCTGTGGCCATCCGCTGACCGGGCCGAGCGGGGTGCGGGCCCAGTCCAGCTCTGCCATCAACTGCCCGGTGTCGCCGCCGCCGCGAAACAGCTCAGTGTTGGGTCGTGTCACGCTCGATCCGACCCCATCGCAAGCCCCCGTTCCGGGCCCGACGACCCCTGCCGCGTTACCTACCCATCCTGACACCTCTACTCACCTGTGCCGACGCCGGTACCCACCGTCGAAGCGGCGGCGGTTCGGGACGAACGACCGATGCTCTAGAAATAGATATCTGTAAGTGTCTCGGGTATCTCTCCAACCCCGAGGAGCCCCCATGAGAGGCAGAACGCTGAGCGCGGGAACCGCGCTCGCCGTGTTCGCCGGGATGACGGTGACGCTGGCCGCCCAACCGGCGACCGCGTCACCTCCGACCGCGACGACGGTGACCCGGCCGATCGCCGCGGCCGCCGCCGCGCTGGCCGCACCGGACATCTCCGTCACCAACGTCCAGGCGCACCTGACCCAGTTCAACGCCATCGCCACCAGCAACGGTGGCAACCGACGGGCCGGCTCGGCCGGCTACACCGCCTCGCTCAACTACGTCAAGACCCGGCTCCAGTCGGCCGGCTACACCGTCAGCGAGCAGTACTGCTCCAGCTGCACGTACCCCTCGAACAACCTCATTGCCGAGTGGCCCGGCGGCCCGGCCGACCAGGTGGTCATGTTCGGCGCGCACCTGGACAGCGTCTCGGCCGGGCCGGGCATCAACGACAACGCCACCGGCTCGTCGACCCTGCTGGAGAACGCGCTGGTCCTGGCCGCGCAGAACCCGACCATGACCAAGCGGGTGCGGTTCGCCTGGTGGACCGACGAGGAGCAGGGGCTCAACGGCTCCCGGTTCTACGTCAACTCGCTCAACGCCACCCAGCGCGGCTACATCAAGGGTTACTACAACTTCGACATGGTCGGGTCGATCAACGGCGGCTACTTCATCAACCGGGTCACCTCGACCACGGCGGCGCCGCTGAAGGCCTACTGGGACTCGTTGGGTCTGCAACCGGAGGAGAACGTCGAGGGCCAGGGTCGCTCCGACGACTACTACTTCCAGCAGGCCGGCATCCCCACCTCGGGCTACGCCGCCGGTGCCAGCGCCCGCAAGACCAGTTCCCAGGCGGCCAAGTGGGGCGGCACCGCCAACTCCGCGTACGACCCGTGCTACCACCGGTCCTGTGACACCACCGCCAACGTCAGCGCCACCGTGCTGAACCGGGCGGCCGACGGTGTCGCGTACGCGCTGTGGCAGCTCGCCGTGGGCGGCGGGACCCCGACCTGCACCGGCGGTCAGGTGGTCGGAAACGGTGGCTTCGAGAGCGGCAGCACGCCGTGGACCGCGTCCTCCGGCGTGATCACCAATGCCAGCGGCCAGCCGGCCCGGACCGGGTCGTACAAGGCGTGGCTCAACGGGTACGGCACCACCCGTACCGAGAGCCTGTCGCAGTCGGTGACCCTGCCGGCCGGGTGTGCCACGTACACGGTGTCGTTCTGGCTGCACATCGACACCGCCGAGACCACCGGCTCCACGGCGTACGACCGGCTCACCGTGCAGCTCGGATCGACCACGCTGGCGACGTACTCGAATCTGAACGCCGCGACCGGCTACGTGCAGCGCAGCCTCAACGTGGCCGGGTTCGCCGGGCAGACGGTGACGCTGCGGTTCAACGGCACCGAGGACTCGTCGTTGCAGACCACCTTCGTGATCGACGACGTGACGCTGCTGGCGAGCTGACCGCGTACCCGACAAAGGGCCGCCACCGGTTCCCGGTGGCGGCCCGTCGCGTCGTGGGTCAGGGGAGCTGTGGGTAGAGCGCGGCGACGCCACCGGCCAGCCCGGCCTGCACCTGGCGGCTGAGGTCGTCGGCGAGGATCTCGTACGCGTCGGCCTCGATGCCGTCCACGCCGATCCGGGCGATCGCCGCCGGGTCGGACTTCGGGCCGGTGATGTCGGCGGCCATGTCGGTGTCCAGGTAGCCGACGTGCAGGCCGGAGACCCGGACGCCCCGGTCGGCGAGTTGCTGGCGCAGCACGTTGGTCATCGCCCACTCGGCGGACTTGGCGGCGCTGTAGGCCGCGTGGGTCGGGGAGCCGAACCAGGACAGCACGGAGAGCACGTTGAGGATCGTTCCGCCGCCGTTGCCGGCGATGACCGGCGCGAACGCCCGGATGGTCGACAGGGTGCCGATGTAGTGGGTCTCCAGCTCCAGCCGGACGAGGTCCAGGTCGCCGTCGAGGAGGTCGGTCCGGGTGTCGATGCCGGCGTTGTTGATCAGCAGGTTCACGCCGCCGGCCAGCTCGGCGGCGGCGGCGACCGAGGCGGGGTCGGTGATGTCGAGGCGGACCGGCGTGACGCCCGGCAGGTCGACGCTGTCGGGGTTGCGGGCGCCGGCGTAGACGGTGGCGCCCCGGGCGAGGAGTTCGGCGGCCAGGTGTCGGCCGAGGCCACGGTTGGCGCCGGTGACGAGGGCGGTGCTTCCAGCGATCTTCATGGCCGCCACGCTATCCGACCTGACTTCTGTCAGGCAAAGTCAGCTATCTCACCGGGGCGACCGGCCGGATCGGGAATACGACCCGGACGCGGCCACAGCCGGACCGGTGACGACTCGTATCCTTTCCGCGAACCTCCGTACGAGCCGAGATGGGAGACGGTGTGAGCAACCAGGCCGAAACGTTGGAATTCCAGGCCGAGGCGCGTCAGCTCCTCCAGTTGGTGGTCCACTCGATCTATTCGAACAAGGACGTCTTCCTGCGGGAACTCATCTCGAACGCGTCCGACGCACTGGACAAGCTCCGGCTGGCCACCCTCGTCGACAAGGACCTCGTCGCCGACACCGACGACCTGCACGTCGCCCTGGAGATCGACCGGGACGCCCGCACCCTCACCGTGCGGGACAACGGCATCGGGATGACCCGCGACGAGGTCGTCCAACTGATCGGCACGATCGCCAAGTCGGGCACCGCCGAGCTGCTGCGCCAGCTGCGCGAGTCCGCCGACGCCCACGCCAAGCAGGACCTCATCGGCCAGTTCGGCGTCGGCTTCTACGCCGCGTTCATGGTCGCCGACCGGGTCACCCTGCTGACCCGCAAGGCCGGCGAGACCGGCGGCACCCGCTGGGAGTCCACCGGCGAGGGCACGTACTCGATCGAGGCGGTCGACGAGGCGCCGCAGGGCACCACGGTGACCCTGCACCTCAAGCCGGCCGACACCGAGGACAACCTGCACGACTACACCGCCGAGTGGACCGTCCGCGAGATCGTCAAGCGCTACTCCGACTTCATCGCCTGGCCGATCCGGATGAGCGTCGAGCGCCCCGGCGCCGACGGTGAGGCCGCCACCCGCGAGGTGCAGACCCTCAACTCGATGAAGGCGCTCTGGGCGCGGCCCCGCGACGAGGTCGACGCCGCCGAGTACAACGAGTTCTACAAGCACGTCAGCCACGACTGGGCCGACCCGCTCGAGGTCGTGCACATGAAGGGCGAGGGCACCTTCGAGTACGAGGCGCTGCTGTTCCTGCCCAGCCACGCCCCCCTGGACCTGTTCTCCCCGCAGGGCCGCCGTGGCGTCCAGCTCTACGTCAAGCGCGTCTTCATCATGGACGACTGCGAGGCGCTGGTCCCGACCTACCTGCGCTTCGTCAAGGGTGTGGTCGACGCGCACGACCTGTCGCTGAACATCTCCCGGGAGATCCTCCAGCAGGACCGGCAGATCCAGATCGTCCGCCGCCGCCTGGTCAAGAAGATCCTCGCCACGGTCAAGGACCTGAAGGCCAACCACGCCGAGCGCTACCGCACCTTCTGGACCGAGTTCGGCGCGGTGGTCAAGGAAGGGCTGATCGACGACACCGACAACCGGGACACCCTGCTGGGCATCCTGTCGGTGGCCTCCACCAACGACCCGGCCGAGCCCACCGACCTGGCCGGCTACGTGTCGCGGATGAAGGACGGCCAGAGCGACATCTGGTACGCCACCGGCGAGTCCCGGGCCGCCATCGAGAACTCTCCGCACCTGGAGGCGTTCCGGGCCAAGGGTCACGAGGTGCTGCTCCTCACCGACCAGGTCGACGAGGTGTGGGTCGAGCGGGTCGGTGAGTACGACGGTCGGCCGCTGCGCTCGATCGCCAAGGGCGAGATCGACCTGGACACCGACGAGGAGAAGCAGCAGGCCGAGGCCGAGCGCGAGCAGCAGCGACAGGAGTTCGCGGCGCTGCTCGACTGGCTGGGGGTCACCCTCACCGACAGCGTCCGCGAGGTCCGCCTGTCGTCGCGGCTGACCACCTCACCGGCCTGCGTCGTCGGCGACGCCCACGACCTCACCCCGACCCTGGAGAAGATGTACCGGGCGATGGGGCACGAGATCCCCACGACCAAGCGGATCCTGGAGATCAACCCCGGTCACCCGCTGGTGTCCGGGCTGCGCAAGGCCCACGAGCAGGGCAGCGACACCGCCGCCCTGACCGAGACCGCCGAGCTGCTCTACGGCCTGGCGGTGCTCGCCGAGGGCGGTGAGCTGACCGACCCGGCCCGCTTCACCCGGACGCTCGCCGACCGGCTGGCGCGCACCCTGTAACCGCCGTACCCCGTCGGCCGGCGGGCTTCCCGGATCACCGGGCGGTCCGCCGCCGGCGGTCGCGGTTACCAGCGGTTCCAGTGGGCGAACGCGTCCGCGTCGGCCCGCGGACCGGGCTTGAAGTCGGTGCCCAGCGTGTACGCCACAGGGGTGAGGGCGACCTGCACGACCGTGTCGTAGGGGATGCCGAGCAGTTCGGCCATCTCCCGCTCGTAGCTGAGGTGGCTGGTCGTCCACGCGGTGCCGAGCCCGCGTTCCCGGGCGGCCAGCATGAAGCTCCAGAACGCCGGGATGACCGAACCCCAGGCCCCCGCCTGCCCGCGCACGGTGTCCAGTTCGGCGCGTGACTCGACGCGTAGGCAGGGGATGAGCAGCAACGGGACCTCGTGCAGGTGGTCCGCCAGGTGCGCCAGGCTGCCGGCGATCCGACCCCACTGCTCGGAGGCGAAGTTCATCCGACTGAAGGCCGGCCCGGTGCCGCCCGACGCCGGCGGCGGTGCCATCAGGCCGAGTCGCCACAGTCGGGCGACGGCCGCCCGGGTCTCGCGGTCCTCGACGAAGACGAAGTCCCAGCGCTGCCTGTTGCGGCCACTGGGGGCCTGAAGCGCGATGCGCAGGCAGGCCTCGATCACCTCGCGGGGGACCGGGCGTCCGAGGTCGAGACGCTTGCGCACGGCGCGGGTCGTGCTCAGGACCTCGTCGGCGGACAGGCCCAGGGTGCTCGGCGGGTTCGGTCCGGTGGCGTCGGTCATGCGGGCACTCCCACTCGCTCAGTCTGGTCGAGGTTGGCGATGATCGCGGGTAGGACGCCCGGAAACCGGTCGTTGATCTCGTCGGCCCGCAACTCGTGGCGACGGAAACTGCCGTTCGGGGTGACCCGGAGGACGCCAGCGGCCCGCAGGACCTTCAGGTGATGTGAGAGCGTGGAGATGCTCACCTCGGACAACGCGTCGAATTTGCCGCAGACGACGCCACCGGCCTGCGCCAACTGTCGTACGACACTGAGGCGCACCGGGTCGGCGAGGGCGCCGAGCAGGGTGGCCAGGTCGACCGAGGCGAGATCGGGATGATGCAGGGCTCTCATGGACGCCATGCTAGCGTTCATTTCGTGATTTCGAAAATTATCCAAATGAAGAGCGGAGCACCGGCATGCCTGTCGACACTGTGATCTTCAGCGGGGAGGGCCCGCATGCCGACCCCTGGCACCCGCTGGCCGAGACCAGTGCCAAGCTGGCCACGCTGATCGGCGACGAGGGTTCGGTCGCGGTCGTGAACTCCGTCGACCAGCTCGCCGTCGCGCTCGACGGCGCGCACCTGCTGGTGGTGAACGCGAGCGCGGACCGCACGACCCCGATCCCCGAGGACGAGACCTTCGCCCGCATCCTCGACGACTTCCTGGCCCGTGGCGGCAGCCTGCTCGCGGTGCACAGCGCCACGATCGCGTTCCCCCGACTGGCGAGCTGGCGTTCCACGGTCGGCGCCGCCTGGGCCCACGGCCGGACCTTCCACCCGCCGATCGGCCCGAGCCTCATCCGGCGCAGCGGCGTCGAACACCCGATCAGCGCCGGGCTCGGGGACTTCGAGGTGCACGACGAGCGCTACACCGACCTGGAACTGGTCGACGACCTCGACATCGAGCCCCTCTACGTGCACGACGAGGGCGGCGACGCCCACCCGCTGGTCTGGGCGCGCACCGTCGGGAGCAGCCGGATCGTCTACAACGCACTCGGCCACGACGCCCGGTCGTACGAGTCGCCGGGGCACCAGGAGCTACTGCGGCGCATCGTGGCCTGGCTCCGCCACGACCGCTGAACGCTCGGCCGGACAACCGGCCGAGCGTTCGCCCTGTGGTGCGGATCAGCTCACGTGTTGGTGGCCCGTCACGCCGCGGAGGCGGCCTTGGACCCTCGGTGCGACGCCACCGGGCCGGCGTTCCAACCCCAGCGGGGGGCCGGTACCGCGGCGTCGCGGCGTCCGTCCGTGTCGACGTCCTCGCTGTCGGTCTCGTTGACGGTCAGCTCGACCGAGGTGGGTGCGCTGCGGGCCAGTCGAAGTGAGTGCTCGGCGCCGGTGCGGGCCGCGCACGGCCAGGACTGCCCGGCGCACTGGAGGTTGCGGCAGTGGCCCTCGTCGTCCGGCTCGTGCGCGCTGAGCACGTCGATCGCCAACTGCCAGAGCAGCGGGTCGGTCACGTCGTGCGGGCGTTCGGCGGTGCGGCTCGGTCGGTTGCTGGTGTCGTCGGACATCGTGGGCCCCCCTCGTCAGGCTGTACCCCCCAAGGGTCACCCGTCAGCCGCCGGCTAAACCGCCGACCTGCTGTGATGTGTCTCTGATCGCAGCTCTGCCGTGGACGCCGCACGCGTATCGGTCAGTCCGGCAGTAGTGGCATCTCCACGCCCGGCTCCCGGCCGAGCAACACCGCCCGGGTGAGCGCCGCCGATCCGAACCGGTCGCGGACCGCGTCGACTGCGGCGTCCAGATCGGACCCGGAGTCCGGCTGGAACGGCAGCTCAGGCTGGACCGGGTTGTCGTCGAGGTTGCCCACCGAGACGCCGATCAGGGTGACACCACGGCGATCGATCTCGGGCAGCGCGGTGCGCAGCAGCGCACGTGCGGCGGCGAGCAGTGGCGTCGTGTCCGCCGTCGCCTTGCCCACCGTGTGTGAGCGGGTCGCCCGGGTGTAGTCGCCGAAGCGCAATCGCAACACCACCGTGCGGCCGGACCGCCCGGCCGCCCGCATCCGCCGGCTGACCCGGTCGACCAGGCCGGCGAGGATGGCGTCCAGCTCAGTCGAGGCGTGCGGGGTACGACCCAGCGCGTGCTGCGCGCCCATCGAACCGCGCCGCCGCCCCACCTGCACCGCCCGGGGGTCGCGATTGTGCGCCAGCGCGTGCAGGTGCCGGCCGGCGCCCGCGCCGAGCAGCGACACCAGCGCCGCCTCACCGAGGCGGGCCACCTCCCCGACGGTGCGGATCCTGCGTTCCCGCAGCTTGGCGGCCGTCACCGGGCCGACGCCCCAGAGCCGTTCCACCGGCAGTGGATGCAGGAACGCCAGCTCGGCGTCCGGTGCGACCACCAGCAGGCCGTCCGGTTTCGCCACCCCGCTGGCCACCTTGGCCAGGAACTTGGTGCGGGCCACCCCCACCGTGATCGGCAGGTGGACCCGGTCGCGGACCTCCCGGCGCAGCCGTTCGGCGATCTCGGCCGGTGGCCCGACCAGCCGCCGCAGACCACCCACCTCGAGGAACGCCTAGTCGATGGAGAGCCCCTCGACCAGCGGTGTGGTCTGCCGGAAGATCTCGAAGACCGCGCGGCTCGCCGCCGTGTACGCCGACATCCGGGGCGGCACGACGATCGCGTCCGGACAGAGCCGCCGCGCCTGCTGGCCGCTCATCGCGCTGCGGACGCCCCGCGCCTTCGCCTCGTAGCTGGCCGCGAGCACCACGCCGCCACCGACGATCACCGGCCGTCCACGCAGGCGCGGGTCGTCACGCTGCTCGACCGACGCGTAGAACGCGTCCAGGTCGGCGTGCAGGATGCTGGCGCCGGGCGACACGTACACATGTTCGCATGAGGCCCGACCGATGCGGCAGTGAGCTGGGCGAACGCCCCGATCAGTCGAGGCAGAACTCGTTGCCCTCGGGGTCGGCCATGACGAGATGACCGGCGCCCAACGGGGGAGCGGGCTCGTGTCGACAGAGCCGCTTGGCGCCGTGTGAGGCGAGCCGTTCGGCCTCCGCCTCCAGGGCCGCCATCCGCTCGTCACCCTCCAGCCCGGGGGCCGCGCGGACGTCGAGGTGGACGCGGTTCTTCACCTGCTTGTGCTCGGGCACCCGCTGGAAGAACAGCCGTGGCCGCGTGCCCTCGGGGTCGACCACCGCGGACGCGTCGTTGCGCTTCTCCGGCGGCACGCCCATCGCCTCCAGCGCCTGGTCCCAGGACTCGAAGTCTCCGGGTGGGGCCTGCACCTGGTAGCCGAGCGCCTCGGCCCAGAACGTGGCCAACCCGGCCGGGTCGGCGCAGTCGAACGTGATCTGGACGTCGCGGGTCACGGCGGAACCCTGTTTCCTGGTCTGGTCGGTCATGATCCCAGCCTCTCGCGGATAGCGGACAGGGTTGTTCCGCTATCCGTGCAACGATCGACGGGTGACCGTCGAGGCGACGACCGAGCGGGTGCTGCGCCTGCTGGCGCTGCTGCAACGACGACTGTCCTGGACGGCCGCCGAACTCGCCGCCGAGTTGGGGGTCACCGGCCGGTGCGTGCGCCGCGACGTGCAGCGTCTGCGGACGCTCGGCTACCCGGTGCACGCGGTGTCGGGCGTCGGCGGTGGCTACCAACTCGGTGCGGGCACCCGGCTGCCGCCGTTGCTCCTCGACGACGAGGAGGCGATCGCCACGGCGGTGTCGCTGCGGCTCGCGTCCGGGGGCACGGTCGCCGGGGCGAGCGAGGCCGCGCTGCGGGCCCTCGCAAAGCTCGACCAGGTGATGCCGTCGCGGCTACGCGCCGAGGTGCGGGCGGTGCACGGCGCCACCGACACCCTCATCGGCCCGGTCGCCGAGATCGACGCGGAGTTGCTGGTGACACTGGCCCGCGCGTGTCGGGACGGGGTGCGCGTTCGGTTCCACTATCCCGGCCGGGACGCCGGGGAGCGGGAACGGACGGTCGAGCCGATCCGGATGGTCACGACCGGCCGCCGTTGGTATCTGATGGCCTGGGACGTCGACCGCGACGACTGGCGGACGTTCCGGCTGGACCGGATGCGGGCGGCGGTGGCGACGACCTGGCGTTTCCCGGCACGCGAGCACCCGGATCCGGTCGCCTTCGTGCAGCGGGCCGTGACCGGCGCCCCGTACCGGTACCTCGCCCGGGTGCGGGTGCACGCCCCGGCCGACCGGGTGCGCGAGATGATCCCGCCCCAGGTGGGGCAGGTCGAGGACGACCGCGACGGGTGGTCCGTGCTCGTCCTCGGCGGCGACAGCCTGGACTGGCTCGCCGCGCACCTCGCCCGCCTGGATCACGAGGTGGAGGTGCTGGAGCCTCCCGAGTTACGCGAGGCCGCGGGTCGGCTCGCCCGTCGCCTCGCGGTGCTGGCCGGTGCGACGTCGGAGCCCGGTGCGCGGTGACGCAGCGTGTAGTGGCGCAGCGACACCGGGCTGCCGTCGGGAGCGACCCAGGGCGCCGTGCTGGTGCCGACGCACCGCCATCCCGCGCGCTCGTACAGCGCGGCGGCCGCGGTGCCACCGGCGGCCAACTCCAGCACCAGGTCTGTTCCGCGTTTGTCCGCCCACTGGCGTGCCCGGTTCAGCAGCGCGCTGCCCAGCGCCAACCCGCGGGCCTTCGGCACCACGAAGAGACGAGCCACCTCGGCCGTCTGCCGGCCGGGCGGCCCGCCCACCGGGTCGGGCACCCGATGCACGGCGACGTGCCCCACGACGGCAGCGTCGGCGTCGACGGCGACCCAGGCTCGCGCCGGGTGCGGCTCGCGCAGCCAGCGGTGCGGGTCAGCGGGCCAGTTCAACGGGTACCGGTCGACCTGGTGGACCTCGGCGAGCGCCGCGACACAGCCGTCGAGATCGGTGGCGCGCCGTCGCCGAATGCGCGGTGGGATCACAGGTCGTCGAACGGGCTGGCGTAGCGGAACTCGCCCCGGATCGACTCGCGCCACACGTGCAGCGGCCGAGCCATGAAGTACTGCGGCCCCCACGGCTGCGGCGGGGTCACGCCCAACTCGACGGCCGGCCGGAACCCGAAGCGCGGGTAGTAGTCGGGGTGCCCGAGCAGCACCACCAGCGGCTCGTCCCGCGCGTCGGCCGCGCCGAGCACCGCGTGCATCAACGCGCTGCCGACCCCACGCCGCTGCCAGTCGGGCAGCACCCCCAGCGGCCCCAGACCCAACGCCACCGGCGCACCGCCCACCAGGCCGCGGGTGGCCACCACGTGCCCGACCACCTGGCCGTCCGAATCGGTCGCCACCAGGGAGTACGCGGGCAGCCAGCCCTCGTCGGCGCGCAGCGCGTCGACAAGCGTCGCCTCGACCGGTACGCCATCGCCGCCGTCGGCCTTGGCGAAGGCGGCGGAGTGCACCGCCCGAATGGCGTCGACGTCGGCGGGTGTCTCGCGTCTGATCAGCACCGCGCCACCATAGGCGCGGTGAGTCGCCGGCTCCACGCGTTTATCGCAGGCACCGATGTGCCGACGGTCGCGTCGGCCGGCGACGTGCAACGGCGATGGTTGTGCCTGGTGGCTGCTGTGCCTGGCAGCCGTCGTGCCTGGCAGCCGTCGTGCCTGGCAGCCGTGGCGGCTGGCGGTCATGGCGGCCGGCAGCGGCACTTCGCGGACATGTCGGGGAAACGGCTGATGTCTGTGAGTCATCAAGATGCCGCCCAGTCATCAAGCTCACCGTGATCCGTGATCCGTGATCCGTGATCCGTGATCCGTGATCCGTGATCCGTGATCCGTGATCCGTGATCCGTGATCCGTGATCCGTGATCCGTGATCCGTGATCCGTGATCCGTGATCCGTGATCCGTGATCCGTGATCCGTGATCCGTGATCCGTGATCCGCGATCCGCGGGGCCGTTACCCAGCCGCGCCTGCGGCCCGTCACCCCGGGCCTGGGAACTTTTTGGTCCGCGCGTGCGCCCGTGCCGGCTGGCCGCGCGTGATCTCAGCCGACGGCGGTGGCGGAGGGTGGGGCGCTTCCGCCCTGTGGCGCCTCCGGGGCCATCAGCCGGATGATCTCCGCCTGGTCGGCGGGTGACGGCAGCCCCCACTCCGGCCGGTAGCCGTACACCTCGTGCAGTGGGGTGGAGCCGGTGCGGCCGTCCAGGATCTCCACGGCGTCGGTGCCGATCAGGCCCGGGTGTTCGACGCCGCAGGCCTCGGCGACCTTGGTCAGGTCCCGGCGCAGCGTCCGCAGGTAGTTGGCCGCCCGGACCGACTTCAACGTCGGGTCCAGGCCCCGGGCGAGCCACGCGTTCTGGGTGGCGACGCCGGTGGGGCAGGTGTCGGTGTGGCACTTCTGCGCCTGGATGCAGCCGATCGCCAGCATCGCCTCCCGGCCGACGTTGACCAGGTCGCAGCCGAGCGCGAACGCCACGATGGCGTTGTCCGGCAGGCCGAGCTTGCCGCCGCCGACGAAGACCACCTGCTCGTGCAGGTCGTGCTCGGCGAAGATCTTGTATACCCGGGAGAAGCCCTGCTGGAACGGGAGCGACACGGAGTCTGTGAAGATCAGTGGTGCGGCGCCGGTGCCGCCCTCGCCGCCGTCGATCGTCACGAAGTCCACACCCCGGCCGGTGTCCCGCATCAGGGTGGCGAGTTCCTGCCAGAAGCTCAGGTCACCGACCGCCGACTTGATGCCGACCGGCAGTCCTGTCTCGGCGGCCAGCAACTCCACCCAGTCGAGCAGGCTGTCGCAGTCGGAGAACTCGGCGTGCCGGGACGGGCTGACGCAGTCCTGACCGGCCGGGATGCCCCGGGTGGCGGCGATCTCGGCGGACACCTTCGCCCCGGGCAGCAGCCCACCGAGGCTCGGCTTGGCGCCCTGGCTCAGCTTGATCTCCAGCGCCCGCACCGGCGCGTCGGCAACCAGGTCCTTCAGCCGGTCGAGACTGAACCGGCCGTGCTCGTCGCGGCAGCCGAAGTACGCCGTGCCGAGTTGGAAGACCAGCTCACCGCCGTTGCGGTGGTACGGCGACAGACCGCCCTCGCCGGTGTTCTGCAGGCAGCCGGCGAGCGCCGCGCCCTTGTTGAGCGCGGTGATGGCGTTGCCGGAGAGCGAGCCGAAGCTCATCCCGGAGATGTTGACGACCGACTCCGGTCGGAACGCCCGGGCCCGTCCCCGTGCCGCGCCGAGCACCTTCGCGCTGGGCAACCGGACGTCGTGCCCGGCCGTCGGTGACGACGGCGGCACGGCCCGACCGAACGTGCGGTGCTTGATGATCGGATACCCGGGGGTGTACTCGATGTCGTTGTCCGTGCCGAAACCGAAGTAGTTGTTCTCCTGCTTGGCTGACGCGTACACCCAGCGGCGCTGGTCGCGGGTGAACGGTCGCTCCTCGTTGTTGCCGGCCACGATGTACTGCCGAAGCTCCGGCCCGATCGTCTCCAACAGGTAACGGGCGCGGCCGAGGACGGGGAAGTTGCGCAGCAGCGCGTGGTCGCGCTGGATCAGGTCCCGCGCGGCGAGGGCCGCGACGGCGGCGGCGACAGCGGGTACGGCTCGACGGGCCCAGGTCATGCCCGGGAACCTTTCCGCCTGGGCGGCGGATCAAACCGGTGTGCCGGCTGGTGGCGGTGCGGGTGCGGCCCGCACCGCCACCGCGGGCTCAGTGGTGCCGGAACGACTCGCGGACCGACCCGCCGACGACCGTGCACCACGTGCTCGTGCTGAGCTTGCCGTTGCGGGGCAGCCCGTGCAGCGCCTGGAGGTCCTGCACCGCCCTGCGGGTGGCGTGGTCGTACGCCCCGGTGACGGCGACCGCGTACCCCTTGGTGGCCAGGATCTCCTGCACGGCCGTGACCGGCGCTCCGGCGGCGTGCTGGTCGAGCTCCGGCGCCAGCGTCTCCCAGGTCGGCGGGGTGAGTGTGGCGTCCACGTCCACCGCGATGCCGTTGCGGGCCTGCCAGTCCTGCACGGCCGCGACGGTCGCGGCGTCGAAGGTGCCGCTGACGGTCACCGGGTAGCCCCGGTAGGCGAGCAGGTGCTGCACCACCCGGACCGAGGGGGAGTTGACGAAGCGCCACAGGTCCGGCCAGCGACGCGCCGGCACGTCACCGAGCTTGGTGCCCAGGGCGGCGTGCACCCGCCGCCGCAGCTCGGGGAACTGCCGGTAGAAGGCCGCGCCCGGGCACTGGGTCGTGCGGAAGTCCCAGTGGCCGAAGATGTCGTGCGCGTGCAGCCCGTACTGCCGGCAGATCGCGACGCAGAGCTTGACCAGCGAGTCGGTCAACGCCTCGGGCGGAGTCTCGGTGACGTAGGTGCCCTCGTTCTCGATGCCGATGGCCCGGCCGTTCTCACCCGGGCAGTGCGCCGAGATCATCTGCCGGTCGCCGGCTTCGAGGCGCTCCAGGCTGCCCCGGCGGCC
Organism: Micromonospora foliorum; assembly: GCF_022229015.1. Lineage (GTDB taxonomy): Bacteria > Actinomycetota > Actinomycetes > Mycobacteriales > Micromonosporaceae > Micromonospora > Micromonospora foliorum. The sequence continues at coordinate 14,334 of NZ_JAKKFF010000112.1, forward strand.
CTCCAGCACGTAGCCGCCGCGGCTCACCGTGAAGTGCTGGCCGGTGTCCGACCAGCCGTTGCCGTCCATGTGCAGGTCCTGGCAGTCGTGGGCCAGCTTGACCGCCTGCTCACGCGAGTAGTCGGTGACGTTCGGGAACGCCATGTGGTGCACGATGATCTTGTTGGTGGCGATGGCGCTCACCGACAGCGGGTCCTTCGGCGGGCGGGCGGCCCACTCGTCACAGCTGATGATCCAGTCCAGGTCGGTTCCCGGCGCGGCCTGCGCCGGGCCCGGGAAGGCCAGTTCGCTCCCGACGACGGCGACCGTGGCGGCGCCGAGACCGGCCCGCAGCAGCGTCCGGCGATCCACTTCGGAATGGTCGACGTGCATTGCATCTCCTCCTGCGGCCGACGGCGGGGGGATGAAAAGTAGCTCCAGTGGCCGCACGTACTCCGGAGAATATTGCCAAAACTCGCCCGCGCGCTAGAGGGCGCCCGACGTCGACTGCACCTGGCCTGGTCGGCGTTTCCGCGCCTCGGGTCGGGGGTAGGTCCGGGGCTGACCGTTCCGGCTGCCCCTTAAGGAATGACCAGATGAGTGACAACGTCAGCGACGCGGTGGGCGACGCTCTCCGCTCGGTGATGCTCTTCCTGCCCAAGGCCGTCGCCTTCCTGGCGATCCTGGTGGCCGGATGGCTGATCGCCAAGGCCGTACTGAAGATCGTGGAGAAGGTCCTCGAACGGGTGGGCTTCGACCGCGCCGTCGAACGCGGCGGCATCCGCCGCGCGTTGAGCCGCTCCCGGTACGACGCCAGTGACATCGTCGCGAAGCTCGTCTACTACGCGGTGCTGCTGTTCACCCTCCAGCTCGCCTTCGGCATCTGGGGGCCGAACCCGATCTCCGACCTGCTCGGCGCGGTGATCTCGTGGCTGCCCCGCGCCTTCGTCGCGATCGTCATCGTCGTGGTCGCCGCCGCCATCGCCAACGCGGTCAAGGACATCATCAGCGGCGCGCTCGGCGGCCTGTCGTACGGCCGGGTGCTGGCCACCATCGCGTCGGTCTTCATCCTCGGCCTCGGCGTCATCGCCGCGCTGAACCAGATCGGCGTGGCCACCGCGGTCACCACTCCCGTGCTGGTCGCCGTGCTCGCCACGATCGGCGGCATTCTCGTCGTCGGTGTCGGCGGCGGCCTGATCCGTCCGATGCAGAGTCGTTGGGAGTCGTGGCTGACCCGCGCCGAGCAGGAGTCGCAGCTGATCGCCGAGCACGCCCAGGCGTACCGGGCCGGCCGCCGCGACGCCGAGGCCGAGTTGGCGCGGGCGTCGGCTCCCAGCAGCGACCCGGAGGCCACCCAGGTGGTGACCCGACCGGCCGACGCCGACGCCACCCAGGTGGTGACCCGACCGGCCGACGCCGACGCCACCCAGGTCGTCCGCTTCCCGGTCAGTTCCGACCCCACGGAGGCGGTCAGTCGCAGCGCCGTCGACGACGTTACGCCGACGCCGGCCCGGCCCCCCGCGACCGACGACACGACCCAGGTGGTCAGGGGCTCGGCCGGTTCGGACGTCACGCAGGTGGTGGGCACCGGCGCCGATCCGGACACGACCCAGGTGGTAACGGGCGGCACCGACCGTGCGGTGCCCGGGCAGCGCACCAGCGACGACAGCGAGACCACCACCGTCATTCCGCCGGTGGAACGGCGCTGACACCAGCGGTACGCGGCGGGGCGGGATCGATCTGATCCCGCCCCGCCTCTCGTTTGTCACCCGCCCCGCCCCGCCCCGCTCGCCCGGCACGGTGCGCGCTGCTCGGCGCGCCGAAAGCGCTGGCCGCGACCGTGCCTGTTGTCTAGCATCGCGGGCATGACCTGGCGACATTGATCCAGCGGCGTAGGCCGATCCCGTGGGCCGCCACGGGCACCGCACCTCCGGTGTCCGTCTCCACTCCCACGGGAAGGCCCCATGATCTCCATCGCCTCGCGCGTGCCCGACCCGGCGATCCGTCGACTGACGGCGACCCTCTACGGGTACGCGTTCCTCAGCGACCTCGTCCTGCTCTACCCGCTGTACGTGGTGTTCTTCGCCGACACCGGGCTGTCGGTGGGGCAGATCGCGTCGCTCTTCGTCATCTGGTCGGCCGCCGGCATCCTGTTCGAGGTGCCCTCCGGCGCCTGGGCCGACGTGCTGTCCCGTCGGCTGCTGCTGTGCCTCGCCCCGCTGGTGGCCGCCGCCGGTTTCGCACTCTGGGTGCTGCTGCCGTCGTACCCGGCGTTCGCGGTCGGTTTCCTGCTCTGGGGCGCCGGTGGCGCACTGGTCTCCGGTGCCCTGGAGGCGTTGGTCTGGACCGAGCTGGAACGGCTCGGCGCGGTCGGCCGGTACGCCCGGGTGCTCGGGCGGGCGCGGACGGCGGGTGTGCTGGGCGTGGTGGTCTCCGGAGTGCTCGCCGGCCCGGTGCTCGCCGCCGGCGGCTACCCGGCGGTCGGCGCGGCCAGCGTGCTCGCCTGCCTGCTCGCCACGATGGTCGCCACCCGGTTACCGGAACACCGCGCGCCGAGGGCCGTGCGCGTTCCGGTTGCCGAGCCGGCGATGGCCGCTCGGTCGGTGGGCGCCGCGCCACCCCGACAGGACGAGCCGGACGCGGTCCCGCCCGCGAGCCCGGACGACGATGGTGACCTGGGCTGGTGGGACACGCTGCGGGACGGGGTGTCGCAGGTCCGCACCCGCCCGCCGGTACGGGCCGCCGTGCTGCTGGTGGCCGTGGTCGCCGCCGACTGGGGCGCTCTGGACGAGTACACCCCGCTGCTGGCCCTGGACACCGGCGTCGGGGCGCACGCCGTACCCCTGCTGCTCCTGCTGCTCTGGGCCGGGGTGACCGTCGGTGGGCTGCTCGCCCCGGCGGGGGAGCGGCTGGGCAGCCGCGGCTACGCCTCGCTGCTGGGGCTGGTCGGCGTCGCGCTGGCCGCGGGTGCCCTGCTCCGGCACCCGGCGGGGTTCGTGCTGCTCGCGGTGGCCTTCGGCGCCGCGCAGTTGGCCACCGTGCTGGCCGACGCGCGGCTCCAGGCCCGGATCACCGGCAGCAGCCGCGCCACCGTCACCTCGCTGGCCGGGATGGCCACCGACGTGCTGATCATCGTGACGTACGCCGGCTATGGCCTGCTCGCCACGGCGGCCGGCAACGCGGTGGCGTTCGCGCTGACCGCCGGGGCGTACCTCGTGGTGGCGCTGGTGCTGCTGACCCGCCGCCGGCGCCAGACGGCCGTGCCCGCCGACGTCGCCGCGGCTGTGTCGGGTGGCTCGGAGTGACCGGGGCCCGGCGGCGGCCTCCTCCGGCCGCCGCCGGGCCGCACGGTCAGCCGGCCATGTGGATGAACGACCACTGGTGGCCGTCGAGGTCCCGGAAGCCGCGCATGTACATCGGCCCGTTTGCCATTCCCGGCCCGAGCGACTCCCCACCGGCGACCGCCGCCTGGTCGACCAGTTCGTCGACCTGCCCCCGGCTCGACGCCGACAGCCCGACGACGACCTCCCGGCTGGTCGCCGTGTCCGTCGTGGCGACCCCGGTGTACGCCTCGAAGCCCGAGCGGAGGTGCAGCACCAGCCGGGTGGTGTCGGAGACGGTGAGCACCATGCTGTCGCCCTCCGGCTCGGTCTGGTCGCTGGTGAAGCCGATCGCCCGGTAGAACTCGGTCGCGGTCGTCAGGTCGCGCACCGGCAGGTTGATGAACGTCATCGTCATCGGTGGTCTCCGTCCGTTTCGAGCAGTGCTTTCAGTGCGGCGAGCCGTTCCCGCCAGTACGCCTTCAGCTCCGCGGCCTGCTCGGCTCCGGTCAGCTTCTCGTGCAGGACGCTGACCCGGGCCTTCGACTCGCCGACAGCGTCGATGCCGACGACGATCCGGGTGGGGCCCCCGGCCCAGTCGGCCCGGAAGCTGCGCGGCGCGGTGGCGGTGCGGACGCGTACCTCGACGTCGGGCAGCCAGCGGGCGCGCGCCGTCTCGTCGGCGAACGCTTCGAACAGTCGCCGCGCCGGCACGGCCACCGTCCGGCTCGCGCTGGCCTCGAAGCCACCGCCGCGTCGCTGACCCGGCGCGCGCAGGCCGCGTGCCTGCTCGTACCCGACGGTGACGGTCTGGGCCCACCAACCCGGCACCTCGTGTTCGGTGCCCAGGTGACGGGCGATACGGGTGTGCGTCCACCCGGTGGCGGACGCGGCGTCGAGCAGGGCGAACCACTCGGCCCACCCGCGGCCGGTCCGGGCGCGGATCAGGTCGTCGGCGATCCGCTCGGTCTGCGCTGCGGCGGCAGGGGGCGCGGCGGTGGGTTCGGTCTGCGCTGGAGGGGACGCGGCGACCGAAGCCGGCTCGGCGGCCCGGTTGATCAGGTGCCGGCGGGCCGTGGTGTAGCTCTCGCCGGTCTTCTCCATCCGGGTCCGGACCCGGGCCTTGAACGATCTCTGGGTGGTCATCACATGCTCCCGGTCAACGGCACGGTCACCGGGACTCACGCTCCCGTCGACCCCGCCGGAGTGGGGCATGTGGCACCACGTCCCGAGGGCTCCAGGCCCCCTTTGCCTCCGCGTTGCCGGCGGCGTGAGCGCCGGGAGGGAGGTGCGGCGCGGGACTACGCCGATCTCATCCTAGCCCAAACACCTGTCAGGGTTGGTCACCGTCGAGGTAGACCCACCGGCCGTCCTCGCGGACGAACCGGCTGTGCTCGGTCAACGTGCCGGGCCGGCCCGCGTCCCGGTAGTGCGCGTGGAACGTCACCGTGCCGGCGGTGTCGAGCAGGCCGCCCCGCTCGGTCTCCACGATCTCCAGTCGGGTCCACCGCTGCCCCGGGTCGAGCTTCAGGGAGGTGGGCCGGGTCGAGGAGTGCCAGCTGCGCAGCAGGTAACCGGAGTCGCCGAGGGCGAAGGCGCTGAACCGGGAGCGCATCAGGGCCTCGGCCGTCGCCGGGGCGTCGCCCCCGTGCGCGGGGGCGCAGCAGTCCGCGTACGCCCGCCCGGAGCCGCACGGGCACACCCGTCCCGTCGTCGCGTTCGGCCGCCGACGTCCCGCACCCTTACCCACGTCGCCATCCTGCCGCACCGGCCCTAGTCGAGCGGCACCGGCAGCGGCACCGGCCGCTTGGCCACCCTGTCGTCGCCCGACGACCGGCCGCGCAGATGCCGGGTCAGCCAGGGCAGCAGGTGCCGGCGGGTCCAGGCCAGCTCGGCGCCGAACACCTCACCCCGGCGCCGCCGTGGTGCCGGCGGCAACGGCAGCGTCCAGGAGTCGTCGAACCCGGGCAGACCCGCCGTGTACGCCAGTGCGGCGCGCCACGTACCGCTGCCACATCACCCGCGCGAGGTTAGCCCTCGGTCAGTTCAGCCGGCCCGCCGGCCTCACAGCCAGCCGGAGCGGCGGAACAGGCGGTACAGGAACAGAGCCGCCGCCGCCATCAGGGTGACGGCCCCGGCGTAGCCGTAGCGCCAGGCCAGCTCGGGCATGTGGTCGAAGTTCATGCCGTAGATGCCGGCGATGCCGGTCTGGGTGGCCGCGATGGCCGCCCAGGCGGCGATCTTGCGCATGTCGTTGTTCTGTTCCACGGCGAGCTGCGCCAGCCGTGACTGGACGATCGAGGTGAGCAGGTCGTCGTACGCGGCCACCCGGTCCACCGCCCGGCTCAGCCGGCCGTCGACGTCGACGAACCAGCGGTGCAGGGCGCGGGGCGGACCGTCGGGTTCGAGCAGCGTGCGCATCGGCGCCTGCAACGGCAGGACCGCCCGCTTGAACTCCACCACCTCCCGTTTGAGCTGGTAGATGTGCTGGATGTCGGCCGTACGGTCGCGGGCGAACACCGCCTCCTCGACCCGCTCCAGGTCGCGTTCCACGTGCCCGGCCACCTCCAGGTAGGAATCGACCATGCGGGCGCAGACCGCGTACGCCACCGCCCACGGGCCGGCGGCCAGCAGCGCGGGGCGGCGCTCGATGTCGGCCCGGACGCTGCGCAGCGCCCCGGCGGCGCCGTGCCGCACCGTGATGGCGAAGCGGTCACCGAGCAGCACCATGACGTCCCCGGTGTCGATCACCTCGGAGGTGTCGGTCAGCTCGTCGTGCTCCACGTACCCGGCGGTGCGCAGGACCAGCAGCGTGACCGGCCCGTGGCGCTGCACGGTGGGTCGGTGCCCGTCGGCGAGCGCCTGTTCGACGGTCAGCTCGTCGAGGCCGAAGGTCTGGCCGACCGCGGCGAGCACGGCCGGGCCCGGATCGTGCAGTCCCAGCCACACGAAGGCGTCGCGGCCGTGCCGCGCCCGGGCGTACGCGTCGGCGTAGTGCCGTTGGCCGGGCTCCCGGCGGCCGTTGACGTAGACGGCGCAGTCGACAACGGCGTCCGGGTTGGACCGGCGGGGGTTGGGGGATTCGTCCTCGACCCGTCCGAGCAGTCGGCGGGCCAGGGCGCGTACGCCTCGACCGGCCCGGTCCCGTACCGGTCGCTGATCCACCACGTGCCTCCCCGTCGCCCGGCGCGCCACCCCGATCAGGGATGGTGCCACCGCATTCTGCCGAGCAGGGTCCGGCTCCCGACAGCGGGGCGGTGACTCGCGGTGCGGGTGGCGCAGGCGGGCGGTCCGGCTCAGGCGGTGCGGGTGGCGAAGACGACGACGTTGTCGACGTAGTTGCCGGTGGCGGCGTCGAACCGGCCGCCGCAGGTGATCAGGCGTAGCCCGGCGGCGTCCGCCGGCCCGTAGACCAGGGTGGTGGGGAAGTGCTCCTTCGGGTACGCGCGGACGTCGTCCACGGTGAACGTGGCGACCCGTGCGTCGGCGCGGGTGACCTGCACCTGCTGCCCGGCGCGGAGCCGACCGAGGTCGAAGAAGACCGCCGGGCCGGACGGTGAGTCGACGTGTCCCACCAGGACGGCGTTGCCGGTCTCGCCGGGGCTGACCCCGTGCCGGTACCAGCCGGCGAGGGTGGGCCGGTCCAGTGGCGGCACCTCCAGCACCCCGGCGGCGTCCGCGCCGACGGGGACGATGTCGGCGCGGACGTCGATGGACGGGATCTGCACCCGGACCGGCGCGGCGGGTGGCAGCGGCGCCAGGTCCGGTGCGGGGTGGGTGCGGGTCGGCGCGTCGGCCGACGGTCGTGGTGGCCGCGCCGGGTCGGTGGTGAGGCCGACGGTGATCAGCCCGAGCCCGGTCACGCCGAGCAGGGCGACCACGGCCGGTAGGGTCCGCCGCCACCACACCTGTGCACCTCCGTACGGGATCGTCGGGGTGCCCGCGCCGGTGTCACCGGCGCGGGCACCCGTCTCAGGGATGGAACGGTCGCCGATCAGGCGACAGTGGACACCGGACGGCGCCGGCGGATCAGGATCACCGCGCCGGCGAGGGCGGTGCCGAGCAGCGTGCCGCCGGCGGCGAGAGCGCCGGTGTCACGGTCGTCGCCGCCGGAGCCGGCCGGCGCGGCGCCGATCGGGGTGACGGTGAACGTGGCGGTGCCGGCCGAGCTGCCGTCGCCGCAGGTCGCCGCCACCGTGTACGTACCCAGGGTGAACCCGGCGGTGAAGAGCTCGGCGCTCAGCCCGCCGCCGGCGGCGGCCGTGGTGGACCGGACGTTCTGGTCGCGGTTGGGGCCGGTGACCCGGAAGATGGCGTCACCCGACTTCGGGTTGCAGGTCGTCGCGGTGAGCACGACGGTCCCACCGACCGGGGTGGTGGCCGGTGACACCGTGGTGTCGGCCAGTGCGGCGCCTGGCAGCAGGAGCGTGCCGAGGCCCACGCCGAGCGCCGCCGAGCAGAGTGCTGTTGAGACCTTCATACGCGTCTTCCCTCACTTTTCGTCCGCTGACTGCGTGGGACGTCGTTCGGGTGGCCAACTCCGTGACTAGCACCGGTGTGCCCAACACTAGGTGGGTTGGATCCTCGATCAGGTGAAAATGAGAAATCCTCGTTGCCGTCACGTGTCCACCCGAAGGCGGGGAGAGCTGCGGAAAGGCCCGGACGGCCCGGCCGGCACCGGTGCTCCCATCGATGTCCATCCGGTCGGGCTGTCGTCGCTGGGTCGATGGCGAGGTATTGCCGGAGACGGCGGAAATGCACCACCTGGCTGGCGTGCTCCGCCGTCAGGCCGGTCCGAGATCCAGACAAGAACGGGGAGTCCAAGATCCGCACAAGAACAGGGATGTAGGTGCCTCGCGCGCTCTGGAGGCCACTACATCCCTGAAGTTGTGCGGTTCTTGGACCGGGGTGCGCCGGATGCGCGCTCGGGTCAGCCGGCAGGGGTCGGTTCGGGCATCGGCTCGCCGGTCTCCACCAGGGTCTTGAGGCTGGCCAGTAGCTCCGGCCAGCCGCCGCTGCCGTCGAGTTGGCCGCTGATCGCCCGGTGCATCTCGCTGTCGGGGGAGAAGCCGTCGTGGATGACGGTCAGTCGAACGACCCGGTCGCCGTGTGGCTCGATCTCGAAGGTCACCGTCGACCGGCGCTCACCGAGCCGGGCGGCCAGCTCCTCGGCGGACCAGCCGAAGTGCTCGGCGTGCTCGGGCTGGAAGCCGTGCCAGCTGTAGGAGAGGCGACGGTAGGGCTCGGCGACGAGCACCCGCTGGCCGAGGTCGCGAGGCTCGCCATCCGGCGTGTCCTGCCACAGCACGGGTGACCCGACCTGCCAGTCCGACACCAGAGCGACTCCACCCCAGTAGCGACGGGTGAACGCCGGTTCGGTGAGCGCGGCCCACAGTCGCTGCGCGGTGGTGGTGACGTAGGTCGTGTAGACGAAGGTCGGGCTCTCCATGGGTTGTCGCTCCAATGCGCTGGTCAGGTCGGCGAGGGCAGCGGCGCGCTCGCGGTCGTAGCGGCTGAGCCACCGGTCGGCGATGGCGTTGATCGGGGCGGCGTTGAGGTAGTGCAGCTTCTCCCGGCCGCGCCGCACCGTGGTGACGAGGTTCGCCGCCTCCAGCACCGACAGGTGCTTGCTGACGGCCTGTCGGGTGGTGGCCAGCCCGTCGCACAACTCCCGCAGGGTCTGGCCGTTGCGCTCGTTGAGCCGGTCCAGCAGTCGACGCCTGCTGGGGTCGGCCAGCGCCCGAAACGCGTCGTCCATCGACCCTCCTCCGCAACAGGCAACCATTTGGTTGCTTGCCAATTTAGGCAACCAATAGGTTGCCTGTCAATCTGGCTGCGGGCGGCCCTCTGCCGGCGGGATAAATCCCCGTGCCGCCAGGGGAGACGCTGGTAGGTTCGCTCGCCGTGACACGGAACGTGGGAGCTGGTCTGGGCGGGGCTTTCGCCCGACTCTGGGCGGCGAGCACCCTGTCGGCCCTGGGCAGCGGCCTGGCCACCGTCGCCGCGCCGCTCTTCGTCGCGTCGCGTACCGATGACCCGCTCGTGGTCGCCGGGGCGTCCGCCGTGGCGTGGCTGCCGTGGCTGCTCTTCGCCCTGCCCGGCGGCGTGCTGGTGGACCGGATGGACCGGCGCCGCCTGATGATCGTCATCGACCTGGTCCGGGTGGTCGCGCTCGGCGTTCTGGCCACGGCGATCCTCAGCGGCCGCGGCGGGGTGGCGCTGCTGTTCGCGGTGCTGTTCCTGGTCAACACCGGTGAGATCGTGTTCCGCGCGGCGAGCCAGGCCATGGTGCCGGTCGTGGTGCCACGGCACCGCCTGGAGCGGGCCAACGGCTGGCTCAGTGGTGGCGCCACCCTCATGCACAGCATGCTCGCCGGCCCGCTCGGCGGCTTCCTGTTCGCGCTCTCGGCGGGCAGCCCGTTCCTGGTCAACGCCGTCACGTACGCCCTCAGCGCGGTGCTGGTGGCGCTTATCGGCGGGAACTTCCGGGCCGCCGTCGGTGACCCGCACACACGTCGTACCCGCTCGATGGTCGGCGAGATCGTCGAAGGGCTGCGCTGGCTGGCCGACCAGCGGTTGCTGCGCACCATGGCCGTGCTGATCGGCCTGCTCAACGTGACCCTCACCGCCGCGCTCGCGGTGCTCGTGCTGCTCGCCGCCGAACGGCTACGACTCGGGTCCGTCGGCTACGGGCTGCTCTTCACCTGCATGGCCGTCGGCGGGGTGCTCGGCGCGCTCGCCGGCGACCGGATCATCGCGCGGATCAGCCCCACCTGGACGATCCGGATCGGTCTGCTCATCGAGGCGGGGTTGCACCTGGCGTTGGCCGCCTCCCGCAGCACCGTCGTCGTCGGGACCGCGCTCTTCGCCTTCGGTGTGCACGGCGCACTGTGGAACATCGTGGCGAACTCGCTGCGCCAACGACTCACTCCACCGACCCTGCAGGGGCGGGTGGCCAGCACGACCCTCTTTGTCGCGGCGGGTGGCAACTGCGTGGGCGCACTGCTCGGCGGTCTGCTCGCCGCCCGGTTCGGCATCACCGCGCCGTACTGGGTCGGGTTGGTGGTCGCGATCGGCGTCTCCGCCGCCACCTGGCGGGTCTTCGACCGCGCGGCGGTGGCCCGCGCCTATGCCGACCCGCCCCCGGTCCTGCAGCAGCGGACGCCGGTGCCCTGAGCGGCGCGTCGGGTGGCGACGCGCGGCTGGGCCCGACAGTGTGGCAGCGTGGTGCGGTGACCGATTCCGCGCCGCTCGACGTCGACCTCGCGCTGCTCGGTGGTGGCGGCGCCGCGTCGTTGCTGCTCGCCGCGTTGGACCGGCACGGCGTCCGCGGCCTGCGGATCGCCATCGTCGACCCGGTCCGCCGACGCGGTCAGGACCGCACCTGGGCGTTCTGGGGCCACCCCGACACCGACCTGGACCCGCTGCTCAGCGCGAGCTGGCGGCAGGTCGAGGTGACGACGGCGGCGCGACGCCGCGTCCTGGACCTCACCCCGCTGCGGTACGCCATGCTCCGCTCCGGCCCGGTCTACGACCGGGCTACCGACGCCGAGCGTCGCCTCGACGCCACCCGGATCGTCGCGCCCGCCGAGACGGTGCGCGACGACGGCGACCGGGTGCGGGTGGGCACTGGCGACGGGCGCACCGTACGGGCCGGCTGGGTGCTCGACTCCCGCCCCCGCCCGCCGGCGCGAGCGGGGCGAACCACCTGGTTGCAGCACTTTCGGGGGTGGTGGCTGGAGGCCGACCGGCCGGTGTTCGACCCCGCGCGGGCGGTGCTGATGGACTTCCGTACCCCACAGCCGCCCCGCGGCGTCTCGTTCGGGTACGTGCTGCCGGTCAGCGACCGCTACGCCCTGGTCGAGTACACCGAGTTCTCGCCGGACCTGCTCACCGACGCCGGGTACGACGCGGCGCTGTCCGGCTACCGGGATCTGCTCGGGCTGGATCCGGCCGGGCTGCGGGTGCGCGAGGTGGAGAACGGGGTGATCCCGATGACCGACGCGCCGTTCCCGCCCCGGCCCACACCCCGCGTGGTCCGGCTCGGCACCGCCGGGGGTGCGACCCGCCCCTCCACCGGCTTCACCTTCTCCGCCATGTACCGCCAGGCCGACCAGGTGGCCCGCGCCCTCGCCGCGGGCCGACCGCCGGTGCCCGCGCCGGCGTACCCGCGTCGGCACCGCTGGATGGACGCGGTGGCGTTGCGGGCGCTGGACCGGGGCGGGGTGGGCGGTCCCGACTTCTTCGACCGGCTCTTCGACCGCAACCCGGCCGAGCGGGTGCTGCGCTTCCTCGACGGTGCCACCACCCCGGCCGAGGAGGTTGCGATCATGAATTCGACCCGGCTGGTGCCGATGATCGCCGCGACCGCCGGCGACGCCGTGCACCGCGTCCGTGACCGGCTGCGCCCCACCCGGCCCGCGCCGGCCATCCCACCCGCGGTGCTGGGCTCGGCACCGACGGTTCGGCGCGGCGGCCCCCCGAGCGGGGAGGACGAGGTCCGCGCCCGGTAGGTTGCCGGGCATGGTGGACGCGGCGGCCGGCAGGGGCGTGCAGATCTGGACCGACGGGGCGTGCAGTGGCAACCCGGGGCCGGGCGGTTGGGGTGCGTTGCTGCGCTACGGCGATCACGAGCGGGAGCTGTGCGGCGGTGAGGCCACGCCCACCACCAACAACCGGATGGAGCTGATGGCGGCCATCCAGGCGTTGGAGAGCCTGAACCGGCCGGTCACCGTGGAGCTGCACACCGACAGCACGTACGTGCGCAACGGCATCACCAGTTGGCTGGCGTCGTGGAAGCGCAACGGTTGGCGGACGGCCGCGAAGCAGCCGGTGAAGAACGCCGACCTGTGGCAGCGGCTGGAGGCGGCCTGCGAACGGCACGAGATCACCTGGCTGTGGGTCAAGGGGCACAACGGGCACCCGGAGAACGAGCGGGCCGACGGGCTCGCCAACAAGGGCATGACCGAGGCGCGGGCCGCGCTGACCAGCCGCTGAGCCTGGGTCAGCGGGTCGCGTCCGGGTGCCCCGGCATGCTGGAGCCACCGCCGCTGCTGCCGGACGAACCACCGGCGACGCCGGAGTTGTCGGGCTCGGTCACGATGTCCGGCCGGGCGTCGGTGTCCGCCGGCGCGGGAACCTCGGTGTCCGCCTCGACCTGCACCAGCGGCGCCTGCCCGGCCTCGTCCTCGCTGTGCTGCGGGTCGCCCGGCTGCTCACCTTGGCGATTTCGGTAGCCCACGCCGTGCCCCCCGTCGATGCCGGTCCGCGTCGGCGCTGGCTACCCGGCGTCGTCCCGGCCGAAACCTGACCCGCCAGCGGCGACCGCCGATCCGACCGTCTCGACCTGCGGTGCGGCGGACGGCAACCGCAGCGTCCGGCGACGGCTGAGCGCGACGATCAGCGCCAGCGCCAGCGCGCCGACGACCACCAGGAACGCCCAGGTGTTACCGAGGTGGTCGTTGACCACGCCACTGGTCGCGGAGCCGGCCGCGATGCCGAGCTGCCCGGCCGTCTGCAACCATCCGTACGTCTCGGGGAGCCGGTCCGCCGGGGTGGAGCGGGCAAGGATCTCGTCGGTGACGGCGAGGAACGGTGCCAGCGCGAGACCGAAGACCGCCAGCGCGACGGCCATCTGCGGCACGCTGCGCGGCAGCAGCAGCGCCACCGAGGTGGCGGCCAACGTGCCGAGCATCGTCAGGTACGCCGCCGCCGGGCTGCCGGGCCGTCCCCGGCTCGCCAGCAGTACGCCACCGGCCAGGCTGCCCACCGACCAGATGGTCACCAGCAGCCCGGCCTGGTCCGGGTGCCCGACCGTGGTGGCGAACGCGGGCACCAGCACCCACATGGCGCCGATGCCCATCATGTACCCGATGTGGGTGCCGACGACGGTGCGACGGGTGGCTTGGCCGGGCAGCGCGGATCCCTTTGCGCGAGGCTGCCGGTCGGCCTCGCGCGGCGGCAGCACGGCGACCATGCCGAGCAGCCCGGCGCTGCCGATCACGGCGAAGGCGAGCAGTGCGGCCGTGGGCCCGCTGATCAGCAGGCTCAGCGTCACCGCGAGGGGGCCGCCCACGTAGAGCACCTCCTGCCCGACGGCGTTGAACGCGTACGCGCGGGCCAGCGCGGCGGGGGCGACGAGCCGGGCCAGTTGGGCGCGTCCGCTGCCGACCGCCGGTGGCGTGCTGAGCCCGGCCACGGTGGCCAGCGCCACGAAGGCCACCGGTTCGGTGGTGACGGCCAGGCCGAGCAGGGCGAGCAGGTGGGCGAGCCCGGTGGCGAGCAGCACCGGCCGGGCACCGAGCCGGCCCAGGAGTCGGCCGACCAGCGGCGCGGTGACCGCCAGCCCGATCCCGCAACCGGCGCTGGCCACCCCGGCGGCGGCGAAGCTGCCGGTGTTCTGGTGACCGAGCAGTACGACGAGCAGCTGCCGCAGTGCGACCGGTAGCTGCGCCACGGTCATCAACAGGATGAGCAGCATCGCCCGACGAGGTACATTCACAACTTATGAATCTACCCGAGGACGGCTCGCCCAACCTGCTCGGCGCACTCGCCCTGCTCGTCGGCTCGCGGATGCGGGCGTCGGTCAGCGCGTCCGTCGGAGCCGGCGGCGCGCTCGCCGAGGCGCTCGTCGTCCTCAAGGACCAGCCCGGGGTGACCGCCGAGTGGCTGGGCCAGGTGCTCGGGTTGACCCAGCCCGGCGTCGCGCACCTGGTCCGGCGGCTTAGGGAGCAGGGCTGGGTGGAGCGGCGTCCCGGCGCCGACGCTCGCAGCCGCGCCCTGCACCTCACCACCGAGGGCACGGCGGCCGCCGCCCGTACCCTGCGCGCCCGGCAGGAGGTGCTGACCGAACTGCTCGCCCCGCTGACCGTCGAGCAGCGCGGCCAGCTCG
>NZ_JAKKFF010000113.1 GCF_022229015.1 Micromonospora foliorum
GGGGCTGGGGCTGGGGCTGGGGGTCAGCCTTCCAAGATGATGTTGTGCAGGTGTGCGATGCCGGAAGCGGTGTCGGTCAATGTGCGGGCGGCGCGGTGGTAGTCGCGCAGGATCTTGAAGCACTTCATCCTTGCCAGGGTGTGTCCGACCTGCGCGGAGGAAGCGGTCACCGTGACCGGCGGAGCAGCCGGGCCGGCGGGGCGTGCGTGGCAGTTTTCCGGCGGGCTGCCCGACAGGCGGTGGAGGGGGTACGAGCGTGGCTGCTGAGCGAGGACTTTGGCTCGCGGTGCTGGGTCCGGTACGGGCCTGGCGGGACGGACGGGAGATAGACCTCGGATCGCCGCAGCAGCGGGCGGTCCTGACGATCCTGCTGCTGAGCGATGGTGTGCAGGTCTCATCCGAGACACTGGTCGACGGCGTATGGGGAGACGACCCGCCGCGTACGGCAGTCGGGATCGTACGGACCTACGTCTACCGGCTCCGGAAGGTGCTGGGCGGCGACGGGTCGCCCCTGGTCATCGAATCGGTCGCCGGTGGTTATGTCGTACGCGTTCCGGCCGAGGTCCTCGACCTCGGCATGTTCCGCCACCGGCTTGCGCAGGCCCAGGAGGCCCGACGCGCCGGTGACCTTGCGCGGGCGGCGAGCGAGCTGCGCGACGCCCTCGACCTGTGGCAGGGCACGCCGCTTGTGGGCATCAAGGGGTCCTTCGCCGACGGTCGGCGCACCGGCCTCCGGTCGCTGCAACTGGCTGCGGTCGAGGGGCGGTTCGACCTCGACCTCCAGCTCGGCCGTCACGAACAGGTGGCCCTCGAGTTGACCGAGCTGGTCACGGAGCACCCCCTTCGTGAGCGGCTGCGCGAACTGCTCATGCTGGCGCTGTACCGATCGGGTCAACAGGCCGAGGCGATAGACGTCTACCAGCACGCCCGGCGACTCCTCGCCGAGGAACTGGGCATCGACCCGGGACCGGCACTGCGCGACCTCTACCAGCGGATCCTCGCGGCGGACCGGGACTGGGACGCCGTGGCAGCCGATCGGCCGCCGTTGGACCAGCCGCTCTCGGCACCGTCCCAGCTTCCGCCGGACCTGCCGGACTTCACCGGACGCGCCGACCTCCTCGCCCGCGCCGTCCACCTGTTGACCCGCCCCGACGCGACCACGGTGCTCGGCGTTGACGGACTGGCCGGGGTGGGCAAGACCGCCTTCGCCGTCCATCTGGCACACGCGGTGCGCAACCACTTCCCCGACGGGCAGGTCTACGTCGACCTAACCGACGAGGGCGGCCAGCCGGTCGGTCCGGGTCTGGTGCTGGAATTCCTGCTCCAGGCTTTCGGCGTCCCGCTCCGTGAGCTGCCGGGCCTCGTCGGTCAGCGGGCGGCCCTCTGGCGGAGCATGCTCTGCGGCCGGCGGGTACTCGTCGTCCTCGACGACGTCCGGCACAGTGCCCAGGTTCGTGAGCTGCTGGCGATGTCGCCCGGGTGCGCCACGGTCATCACCAGTCAGCGCCGACTTATCGACCTGCCCAGCTCACACTGGCTGCGGCTCGACGTACTGAAGCCGGACGAGGCGTTAGCCCTCTTCGAGCGGGTCGCCGGCCGCGACCGGGTGAGCGACGACCTCGACATGGTGACCCGGCTGACGGGGAAGTTCTCGTACCTGCCGCTTCCGGTGCGGGTGGCGGCCGCGCGACTCGCGAGCAGACCCCGGGGCAGCCTGGCCGCCGTCGAGCACTACCTGTACGTGGACAAGTACCTCAACGGTGACTCGGGTCAGCCGATGTTCGAGGACTGCCGGATCGCCGCCGCCCCGATCGAGCGGGCGTACCGGCGGCTGGACGACACGCTGGCCCGCGCCTTCCGGCTGATCGCCCTGCCCGATGCTCCGGACGTGTCGATCATGTCGGCGGCGGCGATCCTCGACGTCGAACCGAACACCGCGGTGGAGGCCCTCGAGTCCCTCGCCGACCTGCACCTGATCGAGCCCGACGGCTCACGCCGTTACCACTACCTCGGCCTGATCCGGCCCTGGGCGCGGCAGCGGGCGTATTCCCAGGACGGCATCGCCGCCTGTGACGCGGCAGTCGCCAGGTATGTCGGCTTCCTGTTGGCCAGCGCATGCAACGCCCTGGACACGGCCAGCGTGGTGGAGTCGGGGATTCGGGTGCTCGACGTCGCTGACCTCACCTTCCGCGACCGGGAGGCCGCCGAGAGGTGGCTGTCGGAGCGCCGCCGGCACCTGCTCACCGCGATCGACCA
This sequence comes from Micromonospora foliorum, assembly GCF_022229015.1. Classification (GTDB taxonomy): domain Bacteria; phylum Actinomycetota; class Actinomycetes; order Mycobacteriales; family Micromonosporaceae; genus Micromonospora; species Micromonospora foliorum. Next base: position 2,257 of record NZ_JAKKFF010000113.1, read on the forward strand.
GGGCGAGGCGAACCCAACCGTGGCGCGGGCACTGCACCGGGAACTGGCGATGGTCGCGCAGGCGCTCCACGCCGACCCGGCGGCGCTACGCGCTGCCGTCTGACTGCCTGGTGGGGGCGGTCCAGTCACCGGGGCGCCGCCGGCCGCATCCACGCATCGTCCATCAGTCGTAGATCACGCGATGGTGCGATCGCCCGGTCGCCGGATTCCTACACGCGACGCGAAACCGATCGACCTTGGAGCGCACATGCCCACGCCATCTTCCCGGCCTGACAGGGTCCAGATCCACCGCCACGAGGCGGACGAACTCGGTGCCGAGGTCACCGGAACCGTCTTCCTGCCCGGCGACGCCGGCTACGAGGGGGAGTGCGCCACGTACAACCTCGCCCACCCGCACCGCCCGGCCGTGGTGGTGGGGGCGGTCACCGCCGCGGACGTGCAGGCGGCGGTACGGTTCGCGGCGCGCCGGCGGCTGCCGGTTGCCGTCCTGGCCACCGGCCACGGAACGCCGATGGCCTCGGACGGGGCGGTGCTGATCGCCACCCGGCGGATGGACGCCGTCACCATTGACGAGGCGAACCGGGTTGCCCGGGTCCAGGCCGGCACCCGCTGGGAGCAGGTTGTGGCGGCGGCCGCGCCGTTCGGCCTGGCGCCGCTCAACGGTGCATCCCCGACCGTCGGGGTGGTCGGCTACACGCTCGGTGGCGGGCTCGGCCCGTTGGGCCGCGCGTACGGGTACGCCTCCGACCGGGTACGCGCCATCGACCTGGTCACCTCCGACGGCGAGCTGCGCCAGGTGACCCCGTCGAGCGAGCCGGACCTGTTCTGGGCACTGCGCGGCGGGAAGGGCAACTTCGGCGTCGTCACCGCCCTCGAGTTCGACCTCGTACCGTTGCCGCATTTCTACGGCGGTGGTCTCTTCTTCCCCGGTGAGTACGCCCCGCAGGTGCTGAACGCCTGGCGGGAGTGGGTCGCGACGGTTCCGGACGAGATGACCTCCTCGGTCGCGTTGCTCCGGCTGCCGCCCCTGCCCGAGGTGCCCGAGCCGCTGCGGGGACGGTTGACCGTGCACGTCCGCATCGCGTACGCGGGCACCGCCGCCGACGCGGAGCCGTTGGTCGAGCCGCTGCGTGCGGCCGCCCCGAGCATCATCGACACGGTCGCCGAGATGCCGTACGCGGCGGTCGGTTCGATCCACGCCGACCCGCCCGCGCCGATCCCCATGTATGACCGGTCCGCGCTGCTGCGGGACTTCCCGGCCGAGGCGGTGGACGCCATCGTCGAGCTGGCCGGGTCGGGCGCCAACTCTCCACTGGTGCTGGTCGAGATCCGTCACCTCGGCGGTGCCCTGGCGCGTCCCGGCGGGTCGCCGAGCGCGATCGACCACCACCAGCTTCCGTTCCTGTTCTACACCGTGGCCATCGCCGGCCCCGACCAGGCGACCGCGGTCGACGGGTACGCCGCGAAGCTGCTCCAGAACCTGGCCCCGTGGGACAGCGGACGTCGTCTCGTCAACTTCCTCACCGCCACCGACGCCACCGCCGAAGGGGTCCGTGGCGCCTACACCACCGCCACCTACGAGCGGCTGCGGGCGGTCAAGGCCAGCTACGACCCGGAGAACCTGTTCCGGGTGAACCAGAACATCGAGCCGCTGCCGAACGCCTGACGGTTGCGCTGCGGGCCGCGTCCGTTCCTCCTCGGACGCGGCCCACCCCGCCGTCGAGGATCGGCGGCAACCGACGCTCCGGTGACAGGCTTCCATCAGGACTTCAGCTTCGCTCAGCACCTTCTCCCTCTGCTCGGCACTGGAGGAAAACGATTCGCCACCGGAACCCATCGCCCATCCTGGACCCACCACCACCCCGAGCCCCGGACACCTACCCCGCCGTCGCCGGCAGCTTCCTTGTCGGTCAGTCGCTCGTCTCTGTGGGCTACCAAGAAGCCGTAGCCTCCTGGCCTTGACGTACTGCGGCTGGACTATTTCCACGAAGGTTCGGTGGGCATGGCCAGTGCCAGAAGGCCGAGCGCAGCTTGGGGTACGAGGACGAACAGTGGGGGTCGCGGTAGGCCGGCCAGGCGCCGACCGGGAGGGCGGCGGCGCTCAGCAGCAGCGCCAGGCCGATGGTCATCCGGGTCCATCGGAGCGGGGCGAGGGAGTGCACGGCGGCGGCCAGCAGCCAGACTGTCCAGACGATGATCCCGGTGGTGGCGAACGGGTGCGAAGGTCGGCACGCCCCAGGATGCCCGGCCGGCGATGGTCTCGGCTGCTGTCCAGATGCCGGCGAGGGCGGTCCCGGTGGTGAACGCGAGGGTGGCGGCGAGGCGCACCCCGGGGATGAGGTCGGCCGCGCCGGCGGCCCGCAGCCGCTCGCGGACGCCGCCGGTCACCACGTCCGCGGCGTCGGCCGGTGACGGCCAGCGGCGGCCGGGGTCGGCCAGATCGAGGTACGTCCCGACGATCTCGGCGCCGCGGTCCCGCCGGTAGCCCAGCGGGTACGCGTGGAGTAGCCGTCGATAGCGGCGTTCGAGTTTCCTCATGCCATCCCTCCGACGTCCGTGGCGCAGCCTGAGGAGAGCGGGAGCGATCGCGGAGTCGGGCCGTGGCGGCCTCGACGTTTCGGCGCAGTCGATCGGTCTCCTCGCCAAGGATGGTGTCGCCGGCGGGGGAAAGGCGGTAGTAGCGGCGCAGTCGGCCGTCCACGATCTCCTCCCGGTGGACCTCGACCAGGCCGGCGTCGACGAGGCGGTCCAGCGCGCCGTAGAGGGTGCCGGGGCGCCAGTGTCGAGCAAGGAGGGGGATGCGATGGCCGACCGCCGGTGGCCCGTGACAGCATGGGCAGTGCTTACCGTGACGAGCGTGCTCTCCGTCGCGTCGGTCGTCGTGTGGGCGGTTGCCGCGCCGTCGTGGGATCCGTGGATGCTCTACTCCCTGGTCGACCTGGTGGTCGGGGCGGTGTACGGCGTCCTTGCCTGGCTGATGCTGACCCGCCGGGGTCATCTGGTCGCGTGGATCGTCGCTGCCGCCGGACTCGGCGGGGCTGTGTCCGTGGCGCTGGCAGCTTGGGCATATGGCCGGCGAGCGGTGGCCGTCGGTGCTGCCGGCGCCGGTCGTGCTCGGCGGGATGTATTGGTTGTGGATACCGGGCTACTACGCGCTCACCGTGGTGCTGCCGTGGCTGCTGCCGATCCGGGCCTTCGGCCGCCTCGACCGAGCCGCCATCGGCGCCGGAGTGGTGTTCATGATCGTGGTCATGGTGGTCACCACGTCGGATCCGTCCTCGCCTTGGCGGCCGTTGCCGGTCGACGACCCGGCGCTGCTGAGCCTCCGGGCGGCCGTCGCGCCCTGGCTGAATGCGGTCTGGTTCGCCCTCACCCTGGCCGCCGCGACCGGGGTGCTGGCTCGCCGGGTCAGCGCGAACCCGGACGAGCAGCGCGGTCTGGGCTGGCTGTCCATCGGCATCGGTCTGCTGGCCCTGGCGATCCTCCCGCTTGCTCTCGCGACGGCCTGGGGGGTGCCGGTCTACGGCCCGGTCGCGCCGTCGCTGATGCTGGCCGCCCAGGGCTTCTTCCCGACCGCGCTGCTGGTGGTCGTGCTGCGCCAACGCCTGTGGGGTATGGAGATGGCCGTCCGGCGCACGCTGGTCTGGGGGCTCTTGACGGGGATCCTCATCGGCTCGTACACGCTCGGGCTACTGCTGCTCAACCAGTTCGTCGCGCCGTCGTCGGTCCTGCCCGAGGCGATGGTCACCGCCACATTGGCGGCGGCGTTCCAACCGATCCGGCAATGGGTTCAGCGACACGTGGACCGGCTGGTGCACGGCGAGTCCGGTCGACCACTGATCCGCCAGGTCGCCGACCGGCTTCGTTCCGCCTAGCGCGGTCAGCTCATGCTCGACGCGGTCTGCGAGGGCATTGCCCGTTCCCTGCGATTGTTACGGTGACCATCAGCCCGGCCGGCGCCCCGGCGCTGGCCGGCGCGGGCGAGGCGCTGACGGTACACCTGACCGGCGAGGATTCGCCGGTTGGCGTCATGTATGCCTGGCCCAAACCAGGCGAGAAGCTCGGTCGCCGGGCCGCGTCGACGTTGACCGACCTGGCCCCGGTCGTGACCGCGCTGGTCGAACTGGCCCACGCGCAGGACGAGATCGACCGGGCTCGCGACGCCACCGCTCGGGCCCGTGACGAGGAACGCCGGCGACTGCGGCGGGACCTGCACGACGGGCTCGTGCCGGCGCTGAGTGGACTGTCGCTGGGGATGGCGGCGGTCCACAACATGCTGAGCGGGCGCCGGAGCGACCCGGTGATCGCGACCGTGGACGACCTCATCGGGCAATTGGCGACAGAGGCGGATCGACAGGCGGCGAGTGTGCGGGACATCGCCCTGGACCTGATGCCGCCGCTGCTCGACGACGGAGCCCTGGGTCCGGCCCTGGATCACTTGCGGGAGCGGTACGCGGGGGCCGGGCTCGCCGTCGAGGTGCGCGCTCCGCCGAACCGCCTGCGCGGCGACCTGGCCACCGCGGTGTACGGCATCATCGTCGAGGCGGTACGCAACGTGTACCGGCATGCTGGCGTGGACCGGTGCAGTATCGAGGTCGTGGGCAAAGTGGACGGGTTGGAGGTGTCGGTGACCGACCACGGGGTGGGTATCGACGCCCGGGCTCCCGCCGGTGTGGGAACCCGTTCGATGCGTGAGCGGGCCGAGGGCGCCGGCGGCCAGCCCACGATCACCTCACCGCCGGACGGTGTCGGCACCCGGGTCCAACTGGTCGTGCCCGTGGCCCGCCGGTGAACATCCGGGTAGCGGTAGTCGACGATCATCCGTTGTTCCGGCTCGGGTTGAGCGCGCTGGTCGGCACCCTGAGCGGGATTCAGGTCGTCGGCGATGCGATCGACGTCGCGTCGACCGTCGCTCTGGCTACGGTGCAGAGTCCGGACGTGGTGCTGATGGACCTGCATCTGGGCGCGGAGTCCGGCATCGAGGCGATCCGGCGATCCGGGCCGCCCAGCCCGAGGTTGCCATCCTGGTGATCACGATGCTCGACGACGATGACTCGCTCTACGGTGCCCTGCGGGCCGGCGCGTCCGGGTACCTGCTCAAGGGCGCCTCGCCTGCGGAGGTCGAACGAGGCATCCGCGCGGTCGCGAACGGCGAGGTCCTGCTCGGCTAGGAGGTCGGCTACCGCGCCGTGCACCTGATTGCCGGCCGGGCCAGCCTTCCGACAGCGTTCCCGCAGCTCACCGACCGTGAGCGGGAGGTACTGGATCTGGTGGCCAAGGGCCTGGACAATGCCTCGGTCGCGCAGCGGCTCGCGTTGAGCCCGAAGACCGTACGGAACCACCTGTCCAACGTGCTGGTGAAGCTACAGGTGGGCAGCCGTTCCCAGGCCATCGCGGAGGCCCGCCAGCGAGGACTCGGCCGGCCCTGACCACGCGTCGGGGGCCAGCCTCCGATCTGCGGGCCGGATGGGAGGAGGGCTGGTCCCCGATCGGATCAGGCGACTCTGGTGGTGGGCACGTCGACCCCCTCGTCGTGGCCTAGAACGTAGGTGGGTGTCTCGGCAGCGATCCAGCCGCCGAACGAGTTGCCGACGACGGTCACGCCAACCACCGCAGCGGCGGTGTGATCATGGCCCGGGCGCTCACCCGACTGCGGTCAGTCATCTGAGAGCGTGTTTCACATTGCTGTCAGTCGGGTGTGTTGAAGGTGCGGCGTTGTTGGCGGGTGGCGGGTTCGCCTCGGGTGAGGCGGCGGAGCATGCCGCCGAGGGCGGCCCATCGGATCATGGCTTCGGAGTTGCGCGGTGGGTTTCGTAGTCGCGGGCCAGGCGCGCCGAAACCTCGGTGGTGATAGTTGGGCAGGGCGCGTGGGCGGTCCAGAGACGAGGGTGTGCAGCCAGAATCTCCGCAGGTGGGGGGCCAGACCTCAGCCTGTTGGATCGCGAGCGTCAACGCGTATCCGCCAAGGCGCTTTCTGCTACCACCGAATGTGAGCCAGAGCCGTTATTTGTACAGTCCCGTCCGTGTCGGGGGCTTGGAGAAGACACTGGAGGTGGACCTGCGGTTGTGTTCGCAGAACGTCAGCTGGTTTCAGCGGCTAGCTCGGGGGTGAGTCCGTATCGGCGGATCCGTTGGGCCAGGTGGGTTTTGCCCTGCTCGGTGAGCAGGGCGAGCCAAGCGTCCGCGGCATCGGGTGTACCGGCATACACCTCCGCGCGTAGCTCGTCTGTGCGGCCGTGCTCACGCAGCAAGTCGACCATCCGTTGTCCGTTGTCCGTGTCGCCGGTGGTAGCTCGGCTGCGCAGCAGATCGATCGCCTCGTCGACGTGGCCCTGCAAGCTCAACAGCTCCGCTTGCTGGCCGACGGCGTATCCCTCGCCGATGTAGGCCGGACTATTGACCAGGGCTCGGGCCTCCTCCAGTTGGCCTTGCTTGGCCAACAGGTGGGCAAGTTGTTGGATGGCGTTCCGGTCGCCGGCGTTGGCCCGCCCATGTAACTCATCGATGTGGCCCTGCTCGAACAGCAGGTTGTTCAAGTGCCAGGCCGCGGTCTCGTTGCCGCTGTCGGCCCACTCACGCAGCTCATCGACACGGTTCTGCGAAACCAACAGCCTCGCCAGTTCGTGAGCGACTGTGCTGCCGACCTCGGCATCGGCTCGGATTCGCAGCTCGTCGACGCGGTTCTGCGAGGCCAATAGTCTTGCCAGTTCCGAAAGGGCGTACCAATCATCGGCGTCGGCTCGGGCCTGCAGCTCGTCGAAACGGTTCTGCGAAGCCAACACCCGTGCCAGATGGAGCGTGGCGCGCTCGTTGCCGCTGTCGGCCAAGGTCCGCAGGTCGTCCACACGGTTTTGCGACTCCAGGAACGTTGGCAGTTCGGTGTCCGCGTCGGCTCTGCCGCGGAGCAGCTCGATTGCCTCGTCGACACGGTTCCGCGAGGCCAGGAAATCTGCCAACCGTTGGGCGACATACCCGTCGGCCGCGTCGGCGGCCATGCCGATCGCTTCCGCCTCGTGGCCCTGCTCGGCTAGCAGCCTTACCAGCTGTCCGGCGGCGGACCGGTCGCCAGATTCGGCGGCGTTGCGCAGCACGGCGATCGCCTCGTCAATACGGTTATGCTGGGTCAGTAGCTCTGCCAGCTGTCCGGCGGCGTGCATATCGCCAGATTCGGCGGCGTTGCGCAGCACGGCGATCGCCTCGTCAATATGGCCCTGGTCGGCCAGCAGTGCTGCTAGTAGTTGGGCGGCGTACTCGGCGCTGGTATCGGCCCCGTTTCGGAGTATGTCGATCGCCTCGTCGATACGGTCCTGACGGTGCAGTAGCTCGGCCAGCCTTACGGCAGCGACGCCGCTGCCCGCGTCGACGGCGTTGCGAAGCACGCCGATCGCTTCGTCGGTGTGGCCCTGGTCGACCAGCAGATTCGCTAGCCTTAAGGCGGCGGATGTGTTGCCGCTGTCGGCCCAGTCA
>NZ_JAKKFF010000114.1 GCF_022229015.1 Micromonospora foliorum
AGCGTGGTCTTGCCGGCGCCGTTGGGCCCGAGCAGCGCCACCCGGTCGCCACGCGGCACGGTCAGGTCGACCCCCCGCAGGGCGACGTGCCCGTCCGGGTACGCGTAACGAACGCCCCGAACGTCCAGCGAGACAGCGGTCTGCACGACACCGATCATGACAGCACGACGGCGGTGGCGGCGATGGAGGCCGCCAACACCGGCACGGTGGCCGCGACCAGCCACTGACCGGTGCTCGCCGCACCCTCGCCCTGCCACACGGCGGGCATCCGCCCGGTGTAGCCCCGGGACAGCATCGCCAGATAGACCCGCTCGCCGCGCTCGAAGGCGCGCAGGAACAACGCCCCGATCCCGGCGGCGAAGCCGCGCAGCTGCCACAGGAAACGCGGGTCGTCGCCGCGGGAGATCCGGGCCACCCGCATCCGCCGCGCCTCGCCCACCAGCACGTCGAGGTAGCGCAGCATGAACGTGGCGATCTGGGTGAGCACCTGCGGGCAGTGCAGCCGGTCCAACCCCACGATCAGGTCCCGGGTGGTGGTGGTCGCGGCGAGCAGCAGCGAGGCCAGCACCCCCAGGGTGCCCTTGGCCACGATGTTCCACGCGCCGTGCAGCCCGTCCTCGGACAGGCGCAGGCCCAGCACCTCGACCCGGTCGCCGCTGCCGAGGAACGGCAGGGCGACGGCGAACAGCACGAACGGCAGCTCGATCAACGCTCGGCTGAGCAACCACCGTGGCCCCACCCGGGCCAGCGCCGCCACCACCGCCACCAGCACGGCGTACGCGCCGAAGGCCCAGAACGCCTCCCGTGGGGTGGCCACCACGGCGACGGTGAAGACCACCATCGCCACGATCTTGACCTCGGGCGGGAGCCGGTGCACCGGCGAGTCCGACTCGCGGTACAGCACGTGCCCGTGACCGGCGCCCATCCGCGTACCCCCTGCTCAGCTGGCCGCGTCGGCGCGGCGCCGCACGTCGTCGGACGTCGCGGGGTGGACCTCGGTGGGCGTCGTCGCGTCACCGTCGGTCGGCGTGCCGCCTCGACGGCGCAGCAGCCAGAACCCGCCGGCCCCGATCGCGAAGGTGACCAGCACGCCGAGCACCCCGGAGAGGCCGGTGGAGACGAAACTGTTCCGCACGCCCCGTACGCCGTAGTCGGCGAGCGGGCTGTCGGCCAACTCGTGGTCACGGGCCTGCTGAGCCGGGCAGCTCCCCCCGACGATGTTGTCGTCGGCGTCGACGGTGCAGCCCTTGAGCAGGGACGAGTCCAACCCGTCCGGGTGCGACGAGGCGTAGTTGCTCACCACGCCCGCGAGCAGCAGGGCAACCAGCAGACCGCCGGCCAGGAAGGCCCAGGAACGGTTCTTCATCGGACACCTCCGGCGACCGGGACGGCAGGGGCGGCGGGCGCGCGCAGGGAACGCAGCGCGTACACCAGGTCGGGGCGTACCTTCGCGACGGTGAGCACCGTGGTCGCGGTGATCAGGCCCTCACCGATGCCGATCAGCAGGTGGACAGCGGCCATCGTGCCGGCCAGGCCACCCAGGTTGTTGCCCAGGTCGGTGGTGCCACCCAGCCAGTACTCGAAGACGAAGCCCTGCGACGCCACCACCACGCTGACCGTCGCGGCGACGAACGCGGTCACCGCCAGACCGGCCCGGGTACGGGGCAGCACCCGCAACAGCAGCGCGATCAGCGCGTACGCCGCGGCGGTGCCGAGCAACGCCATGTTCGTGATGTTGAGGCCGAGCATCGCCACGCCGCCGTCACCGAAGATCAGTGCCTGTACGACAAGCACCACGGCCACGCAGAGCGCGCCGACCCACGGGCCGACAAGCATGGCGGCGAGCGCCCCACCGAGCAGGTGGCCGCTGACACCGGCCGTGAAGATCGGGAAGTTGAGCATCTGGACGGCGAAGATGAACGCCGCCACCAGGCCGGCCATCGGGGCCAGCCGGTCGTCCAGGTCGCGCCGACCGCGCAGGACGCAGGCGGTGAGCGCGGCAAGAGCGAGCGCAGCGAAGATCGCCGCCACGGGACCGTCGATGATCCCGTTCGAGATGTGCATCGCCAGTGTCTCCACGCGACCTCCCACGCGTCAGCGGCCCGACCGGGCCGGCGTGGGTCAGCCTATTTCCCAAGCATCGTTGTTGCCATACTCTGGCAACAACGGATGGCCTTGATCACCTTTCCAGGTCAGCTCCTTCGGCCCACCTCCTTCTGAACGGCTCGGTTTCACCCGCCCACACGCCGACGCGTCTCGCCGGCGGCGACACCCGCCGGCTCGGCGGTAGGGTCGGGCCATGACCTCGCCCGACCGCCTCTCCCCCGGTGACCCCGCGCCCGAGTTCACCCTCGCCACCGACACCGGCGACCAGCTTTCCCTCGCCGACCTGCGAGGTCGCAAGGTCGTCCTCTACGCCTACCCGGCCGCAATGACCCCCGGCTGCACCAAGCAGGCCTGCGACTTCCGCGACTCGCTCGCCTCACTCCAGGCCGCCGGCTACGAGGTCGTCGGCATCTCCCCGGACAAGCCGGAGAAGCTGGCCAAGTTCCGCGAGCGCGACGCCATCACCTTCCCGCTGGTGTCGGACCCGGACAAGGCGGTGCTGATCGCCTACGGCGCGTACGGCGAGAAGCAGCTCTACGGCAAGACCGTCACCGGCGTGATCCGCTCGACGTTCGTGATCGACGCCGACGGCAAGATCGAACGGGCGCTCTACAACGTCAAGGCCACCGGACACGTCGCCAAACTCCGCCGCGACCTCGGCCTGGACTGACCTGTCGTACCGTTTCGCTACGGTCCGTCAGTGGTTCGATACAAGTACACACCCGAAGCGCTGGCCGCCGCTGCCGCCGCCGCCCGCAACATCACCGAGGTGATGCGGTTGCTCGGCGTACGCGTCAGCGGTGGCTCGCACGCGCACATCAGCCGGCAGCTCAAGCGGTTCGGCATCGACACCTCACACTTCACGAGGCAGGCACACAACAAGGGTCTGCGTGGCGAACGGCGCACCACATCCGCGCAGCTCCTGGTTGTGCTGCCGGACGGGTCCTGCCGGACGCCCGGCGTGCGGGCCCTCTGCGTATCTGCACAAGGTTCGGCGAAGACTTGAGCAGGACGGCGTGTTGACACCACGTCCGAACCGCAGTTGGCGTTCGAGGGCTCATCGCGACTTGGTAATAGAACAGGCGCTGGCGCACCCGGATGTCGGACCGAAGCGGCTGTCCGGCATCCTTCGCGAGCTGCCTGGCGGGGGATGCAGCGTTGGTCACGGCACGATCTCGACCATCCTCAAGGAGGCCGGGCTCAACACCGCCGAAGCCAGACACTCTAAACTCAGGGAGTTGGCGGGAGTGGCGTAATGGCAGCCGCGCAGGTCTTAGGAACCTGTATCCGGAAGGATGTGGGGGTTCGAATCCCCTCTCCCGCACAGGTCAACACTCATCGCGTGCCGGCGCGCGGTGGTCGGGCTCGTCACCGTCGCGTCTGGTGCCGCCCAATGATCGGGCGCGTCACTCGCGGAGCCAGGACGGTTGTCGGGCGCGTCACTGTCGCGGGTCGTGGGCCTGGTCGTCGGGTCAGGATGGCGGGCGTGAGTCTGCGCTTCGTTCTCGACCCCGACCTGACCCCGCAGCTACGTGCCGAGATCGTCGCCCTCTGGGTGGACGTCAGCAACGCCGGCGGCGCGGTCGGCTTCGTGCCACCGGTCAGCGCCACCGACGTGCACGTCATCGCCGATCCGACCTTCGCCGGCATCGTCGACGGACCGGACCGGCTGCTGGTCGGCTACTCCGGAGGCCGACTGGTCGCTATGTTGATCTTCAGTGACAACCGTTTTCCGCTCAAGGCGCACTGGTGTGTGGTGAAGCGGGTGATGGTCCACCCGGACACCCAGGGCACCGGATACGGCGCGGCGCTGATGGTGGAGGCCGCCCGGCTGGGCCGGGCGTTCGGCCACGAGGCGCTGCACGTCACGGTGCGCGACGGGCTGGCGTTGGACAAGTTCTACGGCCGCCTCGGGTATCGGGAGATCGGCCGGCTGCCGGGCGCGTTGCGGGTGGCCCCCGACGACGACCGGGACGAGATCCTCATGTGGCTCGATCTGACGGTGACCGACTGAGCCGACCTCCGCCGCGCGGTCCGGACGGGTCCGGCACGAACCGTCAGCCCGCGCACCACCGGGCATTCGCCTGGGCCGAACTGGTGGTCGGCGCGTCGGTGCCCGGCGTGCTCGCCCGCGCCACCTCGACCGGGCGGCGAGTCGGTGTCGGCGTGACGGCGGGTCGGTTGCTCGGCGGCCGGGTCGACGCGGACGGACGCCGAGTGCCCGTCCCGGCGCCAGGTGCGTACATCCGGACCGTGCTGTTCTGCACCTGGCCCGGCGCCATCCGAATGCCGCCGACGGTGACCCGGTTGCCGTACACGTCGGTGACCCGGACGTTGAACGGGCCCGGCCCGGCACCGGAGGCGATCAGCCAGTAGTTGTAGTCCTGCCGGGCGGCCGGCTGCCAGGGCCCGCTGCCACCCTGGCGGACCTCGACGGTCCGCAGCGGGTTGCCGTGGTTGCCGATGCGGACGGCGAACCACCACTGCGACGCGCCCTCCTTGATCCGGAAGGTGAGTGGTCCCGGCAGCGGCGGGTTGACCACCGCGCGGTAGGTGACCGGAACGAGGCCCTGGACCGGGTCGGCGATCCGGGCGAACGCCTCCCGGGACAGGTCGAGGTGGCCGGGCTCGCACTCCGGGCACTGGTCCATGATGAGCACCCGGACGGTGCCCTTCGGGCCGACCACGTCGAGGAATCCGCCGCAGGCGGCACCGGCGGAGTATTCCGTCGGACCGAGCGCGACGTAGAGCCGGTTGGCAGGGGCGGCCGGGTTCGAGCAGTTGCCGCCGGCGCCCTTGGAGTCGTAGAAGGTCGCCTTGCCGTTGTGCGTGGCGTTGCCGGTGGGCGGCGCGGCGGCGAGCGTCCGGCCGGCGGCGCAGGCCGGGGTGGAGCCGGAGCGCAGGGTGAGGGTGAGCCCGAGCGCCGCCGCTAGGACGGTGACGCCGGTGGCGACCAGCCAGGGCTTCACGCCGGACGGCGGCGCGGGCCGGTCCTCTGGAGGATGGTCCAGGTCGATGTTGATGTCGACAGCGCTTCCGTCCGTCACGACGGCGATGCTGCCGGACCCGGGCGCGTACCGACAAGCGGGCTAAGCCAAAGCTAAGACAGCATCGACGGACGGTGATCGTGGGGTGCCGGTTGCGGGTCGGCGGATCGGTCAGGGCGCGATGACGAGCGGGGCGTCCACGGCCAGCGGTCCACTGTCGAGGGGCACCAGATTCAGTCCGAAGAGGAGTTTCTGCTTGACGTTGCGGTACCGCCCGAGGGTGCGCAGCGGCTCCTTGTTGCGTACCCCGGTCTCCTGGTCGGTGGTGGTCACCACGCAGCGGTCGCACGGCCCGGCGGCCCGGAACGACCGGTCGCCGATGCGCAGCGGCCGACCGACCCAGTCGTCCTCGGCCCAGGCCGGCGCGCCGCTGACCACCAGGTTGGGTCGGAACCGGGTCATCGGCACCGGTTCCTCCCCCGCCTCGGCCAGCCAGTCGTTGAGGGCGTCGAGGGAGGCGACGTTCGCCAGCAGCAGCGGGTAGGCGTCGGCGAAGCTGACCTGGTCACCGGTGTCGTGTTCGCGGGCCCCGGCGGCCAGGTGGCGGGTGGGTTGGGCGAGCCAGACCAGCCGGACCGGTCGGCCGAGCAGGGCGCCGAGCCAGTCGTCGGCCGCCTGGCCGGCCGCCAGCGCGGGGACCGGGAACGTGCGGCTGCGGAAGGTGCGCACCGCGACGGGTTTCCCGCCGGTCGGCTCCGGCACGTCGAGGTCGGGCTGCCCGTCGGCGCGCAGCGACAGACCCCCGGGGCGCACCGCGGCGTGCAGGCCGACGAGCCGGGTCGTGTCCCGCTGGGTGACGCCGACGCCGTCGGCGTCCACGAGCATCCAGCGCCGGTCGCCGGCCAGGCCCCAGGGATGCACGAACGCGCCGTCGTGGTCGAGCCGGTGACAACCCTTGATGGGGTACGTGTGAATCGAGGTCAGCCGCACCCGGCTACCATGCCACGCCGATCCCGTCGCCCGGGTACCAGTGGTTGGCCGGGCTCTCCCGGTAGGCGAGGAACCGCCGGCCGGTGCGTTCGGCGTGTTCGGCGAGCACGTTGGTGCTGGTGACGTTGTCGGTGAGCAGGATCGCGTCGGGGGCGAGCTTGGGTTCCACGGCGTCGAACTCGCGCTTCTCGTGGGCGCGACTGTGGTCGCTGTCGTGCAGGAACAGGTCGACCGGGCGGTCCAGTGCGCCGATCGAGGCGATCGAGTCGCCGATCACCAGGTCGACGACCTCCGACCAGGGTGCGACCCGGGCGAGGTAGCCGGCCTCGGGGTTGATGTCCAGCGAGGTGACCCGGCCCGGGTGCCCCTCCTGCGCGTTGCGCAGGAGGGCGGAGGCGAGGACACAGGTGCCCAACCCCTTGTCCACGCCGGTTTCCACCACGTGCGCGGGGCGGGTGGCCCGGACGATCGCGTACCAGCCGACGCGTCGGGCGTAGCGGACCTTCTTGTCGGCGAGGCCACGGCGGGCTGCGGTGGCGGTGGCCTGCTCGATGTGGAGCCGCAGCGCGTCGTCGGACTCGATCTCGGCGACGTAGCCGCGGACCTGCTGGACCGGAATGTCGCAGACGACGCTGACGAACCAGGTCAGGTGGTGGCGGCTGAGCTTGGTCAGGTCGTACGTGTAGTTGTGATGCTCACGGGAGGTGACCAACCACCGCGCCGAGGCGCGCAGCACCTTGGCGTCGTGGCGGGCGACCCGGGCGAGCCGCTTGGGAAATGCGGCGACGGGTGCGAGTGGGGTACGGGCGATGGCTCGGCGCAGCTGCGTGGCGTCCACCGCTGCTTCATATCAGGTTCAGGCAATCGTTGGTGGAAAAAGTCTTTTGGTCAGGATGTGCAGCCGGATGGGCCGGACGGGGGTACATGCTGGTAACGCAGAATCAGTAGCATCGCGGCATGCAGTATCGCCAGGAGTACGTGGAACCCCAGACCCAGTTCTTTGACCCGCAGTCGCAGCCTGAGCCGACTGAGGCACCCCGATCGCGGCGTCGCCGCCCCCGGTGGCAGAAGGTCGCCCTGATCACCTTTCTGGTGATGGCGTTGCTCGGCGGTGGCGGTCTCATCGCGGGCGGGCTTTACTTCCGCTCGATCAATTCGGGGATCGACCGGGTCGACGCGTTCGCTGACGTACCCGAAGAGGGCCGTCCGCAGGCAGCGGCCAAGGGCGCTCTGAACATGCTGATTCTGGGTAGCGATTCCCGTGATCCGGAGGGCACGACCGGCTCGCGTACCGACAGCATCATCCTGGCCCACATCCCGAAGGACCGATCCAGCGCTCAGCTCGTCTCGATCCCCCGCGACACCTGGGTGTCGGTGCCGCGTTCCAAGGACGGCAACAACGGCGGCCGCGACGCCAAGATCAACGCAGCCTACGCCTGGGGCGGGGTGCCGCTGATGGTGCAGACCGTGGAGAAGTTCACCGACGTCCGGATCGATCACGTCATGATCGTTGACTTCGCCGGATTCGTCGAGATCATCGACGCACTGGGTGGCGTCGATATCGACTCGGAGAAGTCGTTCACCTCGATCCACCCGCCGTTCCGTGACTTCAAGCAGGGCATGCAACGGATGGACGGCGAGGCTGCACTGGACTATTCGCGGCAGCGTAAGCAGTTCGCCGACGGCGACTTCGCCCGTATCCGACACCAGCAGCAGGTCATCAGGGCAATCATGGACAAGGCGGCCTCCGGCGGCATCCTCACCAACCCGGGCCGGCTCAACTCGTTCGTCAAGGCCTCGTCCAGCGCGGTTTCGGTGGACGAAAAGATGTCCCTGCTGGACATGGCGACCGACCTGCGCAACCTGCGCGGTGGCAACATGACCTTCCTGACCAGCCCGACAAAGGGCACCGGCCGGGTCGGCAGCGAGAGCGTGGTCTTCGCCAACAGCGAGAAGGCCAAGTCTTTCTACGGTGCGGTCCGACGCGACGCGGTGCCGGAGATCCTGGCCGCCGGGAAGTAGGGCATTCAATTGTCCATCCGGCTCTGGCGGCGCGGCTGAGCGGCTCATATCCTGCGATCGCCCGAAGGCGAGACATGTAAGGCCGAGGGTAGTCACGGGGGAGGAATCGATCATGTCACGCCATTCGGCGGTCAGTTATTCGAGCGCGTCCGACGGAGCCACGCAGCAGGCGGTGGTGCCGCAGCAACAGGCCGGTCCACAACAGTCGGCTCCACAACAGTCGGCTCCACAACAGTCGGTGGCAGCAGACGACAAGCCTGGCAACGATGCGCCGACTGTTGCCGCGATGCCCCGCGTCGAGCGGCCCGACCCGGCGGTCAAGGCGGCGATGGTCCCCGGTCTCGACACGACGGCGGTGCTGCCCTACGCCAGCTCCAGGGCCTCGACCGGCACTCGTTTCCTGCGCGCCTGGATGATGACGGCTCCCGTCGATGTCGTGGCGCTGCTGACTCCGTTGCTGCTGACCCAGAACTACTGGCGCGGGACGCTGGCCAACGCCGCCCTCACGGTGGCGATCTTCGCGGCGGGCGGGCTCTACCGGGCCCGCCGGCACGTCAGCATCCTCGACGAGCTGCCGATCCTCTGCGGGCGGCTGCTGGCCTCGGCCGCGGTGGTGGCCATCATCGCGGCCGAACGGCACGCGTCGGTGGACTACGTGACCAGCTTCATGCACGGGGTCGCGCTCTCCGCAGCGTTGGTGATCGCTGGTCGGGCGCTCAGCCGGAAGTTCACCATCGTCGCGCGTCGGCGGCGGTGGGTGGAGCACAACGCCATCATCATCGGTAGCGGTCCGATCGGCGTGGAGCTGGCCCGGCTGCTGAGGCGCTACCCGCAGTACGGCCTGCGTTTCGTCGGCTGCGTCGACGCGGCGTCCCGACAGGACTCGGGTGCCGTTCCGCTGCTCGGCACCCTCGACAACATCGAACAACTGGTCCGGCTGCTCAACTGCGACGTCGTGGTCATCGCCGACCCGGACTGCACGGAGTCAACCCTGATCGCGGCCCTGCTCCAGCCGAACACCTCGCGCTGTGACCTCTGGGTGGTGCCCCGCCTGTGGGGGTCCCGGTCCCAGGCCGGATACCCCGACCACATCGGCGCCATCCCGATCGCCAAGATCGGCGACACGACCCTGTCCGGGCCGCGCTGGGCCATCAAGCGGGCCTCCGACGTCCTGGTCGCCACGCTGGCGCTCATCCTGCTGAGCCCGGTGCTGCTGCTCTGCGCCATCGCCACCTTCATCGACGGTGGTCCCGGCATCTTCTTCTACCAGGAGCGGATCGGCCGGTACGGCAAACCGTTCAACGTCATCAAGTTCCGGTCCATGCGCCCGGTGGACGAGCAGGAGTCACAGACCAACTGGTCCATCGCGCACGACCGGCGGGTCGGCCCGATCGGGCGGTTCATGCGCCGGACGTCCCTGGACGAGCTGCCGCAGCTGTGGAACATCGTGCGCGGTGAGATGAGCGTGGTCGGGCCCCGGCCGGAGCGGCCGCACTTCGTGGAGAAGTTCTCGGCCGAGTACCCGAACTACGCGATGCGCCACCGGGTGCCCGTCGGCCTCACCGGGCTCGCGCAGGTCAGTGGCCTCCGCGGCGACACCCCGATCTCCGACCGGGCGAGGTTCGACAACTACTACATCGAGAACTGGTCGCTCTGGCTCGACGTCAAGGTGGTGCTCCGGACGGTCGCGGAGGTGTTCCGCGGTGGTGGCCGCTGACGGTCACCACCGGCCGGTCCGGTGGTGACCGTCAGTCGCGCACGAGGAACGGCAGCATCTTCGGCTGGTACCCGCCGCCGACATAGCGCGCCGGGTCGGCCTGCAACACCGAGGCCAGCAGGGTGCCGACGACATCTCGGAAGTCCGTCGTCGCCTTGAGGTCACCGTCGTCCAGGTCGGTCAGGCTCGGCTGCTCCCCGTAGAGCCCGCCGGCGACCTGGGAGCCCAGCACGAGGACAGGGCCGGCGGTTCCGTGGTCGGTGCCGTCGGAGGCATTCGCCCGGACCCGCCGGCCGAACTCGCTGTAGACGACCGTGGTGACCTGTCGGCCGGCCTCGGTGCGCGACAGCCGGCCAGCGAAGCTGGTCAACGCCTGGTCGAGCTGACGCAACAGGAACTCGTGGCCGAGCCGCTCCGAGGCGTGCGTGTCGAAGCCACCGAGGCTCACCGAGTAGACCCGGGTGGGGACCCCTGCCTCGACACACTGCGCCACCCGGGACAGCTGCGCGGAGAGGACGTTCGACCCGCCCGTACCCGTGGCGGGGCTGTCCGGTTGGACGGTGGCCTCCAGCGCGGCGTTGACGGTCTCGGCATGCCGGATGAGCTGGTCGATGTTGATGAGGTTGGCGTACGCATCCGCGGCCCGCGCCTGCAACTCCGACTCGTTCGGCTCCCTGCGCCCCAGCACGCCGACCATGTCCGCGGTGACTCCGGGTGGCAGCTTGAGCCCACCGATGCTCACGCAGGCCCCGGTACGGGTCTCGCCGGCGAGAAGGGGCGGGAGCATGGGCTCGAAGCTGACCGCGGCCTCGGGCGCGGCCTTGGTGCCGTCCAACCACCGGCCCACCCAGCCCGAGCTGGTCGGGCCACTGGGCGAGGCGGTCTGCCAGATGTCCATGGAGCGGAAGTGACTGCGGTCCGGCTTCGGATAGCCGGCTCCGAGGACCACCGCCAGCCGTTGCTCGCCCCACAGCGAACTCAAGCCCTTGAGCATCGGGTTCAGCCCCAGCGCGGCGTCCAGGCGAAGCACCCGCTCCGGTTCGTAGGCCAGCTCGGGCCGGGCCGCGTAGTAGGCCCGACTCGCGTACGGGATGACCGTGTTCAGGCCGTCGTTGCCGCCGTAGAGCGTGACGATGACCAGCTTCGACGTCTTCCGGTGGTCTTCGCCGGCGGACGCCTCACCGGCCGTCCGCAGCAGACCTCCCAGGCTCAGTTTCGCCGCGCCGGCCACGAGGGCGCTGCCGCCGGCAACCCCCGAGGCCAGGAGGAATCTGCGCCGGGTCACTGCATCCATGTCACGTCACCAGGTATTCCGGGCTCGCCAACCCGATGGTCAACAGCCGCTGCGGGTCGGTGGTGGCCTTCAGGACCGAGTACGTCCTGTTGGTCCAGGTCTCGATGGTAAGCACGTGCGCCACGTCCTCCGGGGTCAGCCGTTGGGCTGGGACCAACTGGGCGATCCGACCGGCGAAGTTCAGGCGGGCCTGCGCCGCCCCAACGGTCAACCACTCGACCCCGGCCGGCCACCCCTCGACGCTCGGAGGCGCGAACGGCAGCTGGCCCAACCGCTCCAGACCATTGAGGACGTACGTCGACATCTCATCAGACAGCTCCCCCGGCCGCAGCCCCAGATGCCGCATCGCGCCGACGAACCACTCGGTAGGCTGCTTCACCAACCTGCCGGCGCTGGCGCGGAACGCCTCGTCCTCGAAGAGTTTCCGGAGCATCGACATCGAGCTCGGAAAGACGGCCACCATGGCGTCCCGGGTGGACTTCGGAATCGGGTCGGTCGACGACGCATAGCGGAACCACAGGCGCTCGGCGATGAAGGCGGCACACCGATCCTGCTTGAGCAGGAAGTCGACGAGCGAGTGGGCATCGAAGTTCTTCGTCTCACCGAGAATCGTCTTCGCCCCGTTGTCGTGCCAGGCCGGGTTGAAGTAACTGCGGGCGCCGTCGTAGTCGATTCTCCAGCCGGTCAGCGCACGACCCGCCGCCTTCACATCCCGCTCGGAGTACCGGCCGATACCGAGCATGAAGAGTTCCAGCAACTCGCGGCCGAGGTTCTCGTTGGGGGCGGTCCGCGTGTTGGATTCGCCATCGAGCCAGAAGACGAGCGCCGGATCCGTGATCATCTTGTGCGCCATCACCGAGAAGTCGAGCGAGCTGCGCAGATTTCGGTGCTGCAACAGCATCAGCTGTGGCCTCATCACCTTGCGCACCGAGGTGGCCCAGTGCCCGTGCCAGAAGAACCACAGTTTCTCGCGGGTCTGGTGATCGGCCACCGTGAGGCGGTCCAACCACCACTGGGTGATCCGCTTCGTCTGCTCCCAACGCTGCTCGCCCGCCTTGGCGCGCTGAGCGGCGGTCGGGTTCGACAGCCCGGAGAAGGGATCCGGGCCCAGAACAGGCACGGGGGCCAGCGAGGCGCCCAGGTCAGGCGCTGTCGGCGCCGTGAGAGCGGCGACTGTCGCTTCGTACCCTGCCTTCTTCGCCGCGGCCAACTCGGCGGCGGTGGGGCCAAAACCGGCGCGGCGCAGTAGCAACGCGAGATCGTCGGCCATGCCAGCAAATGTATGCGACGGCCAGGACACGGTCGAGCCACGGGTCTGATATCCACCCATACCTCGCGGAGCCCGAGCCGGCGCGGCTGCGGCCGACCCTCCTACCGGGAGAAGCACTCTCCCGGCGTCGCTCCGCGGAGGCGGTCGGCCCGTTTCGCGCCCCGAGCAGCGCCCCTCGTCCGGTCTCGACGTCGCCGCGCAGCGCGGCGGCCATCGTTTTCTGCGGTGCGCACCAATTCTTTCACCCGTGATGTTGCCAGGGGACTAGCGAACAGGCGGGTCGGCCCGCCTGCGCACGCTCGAATTGCCCGACGGCAAAGTGTCGACGGGATGAATTGGTGGCGACGTTCCGAACCGTTGTCGCGCCGGTCAACGGAGCTTCGGCGCGATCGGCCGGCGGGGCACCGGTCGGCCGGGCGGCGCGATACTGACCTCGGGACTGGTGAGCCGGGTCAGGCCCGCGTAGTCGCCGTTGAAGACGTTCTTGCTGTAGTTGCCGGGCTGGGACGGATCGCCGGGCGCGTACTGCCAGATGGTCTCGGTGGCCCAGCCGGCGGGCAGCGGCGGCCGGGTCGTGGTGTAGCCGGCGATGTCCAACAGCAGGCCGCCGAAGGTGGCGTCGCTGTTGGTGCACGGGTTCCAGAAGTTGGTGTTCGTGTAGATCATCATCGGTCGGCCGATGCGTGCCTTGACCTGGTCGGTGAACACCCGAACCCAGTTGGTCAGCTCGGCGGGGGTCAACCCGTAGCAGGTCGGGGCACCGGCCCAGTACGGCCACTCGAAGTCGAGCATCGGCACCAGCGTGCGGGAGTCCTTCGCCCACCGCATGTTGTCGATGAAGTAGTTGGCCTCACCTACCGGGTCGCGCCCGTCCGGGCGGGCGAAGTGGTACGCGCCGACGAGGAGACCCGCAGCCTTCGCCGCGGTGTAGTCGCCGTTGAAGTAGGGATTGAGGTAGTCGTTTCCCTCGGTGGCCTTGATGTAGACGAACTTGTTGCCCTCGGCCACCACCGCGCCCCAGTTGATCGGCCCGAGGTTGTGGTCGTGGCTGGACACGTCGATGCCACGGACGGTGTAGCCGGCAGGCGGGTTGGCCAGCGCGGACACCTGGCTCTGCCGGACTCCCGGCGGACCACCGGCGACGGCTCGGCCACCACCGTCAGGGGTAGTCGCCGCGCTCGCCGCCGGTGACGTGCCGAGCAGGCTGACGGTCAGCGCCGAGGCGACAAGCACCGGAATCCATTTCCGTGACATGAGTGGCCGAATCTCCTTGCTCAGGAGCCGACGTCTCGCGGTTCGTCAGCGAACGTCGGCATCGCGTGGACCGGCGGCTCAACCGGCGCGAAAGTACTGTCGCACTTTACGCAAGTGAGGGCTGTTCGCGCTGCCCCGCTCGGCAGAAGTGAATTGAATCGCGCCGGAGCATCAACCCCGCCGTTGCGTTCATCATCAATCAGTCCGAACGGCTGAGCCATCGATGCCGCAGTTCAACGAAGATGGGCTGCGTCTCTGCCGAAAGGCGGGGACTTTCAAGTGCGTCCGTTCTGGACGCTGACCCCACGGGGAGTCTCACGTGTTCCAACTTCGCCGAGCTGGTCGCTCGGTCACGGCCGGGCTCGCCCTAGCCGTAGTCGCAGCCGCAACGATCTCCAGCGGCGGTGCCGCGTACGCCGCGCCGTCGGACGGGCAGAAGCTGCCGCGGGCCCTCAAGTCCGCCGACAAGGGTGCCATCAAGGACAGCTACATCGTGGTCCTGAAGGACACCAAGGCCGACCCGGCCGCTGTCAACGCCAGCGCCAAGGCTCTCACCAAGCAGTACGGTGGCGCTGTCTCCCACACGTACACCCGCTCGATCCGGGGCTTCGCCTCCCGGATGAACGAGGCGCAGGCCAAGAAGCTGGCCACCAGCTCCTCGGTCGCGTACGTGGAGCAGAACCGCAAGGTGTCGAAGAGCGACACCCAGCTGAACACGCCGTCGTGGGGCCTGGACCGGCTGGACCAGATCTTCGCGCCGTTGAACAAGCGCTACACCTACCCGAACACGGCGAGCAACGTGCACGCCTACGTCATCGACACCGGCATCCGCATCAGCCACCAGGAGTTCGGTGGGCGGGCCAGTAACGGGTACGACTTCGTCGACAACGACGCGGTCGCGAACGACTGCAACGGGCACGGCACGCACGTCGCCGGCACCATCCCCCACCCCAACCACGCGGCCGCCAAGGCC
>NZ_JAKKFF010000115.1 GCF_022229015.1 Micromonospora foliorum
GTGCGGAGCAGGCCGGGCCACAACGCGCCCGAGGCGGCTGGGGAGGCACGGGGGACTACCGTGCACGCCCCCGGCCAGGGGGCGACCCCGGCAGCCGGCACCGCCGACCTGCCCACACGCGCGCGGCGCGGACCGGGGCAGCCAGCCTGGGAATGCACGACGGTGGCCAGAGGCCTACCCGCCGTCGACGGCGCGCGCCCGGGGGCGCTCGGCGCGGGTCCGGACGCGGCCGGCGACGGTGGCCCGGTGCCCGCCCGCGCCGACGCGGAGCGGACCGACTCCGGCCTGCCCGTGCGGGTCCGACAGGCGAACATCGTTCCCGAGTTGCGAGACGACCCGGCGGTGTCCGAGACCGACGACGAGGATGTGGTGCGCCCACCGGAGCAGGTTCGCCGGATGATGAGCTCCTACCAGACCGGCACCCGGCGTGGGCGGACCGACGCGGCCCGGCTGCTCGGCGGCGCCTCCGGCGCCCCGGCGGCGACGCCGTCCGAGCCGACCGACGAGGATCCACAAGCGACCTGACCGAGCATCGACGCGGGTTTCCGCGCGGTGTGACGGTCAAGCCCCAAACGAACACGGCGCACAGCCGGGCGAGAAGAGGACGACGAAGTGACCCAGAAGACGGCTTCGAGCGCCGACCTGACGTGGTTGCTGGATGACCTGGTGGGCCGGGTGAAGCAGGCCGAGCACGCGGTCGCGCTCTCCACCGACGGCCTCTTGATGGCCTCCTCCCAGGGGTTGAGCCGGGACGACGGCGAGCACCTCGCGGCGATGGCGGCCGGCATCCAGAGCCTCGCCCGAGGCGCGGGCAAGCGTTTCGGTGGTGGGCAGGTGCAGCAGACCATCATCGAGATGCAGTCGTCGTTCCTGTTCGTCACCGCGGCCGGCCGCAACGCCTGCCTGGCGGTGCTGGCCAGCGAGGACGCCGACGTCGGTCTGATCGCCTACGAGATGGCGATGCTGGTCACCCGGGTCGGCAAGTACGTCGCATCGCCGTCGCGGGGCACTGATCAGCAGGTCGGCGAGAGGTAGCGGCGATGACGGTCCAGGGGGAGTCCGCAGACCATCAGTGGGTGGATGACCACGCGGGTCCGGTGGTGCGTCCGTACGCGGTGACGCGCGGCCGGGCCCGCCCGGTCACCGGCACCTTCGACCTGATCTCCCTGGTCACGGCGACCCGAGCCGAGGTCACGCCCGAGGTCGGTCTCGGTCCCGAACATTTGGCGATCGTCGGGCTGTGCCAGCGCATACAGTCCGTCGCCGAGATCGCCGCCCATCTCGACCTGCCGGTGGGCACCATCCGGGTGCTTCTCGGTGATCTGGCAGCCCGCAGCCTGGTGCAGGTCCGCGAGCCGCAGACCACGGCCGGTCTTCCCGACAACAGCATCTTCGAGGCGGTAATCAATGGACTACGGGCACTCTGACCGGCCGGCGGGAGCGACGCCACTGCCCACCGCGATCAAGATCCTGGTCGCGGGCGGCTTCGGCGTGGGCAAGACGACCATGGTTGGCGCGGTCAGCGAAACCCGGCCGTTGCGCACCGAGGAGGTGCTGACGGAGTCGGGGGTCGGCATCGACGACCTGTCCGGGGTGGAAGGCAAGACCACCACCACCGTGGCCATGGACTTCGGCCGGATCACCATCAGCGACGACCTGGTGCTGTACCTGTTCGGTACGCCCGGGCAGGACCGGTTCTGGTTCGTCTGGGACGAGTTGGCGTTGGGTGCGATCGGCGCGGTGGTGCTGGCCGACACTCGCCGGCTCGCCGACTGCTTCCCCTCGATCGACTACTTCGAGGGTCGGGGCACGCCCTTTGTGGTGGCGGTGAACTGCTTCCAGGGCGCTCGGACGTACCGGCTCGACGAGGTGCAGGCCGCGCTGAACCTGGACCCGGGGGTGCCGGTGCTGCTCTGTGACGCCCGGCAGCGCGAGTCCAGCAAGGAGGTGCTCGTCACGCTGATGGAGCACGCCATGAAGACCCGCGAGGCCCGCCGCCGCGCCGCCAGCGGAGACTGACAGAAGTTTTTCGGGGGAGGGTGTCCGGAACGCTGTCGGCCGTTCGTCATGCTGGCGATACCCCGAGAAACCAGGGAGCGACCAGATGAAGTACATGATGTTCGTGTGCAGCGACACCGAGCCGGACACCGACCCCACCGAGCTACCCGACATCGAGAAGTGGGTGGCGGAGAACGACTCTCGTGGCCGCCGGCTGACCGGCAACGTGTTCGCGTCGGCCAGCGCGGCCACGACTGTCCGTGTTCGTGACGGTGAGCTGCTCGTCTCCGAGGGGCCGTTCGCGGAGACCGCCGAGGTGATCGTGGGCTTCGACCTGCTCGACTGCGCCGACCTTGACGAGGCGATCGAGGTGGCCCGCACCCACCCGATGGCCCGCCAGGGCCGACTGGAACTGCGTCCGTTCGCGGACCTGTCCGACTGACCGACTTGTCCACATCCCAGCGCCGGCCGGTGCGCACCCCGGCACCGGCCGGCGCGGTGGCGGCGGAGGCCGTCGCGGCCGCCAGCGTCGAGGCGTACCCCCGGATCGTCGCGACCCTGATCCGAATCACCGGGGACTGGGCGCTGGCCGAGGACTGCGCCCAGGAGTCGTTGACCGTCGCCCTGGAGCGCTGGCCCGGCGACGGTGTGCCGGCCAACCCGGGCGGCTGGCTCATGACGGTGGCCCGCAACCGGGCGATCGACGTGCTGCGCCGGGCCACCGTGGAGCGGCGCAAGCTGCACGATCTGGCGTTGCTCACGCCGGACGACGCGTCGCCGGAGCCGGAGGTGGGCCAGGACGTGGTGGACGACCGGCTGCGGCTCATCTTCACCTGCTGCCACCCGGCCCTCGCGATCGAAGCCCGGGTGGCGTTGACGTTGCGGACCGTCTGCGGCGTGCCGACCGCTGACATCGCCCGCCTCCTGCTGGTCAGCGAGTCGACGATGACCCGCCGGCTGACCCGGGCCCGCACCCGCATCGCCCAGGCCGGCATCCCGTACCGGGTGCCGAGCGGGCCGGCACTGACCGAGCGACTGCCCGGCGTCCTCGCCGTGCTGTACCTGCTGTTCACCCGGGGCTACGTCGTCGACGGCGAGCCGGCCTTCGCCGACGAGGCGGTCCGGCTGGCCCGGCTGCTCGACCGGCTGATGCCCGAGCAGTCCGAGGTCGCCGCACTGCTGGCGCTGTGCCTGTTCCAACACTCCCGGCGGGACGCCCGCCGCGACGCAGCCGGCACCCTGCTCACCCTGGAGCGGCAGGACCGCGACCGGTGGGACCGCGCCGCCATCGCCGAGGGCCTGGCCGCCCTCGATCGGGTACGCCACGACGGGCCGTACGCGTGGCAGGCCCGGATCGCCGCCTGCCACGCCACCGCAGCCTCGGCCGACGACACCGACTGGCCGACGATCGCACGGGCCTACGACGCGCTCGCCGACCTCCGCCCCTCGCCGGTGATCGCGCTCAACCGCGCGGTCGCGCACGGGTACGCGTACGGGCCGGCCGCCGGGTTGGTCCTGCTCGACGCGGCGCGGGCCGGGGGCGGGCTGGACGGCTACCCGCTCGCCGTGGCGGTGGAGGCCGACCTGGTGGCCCGGCAGGGTGACCGGTCGCGCGCGGCCGAATTGTTCCGGGAGGCGGCGGCAGCGGTGGGGTCGAGTGCCGAGCGCCGTGCGCTGCTCGAGCGTGCCGACGACCTCGACCGCTAGCGGAGCCGCCGCACGCGATCAGGAGCGGTACGTCGGTCATCTGGACCGGCACCGCCTCGCCGATCATGGAGTTGTGGTGGGCAACAAAACCCCCGTGAACTGCCAAACCAGGCACCACAACTTCATGATCGACGGGCCGGGTCTGTCCCCGCTCCGCGATCTTGCATTTTCTGTCCCGACACAAGGGGCATCCCCGCTCATGTCGACGACCAAAACTGCAAGATCGGCGCGATCTTCTCGCTCGACACACGGTGCTGACTTGCACCGTAGGGCCGCATGCTCGACCGCTGGGAGGGGTCAGCCGTGCTTGGCCAACGCCAGGAACCGGGCCCAGGCCGCCGGGTCGAAGGCGAGCGCCGGACCGGCCGGGTCCTTCGAGTCACGTACGCCGATGATGCCCGCGAGGTTGTTGGCCACCTCGACGCAGTCGCCGCCGTTGTTGCCACTCTTGCTGCTCTTGCGCCACCGAGCGCCGGTCAGGTCCATGATGCTGCTGCTTCCCTGATGAGGTTGAGGGACTGCACCCGTGACAGGGCGCCGTCGCGAATGCGTTCCCATCGTCGGTCGAATGTAGCAACGTCGGAAACCTTGTCGATGAGCTGCGCCTGCGCCTGGCTGTCCACGTGCGCGACCCGCGCCCCGTCCGGCATCTCGGCCACGGTGAACGGCCCACCGAGGCCCGGATACATGCCGACGTCGGCAGGCACGACGAACAGCTCCCTGCAACCGCTCACATCGGCCGGGCAATCGACCGGGTCAGCCGCCCTTGCCCCGTGCGATCACCGCCGGCCCGACCGGGCCACGGCACCCTCCGTACCGTGGTCACGGTCGCGCGGGGAACGTCGTACCCGAATCACGCTGGCGATCCCGGTGCGGCCCGCCGGTCGCGCACACCGCCGACGGCCCGCTGTGGACGTGCGACGCCCGCGGTCAGGACTGGCCCTGCCCGGCGCTGCGAGCGACCCCGACGGACGCGGCCCGTCGCGCGACCCTGATCCCCGAGTTCTCCCGGATCACCCGCCGGGCGATCCGCGACCTGCGCGGCCAGCCGGGCGGCCCCGATCCGGTCGCCATCGTCCGCCGTTTCCTCTGGTTCCTGCCCCTCACCGAGGAGGAGGCACGGGCTGTCGCGCTGCGGCTGCGCTGAGCGAGAGCCCGGCGGGGTTCCTGAGCTGGCCGCACCACTTGTTCGTCCTTTGCTCTGCTTCAACGGACGCAACGGCATAGGACTGTCAGTGTTGCGCCGAGTGAAGCAGAGCAAAGGCCCAAAACAGCAAGTCGGGGCACGGGAACGAGCTGCGCTCCACCCGCTCGGCCTGTTGGCTTGAGAGCGAGCGTCCGTCGGCAGAGACGTGGAAGGGCCGCTCCCCGCAAGCGCGGGAAGCGGCCCTCCTCAGGTGTTCGGTACGTCAGTTGGCGATCATGCGGCGCAGCACGTACTGCAGGATGCCGCCGTGCCGGTAGTAGTCCGCCTCACCGGGGGTGTCGATCCGCACCACGGCGTCGAACTCCACGCCGGTGTCGGTGCTGACCAGCACGGTCCGCGGGGTCTCACCGTCGTTCAGGGCGGTCACCCCGGTGATGGTGAACGTCTCGGTGCCGGTCAGGCCGAGCGACTCGGCGGTGACGTCCACCGGGAACTGCAGCGGCAGCACGCCCATCCCGATCAGGTTCGAGCGGTGGATCCGCTCGTACGACTCGGCGATCACCGCCCGGACGCCCAGCAGCATCGTGCCCTTGGCCGCCCAGTCGCGCGACGAGCCCGAGCCGTACTCCTTGCCGGCCAGCACCACCAGCGGGATGCCGGCCTCCTGGTAGGCCACCGAAGCGTCGTAGATCGAGGTCTGCTCGCCGGTGAGGTGGTTGACGGTGAAGCCGCCCTCCACGCCCGGGACCAGCTGGTTGCGCAGCCGGATGTTGGCGAAGGTGCCCCGGATCATCACCTCGTGGTTACCCCGGCGGGAACCGTACGAGTTGAACTCGTGGCGCGGCACGCCGTGCTCGGCGAGGTACGTGCCGGCCGGGGAGTCCGCCTTGATCGCGCCAGCCGGCGAGATGTGGTCGGTGGTCACCGAGTCACCCAGCTTGGCCAGCACCCGGGCGGCGGAGATGTCCACGACCGGGCTCGGCTCCTGCTGCATGCCCTCGAAGTACGGGGGCTTACGCACGTAGGTGGAGTCGTTCTCCCAGGCGAAGGTGTCGCCGGTCGGGGTCGGCAGCGACTGCCACCGCTCGTCGCCGGCGAAGACATCGGCGTACGCGGCGCTGAAACCGGTGGCGCCGATCGCCTGGGCGATGACGTCCTGGATCTCGGCGCTGTTCGGCCAGATCTCGCGCAGGTAGACCGGGTTGCCCTCGGAGTCCTCACCGATCGGCTCGTTGGCCAGGTCGATGTCCATGGTGCCGGCGAGGGCGTAGGCGACCACCAGCGGCGGCGAGGCCAGGTAGTTCATCTTGACGTCCGGGTTGATCCGACCCTCGAAGTTCCGGTTGCCGGAGAGCACCGAGACCACCGACAGGTCGTGCTCGTTGACCGCGGCGGACACCTCCTCGGGCAGCGGACCCGAGTTGCCGATGCAGGTGGTGCAGCCGTAGCCGACGAGGTTGAAGCCGAGCTTGTTCAGGTACGGCGTGAGGCCGGCCCGCTCGTAGTAGTCCATGACGACCTTCGACCCGGGCGCCAGGGTGGTCTTCACCCACGGCTTGCGGGTCAGGCCCTTCTCCACGGCGTTACGGGCCAGCAGCGCGGCACCGATCATCACCTGCGGGTTGGACGTGTTGGTGCAGGAGGTGATCGCGGCGATCACCACGGCGCCGTGGTCCAGCTCGTACTCGACGCCGTCGGCGCCGGTGACCCGGACCGGGTGGCTGGCCCGGCCGCCCGCGCCGACCGCCGCGGTCTCCAGGTCACGCGGCTCGTCGGCCGGGTCGCTGAACTCGTTGGCCGGCGGGTCGCTGGCCGGGAAGGACTCGGCGCTGGCCTCGTCGGCCGGGCCGTTGGCGCCGCGCGGCAGCTCCTCGCGGGGAACACCCGGCTTGAGGTCCCGCTCACCGACGGAGTCGTCGGCGACGTAGTCGGTCAACGCGGAGCGGAACAGCGTCTTCGCGGCACCCAGCGGCACCCGGTCCTGCGGGCGCTTCGGGCCGGCGAGCGAGGGCTCGATGGAGCCCAGGTCCAGCTCCAGGCGCTCGGAGTAGTCCGGCTCGGCGTCCGGGTCGTGCCAGAGGCCCTGCTCCTTGGCGTACGCCTCGACGAGCGCGACCTGCGCGGCGTCGCGGCCGGTCAGCTCCAGGTAGCGAATCGTCTCCGCGTCGATCGGGAAGATCGCCACGGTGGAGCCGTACTCCGGGGACATGTTGCCGATGGTGGCCCGGTTGGCCAGCGGCACGGCGCCCACGCCGGGGCCGTAGAACTCGACGAACTTGCCGACCACACCGTGCTTGCGCAGCATCTCGGTGATGGTCAGCACCAGGTCGGTGGCGGTCGTGCCGGGCGGCATCTCGCCGGAGAGCTTGAAGCCCACCACCCGGGGGATCAGCATGCTGACCGGCTGACCGAGCATCGCGGCCTCGGCCTCGATGCCGCCGACGCCCCAGCCCAGCACGCCCAGGCCGTTGACCATGGTGGTGTGCGAGTCGGTGCCGACCACCGTGTCCGGGTACGCCTGGCCGTTGCGCTCCATGATGGTACGGGCCAGGTACTCGATGTTGACCTGGTGCACGATGCCGGTGCCCGGCGGGACGACCTTGAACTCGTTGAACGCGGTCTGACCCCAGCGCAGGAACTGGTAGCGCTCCTTGTTGCGCTCGTACTCCAGCTCGACGTTGCGGGCGAACGCGTCCTCGCGGCCGAACAGGTCGGCGATGACCGAGTGGTCGATGACCAGCTCGGCCGGGGCGAGGGGGTTGACCTTGCTGGCGTCGCCGCCCAGGTCGCGTACGGCCTCACGCATGGTGGCCAGGTCGACCACGCAGGGCACGCCGGTGAAGTCCTGCATCAGGACCCGCGCCGGGGTGAACTGGATCTCCACGCTCGGGGCGGCGGTGGAGTCCCACCCGCCGAGCTGGCGGATGTGGTCGGCGGTGATGTTCGCGCCGTCCTCGGTCCGCAGCAGGTTCTCCAGCAGAATCTTCAGGCTGTACGGCAACCGGGCGTGGCCGTCCACCTTGTCGATCTTGAAAATCTCGTAGCTCGCGTCTCCGACGCGTAGCTGGGTCTTCGCACCGAAGGTGTCGAGGCTCGCCACGTCGTACTCCTTCACACCAGCGACCGTGAGTAGTCCTGAGCAGTCTGTCGCACCGGCCGGGGTGCCGCCGAGGTTAGGTGACACTTACCGCCCGATTCCGCTTCCAACAAAACCGTACGTCCGTCTTGCTATCTGCGCAACTCGGCGTCACGGGTTGGGCGGCGCACGACCACGCCGCGTCGTCAGGCCGGCGGGGTAGGGTCGGGGCCGATTCGGAAGGGGTGCCGAGTGATCGACGTTCAGCACTGGCTCTCGGCGCTGCCTCCGGGCGTGATCTACCTGATCGTCGCCGGAGTGATCGGCGTGGAGAGCATGGGTGTCCCGCTGCCCGGCGAGATCGTCCTGGTCAGCTCCGCCCTGCTCGCCGCCACTGGAGTGGTGGAGCCGGAGTGGGTGGCCAGCGCCGCCGCGTTCGGCGCCATCGTCGGCGACTCCATTGGGTACGCCATTGGCCGACGCGGCGGTCGTCCACTGCTCGCCCGGCTGGGCAGACGGTTCCCCAAACACCTGGGCCCGGCGCAACTCGCCCGTGCCGAACAGAGCTTCGCCCGACACGGCGTCTGGGCGGTCTTCTTCGGTCGCTTCGTGGCACTGCTGAGAATCCTGGCCGGGCCGCTCGCCGGCGCGCTGCACGTGCCGTACCGCCGCTTCCTGCTGGCGAACGCGGCCGGCGGGTTGGTCTGGGCCTTCGGCACGACGTACCTGCTCTACTCGGTGGGCCGCGCGGCCGAACACTGGCTGAAGGACATCTCCTGGGCCGGGCTGGTCCTCGCGGTGCTCGCCGGGCTCGGCAGCACCTGGTGGCTGCGCCGCCGCGCGCACCGCGTCGCGTCGGCCGACGGCGCCGCCGACATGACGGCGGCCGAGGTGCCTACCGGCGGTCAGGCGGCTGTGGTGGCCCCCGGCGTTGAGTCGACCCGCCCGGGCGAGCACTGACCTGAGCATGCCGAAGGGCCGGGCCCCGTGGTGGGGTCCGGCCCTTCGGTGTGGTGCGGGTCAGCTGGTGGCGTAGCCGCGGGTGGCGATCCAGTCGGCGAGGTGCTCGACGGTGACCTCGTAGGAGGCGGTGTTCGGGTCGGCGGAGTCGGCGATCTTCACCACGTTCCCGCCGTCGCGGTAACCCACGACGCTGATGTAGTGCCCGCCCTCGAAGGAGTGCACGCCGCCGTCGGTGTCGACGCTGGTGCCGGCGATGTTCGCGACCACGGCGCGGCCGTCGTCGACGGTCTTGACGATGTCGGCGCGCAGCGTGTCGGTCTGCTTGGCGTCGGCGTCGGGGGTGCTGATTTCCACGGAGCGGTAGGCGTCGTTCTTACCGGTTTCCTTGTTCAGCACGGGGGTGATGTCGTTGATGGAGTTGGTGCCGGCCTCGGTGGTGCCCATCTCCTTGGCCATGGCGTCCACGCTGATCTCCTTGCCCTGCACGGACAGGGCGTTACGCGTGGCGGCCGGGCCGCAGTAGTAGAAGTTCGGCTGCGCCTCGTAGCGCACACCGAGCTGACGCTCACCGGCGGGCTTACGGTCGCTCTGCGTCTGGGTGGCCGGCTTGGCATCCGACGCGGCGTACGCGGCGGTCACCGGCCCGGCGATGGCGCCACCGGTGAAGGCGAGGCCGGCGGCGGTCAGGGCGGTCTTACGGATCAGATCGGTACGCATGATGGCGTGCTCCTCTGCATCGGGGGAACCCGCACGGCACTCAACGGGGGTCAGTGCGTGCGGGGGAAGTTCGAAGGGGTTCTGCCCGGTGACCCGCGAGGGGGTCGGCGTCGGGACAGGGTGTAACCGTTCGCGGTGGCAGGTCATTCCGCCTTCCCGCGGGGGGTCGGCCGTTGTGGCGCTCGGCCGTTCGGGGGTGTAACCGGGGCGGCCTGGCCGGTGTTCCCGGCGGCTGCCCTGCCCGGCCGTTGTGTGGTGCTTGGCCGTGCGGGGGGTGTAACCGGGGCGGCCCGGCGGGTGTTCCCGGCGGGGCCGTCCCGCCAATGACCCGGGCTGTTGCGGTGGGCCTGCCACGTATAACGACCCGGCCCGGCCGCCGATTCCGCCGGCGGGGTGGCCCCGACCACCCGATACCCGAGGCGAAAACCGACAAAGCGCCCACCCTACCCGCCTGCCGAACCCGACAGGGCGGACAGGCCGGCATGATCCACTCGCGTTTACGGAAACCGCGGTGTCCCGGCGCCGGGGACCCCCCGGCTTCAAGGAACGCGAGTGGATCATGCCCGGCCTGTGCCGATCGCGCACCCGCACCGGCCAGGCCTGCGGATCGACACGGCGGACAAGGCGCCACCGTGATCGGCGGGCGAGGCGCCGTGATCGACTCGGCTTCCTTAAAGTCGCCGTGTCCCGAGGTCGAGGACGCCCCGACTTCAAGGAAGTCGAGTGGACCATGCCGGCTGTACCGTTTGCGCACACCCGCGCCGGCCCGGGGCAGGGCTGAAACTCCTGTGGACCCGCCCGGTATGTCGTGTTGATGTCGCCCTGCACGAACTCGAACTGAGCTGCGCCGGCCCCCACATGCACCAGGCCCTGCATGATCGTGCTCGATCCAGGAAACAGGCCCCTCCCTGCGCTGAGGAGGCCACTACAACAAGGATCGAGCACGATCATGCAGGGCCGCGACACCTCAACCGGCGGATGGTCGCATCCGGCACACCTGTAGCCCGCCGCGGCATCGGCCCTGCCCTCGCGCGCGCCGCGTCGGCCCTGCTCTTGCACCCGCGCCGCGTCGGTCCTGCCCTTGCACCCGCGCCGCGTCGGTCCTGCCCTTGCACCCGCGCCGCGTCGGTCCTGCCCTTGCACCCGCGCCGCGTCGGTCCTGTCCTTGCACCCGCGCCGCGTCGGTCCTGTCCTTGCGTCGCGTCGGCCTTGCCCTTGCGGCGCGTGGCTCATGCCGCCTCGATTAATGGGTGGGACGGCGAGGCGACAGTGGTCAGGTTGCGTCGAGTAGCTCCAGGACCGCGTCGTGGGCGGCCAGTACGGCTGTCTCGGACTGCGGGCCGGGGTTGAGGATGTCGAAGGAGTGCTGGCCGTCCGGCACCTCGATCACCTGCATCGGCCAGCCCTGGGCGGTCGCTGCGGGGAGGAACGCGTCGATGCCGGCCAGGACCGGCGGGATGTCCTGACCGGCGCGGGTCAGCACCAGTGGCACGCCGGGGCCGGAGGTGAGCGCCTCGACCGGCAGGAACCGAGCGTCGACCTGCCAGCCGGGGAACGGGATGAGCAGCGGGTACGTCAGTGCGATCCCGCGTAGCCAGGGCGGCGGGACGCGCAGCCAGTCGGCCGCGAAGAGGCCGCCGCCGGAGAAGAACCACAGCACCACCCGCTCCGGGTCGACCCGCGGATCGGCGCGGACCTGCTCGACCATCGCGGCGATGTCGTCGGCTGCGGCGGGCAGCGCCGACAGGTCGGACACCTGATAGCTGACCAGCGCGGTGACCACGCCGCTCGCGGCGAGCAGCGCGCCGTAGCCGCGGTACAGCAGCCAGTCGCGGGGGTCGGGCGCGTCGGGTGGCAGCGGAGCGCCGTGGACCACCACGACGGCGGGCGCGGGACCGGTGTGGGTGGGCAGGTGCAGGTCGACGTTGCCGTGTCGTTCGACCGGCGCGGCCGGGGTGGACAGGACGAAGGGCCGCTGTGCGACGGGCGTCGTCATGGCCCCATCGTACCGATCATGGACCTGCCCGGCTGTCCCAAACGATCTACAAGGGACAGCGAGTCAGGCAGGCTCACCCGGCTTCGCGGCATTGCCGGCCTGGGCGTGCCGCTCCAGCAGCCGCTGCCGGATCTCCTCCGGTGTGTACGCGCGCCGACGGCGTTCGGCTCGCGCGATGACCACACCGGAGGCCGCGACGCCGGCGAGCCCGGCCAGCCCGAGAACCTTCCACCACCGCATTCGTTGCCGCATCGGCCTAGGCTAGACCCTCATGAGCATCAGCCTGGATGAGGCCGTCGAGTTGACCCGCACCGGTGACGTGTGGGTGTTCCGGGGTCGCAGCGTGCCGGACCGGGCGATCCAGTTCACCACCAACAGCCCGGTGAACCACGTCGGGATGGCGGTGGTGCTGGACGACATGCCGCCGCTGATGTGGCACGCGGAGTTGGGTAGGTCGTTGCCGGACCTGTGGTCGGGCAGCCACCAACGCGGCGTCCAACTGCACGACCTGCGGGACGCGGTCTGCGTCTGGGCCAACCGGTACGGCCAACGGGCCTGGCTGCGGCAGCTCGACCCGCCTGCCGACGCGGAGATGGAGCGGGCGGTGCTGCGGACGATCGCGCGGTTGGACGGCACGCCGTTCCCGTCGACCGCGCAGCTGGCGTGGCGCTGGGTGCGTGGTCGGGTGCCGGCGCTGCCGCGCCCCGGCCGGCTGCCCAACCTGCCGCACCTCGGTCGGCTGTCGG